>CAZUSV010000048.1:0-15039 GCA_964622645.1 uncultured Anaerolineales bacterium
TCGTCGATATCGAGCGGCAGGCTGAACTCGGTGGACCTATTCATACCAAAGGCGTTCTGATCATCAATGGATTATTGGGAAACCGCTACGGGCACAACAAACCTTTGAGCCTAACTGCCAGCCTGACCTTCGAGCAAAGTTACAGCGGTGTCGAGGGTGACAGCGCCTCGGCTGCCGAGCTTTGCGCGCTGCTTTCTGCCATCGCCAATATCCCCTTACGTCAGGATCGCGCAATGACAGGATCGATCAACCAGCGTGGAGAGATCCAGGCCATCGGCAGCGTCAATGAGAAAATCGAGGGGTTCTTCACAACCTGCAAAAATAAGGTCTTGACTGGTTCTCAAGGAGTGATCATCCCCCAGGCCAATACCCGCAACCTGATGCTCAAATCCGAGGTCATCGAGGCTGTTAAAGTTGGGCAATTCCACATCTGGAGCATCAGCACGCTGGATGAAGCGCTATCCCTATTCACAGATATGGAAATTGGAGAGTTGCAGGATGATGGCACCTATCCAGAAGGCACATTCAACCACGCTGTCGATACAAGGTTAATTGAATTTCGCCAAGCCTTGAAACCCAAGAAAGATGATCAAGACGAAAACGATGAAAAATAAAGATAACAAACTCCCCCTGGTACTTATCAGCCACTCGCTGCCGGAAGAATGGCTGACGATTTTAGAGGGAACATGTCAAATGGTGACCGGCCCGCCCGAGGCGGATCACCTGGTCCCGAAGTTGGCTGAGCGTTTGCCTGAGGCAGAGGGGCTCTTTTCCCTTTTGACTATTCCTGTCTCCGAGGATTTGCTCAGTAAAGCGCCCAACCTGAAGGTGGTCAGCAATATGGCTGTGGGCTACGACAATGTCGACGTGGGAGCCTGCACCCGGCGCCGCATCCCCGTGGGCAACACCCCTGGCGTGCTCACCGAAGGCACCGCCGACCTGACCATGGCCTTGCTCCTGGCTGCTGCCCGAAAACTTCCCCAGGCCAGCCTGGACGCCCGCGAGGGCCGCTGGAAAACCTGGTCACCCACCGGGTGGCTGGGTGCCGATTTGAACAGGGCTACACTCGGTATTGTCGGTATGGGCAAGATTGGGGCAGCCGTAGCGCGGCGGGCGCGTGGCTTTGGCATGAATATCGTCTACACGGATCACACACCAAAACCGGAACTAGAATTAGAGCTCAGCGCCAGCAAACTATCTTTGGAAACCTTGTTGTGGGAGAGCGATTTCATCAGTCTGCATGTGCCACTGACGCCCGAGACGCATCACTTGATCGATGCCGAGGCCCTGCAATACATGAAGAAGACGGCCATCCTGATCAACGCTGCCCGAGGTGCGGTGGTGGATAGCCAGGCCCTTTACCAGGCTTTGAGCGAGCATTGGATCGCCTCAGCAGCCCTGGATGTCACCGATCCGGAACCCTTACCTCCCAATGACCCGCTCTACTCACTTCCCAACTGCCTGATCGTCCCCCACATCGGCTCAGCGACGCAGCATACCCGACAGCGCATGGCAGAGTTGGCTTGTGATAATTTGCTGGCTGGATTGCGCGGAGAACGACTACCCAACTGCGTCAACCCCGAGGTGTATCAATAGGGGCTGGGCTATTTGCAACCGAGATGAAATACACCCTTATCAATAGAAAGACAACGCACTACGGGAGTCATTCGGTGACCACGCGAAGAGCAATCCAGACAGCGCAATGCGGGAGTCCCTCGGTGACCACGCAGAGCATGGTCACCAGTAGAACCCGCCGAATTTATCTACTGCAACTGGGCATATTCTTCAAGTTTATCGAATATGGCCTGTGCCGCGTTTAGGATATATTCCGGGGTTACATCGATGTCCAGGCCTCGTCCCATTACCCATACTAAAACATTGCGATAGACGAAAGCCACTTGGTAACGCAGCGTGGTCAACCCTTGGGCCGGGTCGTGCTTCTCAGAATAATAGAACAGGCACTCGTCGCCGAGATCGCAGCCGCCGTCAACCCAATCGGGCTCTCCATCTTGATACGCAGGAAACCACTCCGGGCTCAGAGCCAGCTTGGCGCCATCCACAGATTCAAAAAGCTCAATTGAACTCTCGAAATAGGAAGGGGCAAAGGCATCTTTTCTCTCGCGCTCCAATTGGATTCTCCAGCCGTTGACACGCCCGGTCGCTAGAACATACCGCTTGGCCTGAAGTTCTCCCATCTCATTGATCAGAGTCATTGTTGTAACAATATTCTCTCCACCTGGGGGCAGACGATAATCGTCAGGCAAATCCTCATCCCGCAAAACAAATGAGCTTAACTCATTTTCCAGAGATTTAGGATCAAAGGCCCCCTCTGAACCGCCCGAGCTTTGTTCATCTTCCGCAGGTTGAGGCTCAGAGGCCTGCTCCGAATCAGCCAGGCTTTGCTCATCTTCCGCAATTTGGGGTTCTACGTTATTCTCGGAATCACCCAAGCTTTCATCATCTCCTCTAGAGATCCACAAGAAAGCCCCTGCAATGATAGCAACCAGGATAATAATACTAACGATGATGAGTATATTTTTCATGGCACTTTTCCTCTACAAGTGAATATTCGTTTAGTTTGTCGTGTATTTCATCGTACACTGTGTGAAGGAGAATCCGAATAGCAAATAAGTACCTAAATGGCCTGTCTTACAGAACTGCAAGCCAAGCCCAAAATTCAAAACATCTTTGGCTATACGCAAAGATCGTTTGTTCCTACACCCTCCCACTCCCGTACCAGGGCGATTCACAGGACCTAAGTGTCGTTCGGAAATAACTTCGTACTTCTTGGACAGACATCCGAGAAAATGTAATAGTCCGAAGTATGTTGAACAGCTCAGCCCCCCTAACCCCCCAACCTTGGGGGGAACTGAGGCGAGATTCTCCCCCCTGTCAACGACAATTAGATTTGCCCATGGCGATAATTAGAAATACCCATGGGGAATAAAGAAAAAGTGTCATGGAGACACATGCAATCGGCAAGCTTGCTTAGGCCGGTCTCCTGACCGTGCCGGAGTGACTCGGTCTGGAGACCGGTCAGAGCAAAAATTGTAATAAACTTTATTTACAGTGTACTTAGTGGGTTAGGCTCGTAGTGATCACTTCAGTGGTCAGGATGACTGAAGTCATCACTACAAACTTATTTATGAACGCTTACTAAAGAGCGCTATTCAGACTACGCAAAGCGGGAGCATCTCGGTGACCACGCAGAGCATGGTCGCCAGAAGAACTAGAAGAAGTTCCTAAGGAGCAGTAATTATCAACTGCGTATAAAAGCCAGAAAAGGCATGGGCCTCTTGAATTGAAGGGCCGGACACAACATGACTGATTTGAATTTCTGCTGAATTCGGGGGATCAGTGCCTTCATTCAAAGCTGTAATAAGAGCAGTATTCTCACCTTGATTCAGCTTTACAGTAACACCGAATGAACGATCAGTTAATACGTAATCATTTACAAGGATTTGATCATTGACAATCAGCCTGATTCTGTCCCCATCAACCAGCCCTTTATCCCGGAAACTCAATCGAATTTCCCGCTGACTGACAGTGACATCCTCTATGTGCTGTAACAAGGGATCAGGTATTTTAATCACAGGGAGAGATGATGTATCCCCATTAACCTCGCCGATACCTATCCAGCAATTTGTCTCATCTGTACGGGGGTCATAGAATTCGACCTTATACCAGCCACGCTCATCCATAGCAACAATATTCAGACTAGTCCCGGCCTCGAAGAACCAGACATCTCTGAAGATCTTTGAGTTTCCCTCGCGACAGCGAGTATTTTGAGGCAGGTAGATGTATGGCTCATCGCTCGAGAATTCAGGCTTTTGAGGTGGAATTTCGCTAGCGATTCCTTCACCCTGAAAGATCCCCCCACCAATCCAGCAAGCAGTATCATACGTTCTTGGATCTGAAAATTGGATCAGATTCCAATTATCCTTGCTATAAAGCACCTTTAACTTCATCCCACTTGAGAAAGTCCACACCTCTTTGCTGTATCTATCTGGTGCTTCCCTGCAGAAGTAGTTCTTATCGAGATACAACTCTGGATTCAGAGTACTTGTGGGTGTCAGCGTTTGGGTTGGTATTGATGTAGGTGTGGGTGTCAATGTGGCTGATGACTGCGGCGTGACTGTCACTGTCGACATTTGTGAGCCATTTGCTACGGTTATCTTATCAACCCCACTATCATCAAAAACAAAATCGTCAGTTTCGGTTATCGCTGTAATTGGAAATTTTGCAGGTGAAGAAGAAACCCGGATACAGGATGATGCCAGAAATAAGAAAGTTGCTATTATCAGGGTCCAACAACAGCGAACTAAACTACTCCTTATCATCTTCAAAGCCTCGAAGCAATCAAAATAGCGTCAAGCAACCCAAAACTGCCACATCTTAAATTTTTCAGGAGTTACGCACTTGCCCCCCCACCCCCCAATTCTGGGGGGAGATTAGCATTGTTTCCCCCCAGGGTTTGTCCTGAGTTTAGCGAAGGATTGGGGGGATGGGGGGGCTGGATTGGCAGAACACTCTCCAACTGGATAACTCATAATTTAATGGAAATTGAATGCAAAATCAATCCATCTCTAGGGCTAATTGACCAAACTCGTTCCACCGATCCTCGGTGGAACCCTCACAGAACGCTCCGCGTTTGTCATGCACATCGCATGGCGTGGAATCAAAAATTAAATCGCAGAGCGAAGTCGCTAGCAAAAAACACTGGTGGCTATGCGCACGAACAACCGGGTTATATCCCTGGCACTCTATTCAATTTAATAGAAGGGACCAAAAGTGCCCAATGTAAATACCGCAGCGGCAGCAACCAGAGAACTAAATGCAAAGAAGTTCATAACGCTGTTGATTGTCGATCTTCGTCCTCTTTGAGACACGCTAATGGCACCCAGCCACTTTGACCATCGACTTTAGTGCACCAGGTCCATCCGCTTTCGGTCTCCCCCATTTTCAAAACTTCACCTATCTGGACATTTAATTCTGTTGACTCGTAATCCCGCAGCGCGGTGCAAGAATCTCCATGAGGTTCGATGAAATTTTCTGGCACCCACCTGCTCTGCCCATCCGAGTTGGTACACCAAACCCAACCCTCCCAATCGCTATCTCTCTCTCCAATCTGCAATCGTTCCCCCACCACCATGTACCAGGGTTCAGTGTAATCAGATTGATATGCCTTTACGACGCGAGCCTTCATTTTAATGAGAATTCCGAAGCCCGATAACAGCCAGTAAACGTGGATAGCGGCGCACCAGCAATCGCCTCGATGCGGTAGACCCAATCTGGAGCTAAATCATTTTTATAGCCCAGGAAACTTGTGTCCCAGGTATAAACGCTCTCGACAATATTCTTCTCCGACCCACTATGATCGATGATCGAGATCCCCTCTGCACCAAGAATAGTATGCGGATTGTACCCATTAAGGATGACTTTACCCAAAGCGACTCCTTCTTCCAGGTGAATTTGCCATTGAGTGGGTTCATAGGCGGAAAGAACCAAGACCATGGGGGTAGTTGATCTTTCTAAATAAACATCAACCTGCCCCAGAGGGGTTTCACGCACAGCCAGCATATGCACTTCGGTTGAAACCCATTCCCGGTTTTCAAACTGATATAGTGTCATCCCGCAATCGGAACTGACACCCCCAATATCAAATTCTGCAACCTTGGTTTGCTGTGCAGAAATGACAGCTTCTTGTCGCTCGATGGACAATACAATCTCGAATTGATGTTCATGATAATCGTAGCCTTCATAGAACTTTGCCGTGGTTATCAAATAATCACCAATGACCATCTCAGGCTGCCAGGGTTGCAGGCCAGAGGACTCTCCGTCTTTGATCACTTCGAAATAATCGGCAGCAATCAGAGGCACCTCACACACAGCATCGGCAGGGCACTCGAATTCGATATCGGTGGAGTGAATAATGGTCAGGTTTTCAGAGACAACCTGCGCTGACTGATCCCATCGCAGAGCGAATACCTGGCCAAGCTCAACCTGGAAAGAACCTGCTTCACTATAGAGATAATTTGGTGTGGGTGAGGGTACGGCCTCGGTGACTGAAAGCTCAGGATCTTCAGTCCTCGTACTCGAGGGCTGGGCTGAAGATGAATCCGGTTCCAGCACATCAGTGCAAGATGATATTCCCAAGACAACACAAATGAGTATCAAGAGCAGGGTCATTTTATTGATTTTCATATTCAGTATTACAGCGCAAAGTCATTGAATAATACGCTAAGGCCGGTCTCCTGACCGAGCCGGCTCGGTCAGGAGACCGGCCTTAGCTATTCGATGATAGGTTCTTAGGGCAGTTCAGCGAGTCGCTCTGCTTTATAAAATCCCAACTGGGCATTATCCGCCAATCGAGGCACGCTGTCGGCCAGGCCAAACTGCCAGACAATTTCACCATCGGGAGTCACTTCGATGATCTTCCTGGCCGCGGTGATGAGCACATTACCGTTGGGCAGCAGATTGCAATCCCGTACCGGCATATTGTCCCTTTCGTAAACCGCGAAATACTCCTTGATGATCTCCTTGGTCTGGCGGTCGATCTCGATCACCGCGTGCACTTGCTTGGTTTGAGAAACAACCAAGATATTGCCATTCTCCAGCACCAGCGGGTCATGAGGGGAAAATGCAATCCCTTCGATCATATCGAGGATTTCACCCTCAGGATCGACTTCAAGGATCATATCGAAATTGCGGATGCTGATCAGTGTGTTGCCATTCTCCAGGCGTGTGACGGCGTTGGTGTGTCCCCAGCCCTGGTAGTCGATTTCATCATAAGGCGGATACCCAAATTGCTGCTTGATATACCATGACCAGACCAACTTCCCATCTGGACCCACTTCTTTCACCGCAGCATCGGATTTCTGATCATGAGAGCCATAGACATACAAAGTATTGCCGTTTTCCAGACGATCTGCATCATGGCTGACTTTGGGATCTTCGTGAGACCAAACGACATTCCCATCTCGATCGACCTCATACACACCATTACTCGTCAAGGCAAAGAGGATATTGTCGTTGGGGAGCATTTCTGCCTCGAAGCCTACCACCTTAGCACCCCACTCCTCAGGCAGTATGTACTCCCAAACAATTTCTCCCAACAAATTGACCTCGATCAACCTCGCCGCACCAGTGTGCTTGTCGGTCAACAAGGTGGTACCCGGCCAGGCCTTTTCAGGGTCATAGACATCGACGACCAAATCCGGGTCAACAGTGCCGCTCGGCATCTCAGACTCTTCTGATTCCCCCGGCTCTACCGTTGGTGTTTCCGTCGGCTCCAGGATAAGCTCGAAGGCTGGTCTAGCAAACCCTATTCCATTCGACCTGGCCTTAACGGGCGCTGCGCCGAACAAAAATACGCAAGTAATGATCAGAATTGATGCTATAACCAGTAAGATCGGCTTAGATTTCATGGCGTCCTCCTATTTCGAAAATCATCTCTACCAACCAAATTCATCGAAGACAACCCCAGCCAGATAATTCTCCAATGCTCGCCGGACGTAGGGAATCATATTCTCGGGCAATGCATCCAATGGGAACCATTGGACCTCGTCGCACTTCTCGAGCTCATTGTTCCGCGGAGTGCCGCTCCATTGATGCGCCGACAAGAAGAAATCCACACGCTCATCATCTGACTTTCGATGAAAAACGCCCGCAAAGATCAGATTTTGAGATTGGATCTCAACCCCTAGCTCCTCACAGGCTTCCCTGATCATGGCCTGACGAACAGTCTCATCACCGTTGAGATGCCCGGCAGGGACGCTGTAATTGCCATCTTCATAACCGGTGTTGTAGCGTCGTAGAAGCAAAACTTGATCTGCCCGTAACATGAACAGGTGAACAGCAACCGGAAAAATTGCACACATAACACAGAAATTTTTATTTGCACGCCTGCCCCGCCGCGCTGCCCAAAGGGCCATCTTCGATGTGCGTGCCTTTGGTAGGCGTGCCTCTGGCAAGGGCCTCACGCCACGCCCGCCAAAGGCGCGCATAGCGAGCGTGGCGATCACCAATGAGTCCGAATTTTCCGAATGACACGAAACATTAAGTTATTTTTGCTCATTCAAATTATGGGTCTTTGGGATTTCCCGTGGTTTAGCTCAGAGGGGATTGCCACGCTATGCGCCCGACATGTGGGAAAATGCGGTGCTTTTGTGCCACATGTGGGTCTGGATTTGTCACGCCGATGGCGGACCGAGCACCCCGGACATTCCCAAAGGCTCCAAATTATTCGTGCCATTCGTATCATTCGTTATTATTCGTGATTATTCTTTCTCTTTCTTCCCACCAATGCTAAAGATCAGCCCCAGGCCAACCAGAATCAAGACCAAAGGTGCAGTCATATTCATCAGTTCCCAGTCCAGGCCCAGGATGGGGATCATGCCCGTCAACACGATCACAGCCGCCAAAGCGAGATTGACCATTGCCAGCATAAAGGAATGACCCCCCATCAACAAGAGCAGCGCCGTAATCAACCCTCCCAGCGCCGGGATCAAAATGTAGACACCCCACCAGTTCTGGACATCAAAGAAGGGTAGATTCTCAATGACCCCCATATTCACACCCAAGAATCTCAATCCCAACAAGACTGCCGAGAGGCCGATAAATATCCCCCAGGGACGATGGCACAATAACCAGGCTGGCGTCTTGTCGTCTTCCGCACGCCGGAAAGGCAGCCCGCTGACCAGCATGCCGAAGCCACCCAGGATGATGAATACAGGCCAATATTCTCCCCAATCGAGATCGAATAGAAAGATCAGGGCGACCGCAAGAGGGAACAGCCCGCCATAAAAAGTCGACCAGACGGCGAAATTGAATCGACCCGCCTTGCGCCAGATGCCATAAGCGCTTCCAAATGCGCTGAAGACAGGGATTAGGATGAACAAAGCCCACCAGTTGTGCAATGTAAAATCGCCAAACTGCTGCGCCAGGAAGATGAATCCTAAGAGGATCAGGATCACCCCAAACCAGGGAAATTCGGATGATTTCTTCGATTTGGGCTCTTCAGGTTGAGTGTTTTGTAATTCGTTGTCCATTATCTTCTCCTAAAAAATGGTCATGCCTTTTGTCATTCTGAGCGAAGCGAAGAATCCCTGAAATATAACGAATGCTAGAACCTTTTATGGTTTCATATAACCAATGCTATCAGGGATTCCTCACCCTTCGGGTTCGGAATGACAATTCTAAAAAGCTTATCTCTGCATCTCTGCTCCTGGGTAAAAACCCGTATGCGGCAACATCAATCGCCTTCCGTCGCCGGATGCAAGCGAATGGCCTGCCCACCACCTGGCGACAGCAATAATTCTAATGTCGATTCCCGATCTACAAACTCCTGCCGAATCTCATAACTGTGGGGATTGCTCTCCCAATCGGCATCAGGACCGTCGGCGTAGATCTCGGCGACATACTGCGCATCCGGATCAAGGAAAGACAGCTCGATCTCCAGGGTACGACCGTCCTCATCGGTGATAGCGCCGATATGCCAATCCTCGCTGTTGCGATCCTTACGAGCGATGGTAACGTACTCGCCGATCTCGCCATTGAGCATGAGGGTATCTTCCCAATCCGTGGGCACGTCGACGATGAACTGGAAGGCAGGATGCCCCTCATAGTTTTCTGGCATGTCGGCGGCCATCTGCAGGGGGCTGTAGAGCACCACCATCAAGGCCAACTGTTTGGCCAGGGTAGTGCGCACGCGGTTATCGGGGTAGCGACCCTCGTAGGTCAGGCCGAAGATGCCGGGGGTGTAGTCCAGGGGTCCCGCCAACATGCGCGTGAAGGGGATCACGGTAGTATGTTCGGGCGGATTGCCGCCGTCCTGGCTCCAGGCGTTCCATTCCATGCCGCGCACACCCTCGCGGGTCATCAAGTTGGGATAGGTGCGCCGTAAGCCGGTATCCTTGACCGGCTCATGAACATCCAGCATGATCTTGTGCTGGGCGGCTAACTCGACCACCTCTTGATGATGCTGCACCATGCGCTGACCGTGGTGCCACTCTTCGCCATCGATGAGCATACTGGCATAGCCGGTCTTGACGATTTCCACACCGACCAGCTCATACAGATCAAAAGCATATTCCATCTGGTGCTCGTAGTTGACTACATCCCCACCGGTCTCGTGATGGCCAATCAACTGCACTCCCTTTTCGCGAGCATAGCGGGCGACTTCTTCCAGGTCAAAGTCGGGGTATGGCGTGGTGAAGCGAAAGCGGTTGGTCGAACCATACCAGATCCCATCCCAGCCTACGTTCCAGCCCTCCACCAGCACGCCATCGATGCCGTGCTCAGCGGCAAAATCGATATACTCCTTGGCGCGCTCTGTAGTTGCGCCATGATCTGGTCCGCTGCCCCAAGTATGGTGCCTCAGATGGATCGACCACCAGATACCGATGTACTTACCCGGCTCCACCCAGGAGACATCCCCCAAGGCATTTGGCTCGTTGAGATTGAGTGCCAGGTACGAGGTGATCAGGTCCCCAGGAGTTTCGGCGATTTGCAGCGTACGCCAGGGGGTCTGATGCGGCGTCACCGCGCGCACTTTGACCCGGTCGGGATCGCGTCGGTAGGGAGTCAGGTCGCATTCCAGCGTGCTGTCCCCACTCCCCGCCAGCACCATGGAGGCGTAATCTCTCAGGTTAGCCTCATGAATGGCCAGATAGAGCTCATCGGCGGTTTCCAGGGTCAGCGGGGTGTGCACCTTCTTGAGCGCGCTGAGCGGCGAGCGCTGATAGAGATACTCGTAGCGATGTTCGCGGTACGCCGGGATCCACCAGGCCTGATGATCGGCTGCGAAGTTGAACTCAGTTTGCTCATCGATGATCTGGAATTCTGTCAGATTGGGCTGTGCGGGGAATTGGTAGCGAAAGCCCAGGCCATCATCGAAGGCCCTGATGACGATGACCAGTTCGCGCTGTAAGTCAAACTCTTCCTGCAGGTGAAGTTTTAACTCGTTGTAATGCTCCCGGATGTAGCGCACTTCCCCCCAGGGTTGCTCCCATGTTTCATCGAAGGTACTCTGCTCGAGGTCCTTCAATACGAATCCCTGGTTCAGGGGGGGATCATCCTTGAAGACGAAGCCTAACCTGGAAGGCTCTAAGATGGTCTGGTTCTTGTAGTTTACCTGGTAGTATGGCGTACCAGCATCATCCAGAGAGAACTCGACCTGGATGTGGCCGTCTGGGGATCTAACCATGTAGTCAGAGTGTGTGGGCATGGGGTTGATGATTCTAAGAGTGGTAAGGAGTATGAGAATAGGGAGTAAAGGAGTAAGGGAATAGGGGAGTAGGAGAGTAAGGGAGTAGGGGAGTAGGGGGTGGATTTTCATTACGGTTATAGAATATCTGAGCCTGGCGTGGTGGGCGGAAGGGTGGCAGTCTCCTCCAAAAAGAGGGGGATTGCTTCGCTCGCCGAAGGCGCGCCTATGGCGGCTCGCAATGACATCATGAACTAGGGCATTCCTGGGGCGGGTTGCATGTGCGCCCAGGTCTCAAACGAATTTTCGGCGTTGGTCAGGTTGACCGGATTCTGACCATCGGCATCGATCATGAAGATCTCACCACCACCGACGCTATCCGTGAAATGGGTGATGTGCAGACCATCAGGCGACCACATCGGGCTGCTCTCATCCGAGGGATCGCTGGTCAGCGCGGTCTGTTCAGAGCCGTCGGCGTTCATTACATAGACATCGTGGGAGCCATCCCGGGTTGAGCCAAATACAAGCTGGGTAGCATCCGGGGAGAAGTTGGGGCAGTAATCCGAGGCGGGGTTGTTCGACAAATTGGTCTGGTCTGTGCCGTCGGAATTCATCACATAGACTTCGTCATTGCCATCGCGATCGGATGTGAAGGCGATCTTCTCACCATCCGAAGACCAGCCCTTGGCACAATAATCCCTAGCGGGGTTAGTAGTTATCTGTACCACCTCTGTGCCATCGGCCATCATGGTGAATACATCCAGGTTACCTGTGCGATCTGAAACAAAGGCAATCATTGTTCCATCCGGCGACCAGGAATATGGCCAGTCATCCGCACTGTTATCGCTGATGTTGACCTTGTCACTGCCATCGGCGTTCATCACGTAGACCTCCCAGTTTCCATCCCGGTCAGTGGCGAAAGCCAGTTTGCTGCCATCCGGAGAGTATACCGGGTGATTATCCTTGGCAGGGTGATTAGTCAAGTTTTTAGGATCTGAGCCATCCAATCCACGCGCGAAGATTTCCTGGTTGCCCGTGTGATTGCTTACAAAGGCAAACCTGCCCGTGCTGCCGCCGGTTTGCGTGGGCTCGGGTGTGGGAGTATCGGTAGGCGTGGCAGCGACTGATGGCAAGTAGGTTACGATCAGTGCAAATGTCAGGAGCAAGACAATCAGAATCGGTTTTGATTTCATAACTCACCTCATTGGGGCCATCTAAATGCATTTCTGGCTGCGGGGTGAAGCCTTTTCGGGACGCGGATACACGCAGATTTTCGCTGATTCAAAAAACACTATCAGCGTGAATCAGCGTCCATCTGCGTCCAAATATTTTTCCGAATTTATCCAATTCTCAACACTTTAGCACCGCGGATTTTACGTGTTTTCAACTCCACGAGCGCCTGGTTGGCGTCTTCCAAAGCGTATTCCTGGTATTCGGGCTTGATGCCCATCTCGGCTGCCAACGCCAGGAACTCGCTGACATCACGCCGGCTGACGTTGGCAACGCTCTTGATCTCCTTCTCCATCCACAGGTGTGTGCTGTAATTCAAGTTGAGAAGGTACTCTTTGTCGATCTCTTCTTTGCGGATGGCGTTGATCACCAGCCTGCCCCCAGGCGCGAGATTCTTCAGGGCCTCGACCACCGGCTTCCAAACAGGTGTGGTGTCGATGATGCTATGTAGCTTTTCAGGAGACTCATCCTCTGTATCTCCAGCCCAAACCGCGCCCAACTCGCGGGCAAATTCGCGCTCCTTTTGGCTGCGGGCAAAGACGAATACCCTGGAGCTGGGATAACGCTGCGCCACCATCTTGAGCACCAGATGACCTGAACCCCCAAACCCAGTCAAACCCAGATTCTGGCCGTCCTGGAGATCAGTCAAACGCAAGGAACGGTAACCGATCGCCCCAGCGCATAAGAGTGGCGCGGATTCGGCATCTGAAAATTCATCAGGAAGGGGGAATGCGAAATCCTCGGGGATGGTCAAATATTCAGCATAGCCGCCGCAGGCATCGCGGCCAGTCGCTTTGAACTCGGGGCATAGATTTTCATTCCCACTTAGACAATGCTCGCACTCACCACAAGCCGAGAATATCCAGGCCACACCCACTCGATCTCCATTTCTGAATTTTATCGCTCCAAGGCCAGTTGCCTCCACACGCCCCACCACCTGGTGACCGAGCACAACCGGGAGAGTCGCTGGCGGCGTGCGGCCTTCGATCTCATCCAACTCGGTGTGGCAGACACCGCAGGTAGTCACTTTGAGTAACACCTCCCCTTGTCCTGGAGTCGGGTCTGGCAGTTCGCTAAACACAAGAGGGGCCTGGTTCACCCGCAAATCTGCTATTTGATTGAGCAGCATAGCCTTCATAGTTGAAAGCCTCTATTTGCATTCAGAACCCGTAAGGCTCGCAGGGTGATCCACTTGCTGGGCTGACCTTTCTTTTCGATATCGGTCCACATCTTTCCGTTGAGGGATTTTTCCATATTCCAGCGACCGTGCTCATCACGTTTGCTGCATACGAAATTCCTGGTGTTGGCCAGGCGGGGATCATCGCCATATCCCGCAGATGTCAGGACTTCCAGGACCTCGAGCACATCGCTGCGATAACTGAGCGGAAACCCAAACTGGAACCAGGTGTTGTTGATGCGCTCGGTATAGGGATAATCTGCCTGCGAGGGATCGCGACTGAGTAAGAACACAACGCTCTGATCGATAGCCTCCCGGATCACTGGCGTCCGCTTTTGCTCGCGAATGGCAATCAACCCTTTGAGCGTTTTGACCGCTCCCCAGGCGCAAGGCTGCCCTCCATTATATGCACACGCAAAACCTGGGCCAGAAGTCCCTGACTTGTAAAAACGAATATCATCCCTATCAAGGATGGCTCCTACGGTCCAATCGATGGCCACTTCCAATCGCCAATCATCTGCATACCCCAGTTGCGAAAACGCGGCCAATAAATCTCCATTCAGGCAGTGGATGACCTTGCTGGGGATCGGATTACGATTCATCGAGAAGGCGCCATTGGAAGCCACGCTGTGCTCCCATACATAATCACAGCCTTTGCGCAGGCGCTCATCATCCGGATCCGCGCCCAACCAGGCTAAGAACATGATCTGCCAGATCGAGCCCCGGTAGCTGGGAGTGTAGCCGCCACCCGGTCGGACCCAGTACCCCTCTGCGGATTGCGCGTCCAAAATAGCAGGCACAGGGCCCGAGGACATGATGTCCGCCTTGGCCTGGATCAACTCGGGGGCCTCGTCAGAACGTCCTACCAGATCACGCAAGGCGAAATAGCGCACGCCTGGATTTTCAGGATCGCGCCCTAAAAGCCAATCAAGCTGTTCATCATCAAAGTAAGCAGCGCGATTCATGTTATTGCTTGTCGCCGATCAATCCACCAACCCGTGGGCGGGAATATCAACCAGGGTAAGATGTAATACACGGTCAGATACCAAAACTCCCACAGGAAGCTAATCCCATACCCGAGATACCAACCACAATATACGAGATCATATACCAACAGGGGTACAGAGATATAGAACGACCACCTCAATGATACCGCCAAAGCCCTGCCAGGCCGTGATCTTTTGACGCTGCGATATACCAGGAACCAGATTGGCGGCAGGACGACCAGATCGAAAATAAGCATGGCAGTGTCGGAATATTGCTGGTAATAATCTGGCAGTCCGGCCAGCCAAAAGAGCAGCCAGGCTACTGTAACAATGATCAAAAGGCGCAAGTGTCGGGATAGTCGTTTATTCATCGTGCAGTTTCATTTGGAGACGAGAAGCCCGAAAAAAGGGGGGGTACAGGGGTGCTCCGCCCCCCATAC
>CAZUSV010000048.1:15049-31366 GCA_964622645.1 uncultured Anaerolineales bacterium
CCACCAAATTGGGGGGGGGGGGGGGGGGCGCCCCCCCCCCCCCCCCCCCACCCCCCTTTTTTCGGTAACTCTCGCGGATGTGACATAGTCGAACTACTTAGGTTTTGATCCCAAAAATACAAACGTCGAACCAGGTTCTAAATCACTATGCTCGAAGGGGATCGATTTTGGCTCGAAGCCAGCCTCTTTGATCAAGCGCATCCAAGTATCGTGTGCGAACAGGCCCAGTTCGTGGCGATCTTCCACACAGTTGACGATCGAATCTCCTTCCCTTAAAAGATAGACCATATATGCAAAATAGCTGGTATCGTCAGGGTCGGGATCCCAGGTCCACTCAAGGTAGCGCAAACTGCGCCCATCACCATCATGACCGCCATGATCCGTGCAGGGCTTGAAGGTCTCGCGCACACAATCTGGCGCGAACAGCGCCACACCACCGGGCCTGCAATGGATATTGGCCGATTGGATCGCTTTCACGAGTTCACCCTCAGTGGTCAGATAGCCAATCGCATCATGGATGAACACCACATCGAACTGGCGCTCCAGCCGAACTTCTCTCATATCGCCTTGGAGATGCTCGCATTGGGGGTTCAACTCCTGGCTGACTTCCAGCATCCCTGGCGATAGATCGACCAGGGTCAATTCGAAGTGCTCCTTCAGGTGAGAGGCGTTATTACCCCCGCCAGAGCCGAATTCCAGCAATGTTCGGGGGACGAACTCACAATGGGCGAGAATGGCCTGGCGGTAGAATTCAACCTCTTCAGCGTAATCCTCGGGGGCAGATAGAATCGGCCACCATGCGGACAGTTCGTGATATAGTTTGGGGGGATGATCTAATTGGGTCATTCTATGCCACCAGTTAGCACTAGTATAGACTAGGCTTCGTGAAAGTCAAGTAGCCCCTGTCAGGGGCTACTTGGTCAAAACATATATAGTTGATATTACCGAGCAAGGATGAATTATTGAAATTTCCCTATGGTGCTCATTCCCCCGCATCTCTGATCTTCAAATTGCCAATATTGTTCTTATTTTCACCAATCGATCAAAAATAATCAGAGGGACCACCGGATAACAAGAACTCTTGTCGTATTTCCCACATTCCAGTTCGGTTATCCATTAAAAGCACCTCCCTGACTTCCGTCCGAATAGGCAACTTCCCCTTAGAAGCAATTGAGAATTCTTCAAGTACCTTTACAAGAACCCCAGGGTCTTCAACATGGGCAACAGTCAAATGAGGCACCACCTGATCAAATTTTCCCTCGTAAGGTGGCGACCCTGGGAAGCGTTCTACAACGGCATCAGACAAAGCTATGAATAGCTGCGAAGGTTCAGGGGCAAGATAGATCACATTCGGGAATCGGCAAATCTTGTTCAGAGAAATCTGAAATGGTGCAAATCTTGAAAACAACTCTCTCAGTGAATCAATCTGCCGACTCTTGTTCAAAGGGTCGATACGGAAAGGGTAGTTGATCGTGATATGCGCAGCTATCCCCTGACTCGCAACAGGATCATATGTTTCCCTAAAAGGGCCAACCAACTCTTCTGCTTCTGGAACAAGAACGACGAGTGCGGATTCAAAATCCAAATCTGAATTATCGGCCAGCCTTAATAATCTCCTTCAAAACTTCGCCCATGCGGTAAACCTCTGCAACCGTGTTATAGTGCACTCCGCCGATGCGCACCATACCGCCGCTATCTTCGACGCCCAGGCGTTGGGTAACCGCCAGGGCGTAGTAATTGCCATACCAGACCTGAATGCCGCGCTCCCCGAATGCTGTCGCCAGCTCGCGGGGATGGAAACCATCTACATTGATGGAGAAGGTCGGTACACGCTCATCCAGACGCCCTTTATCTGTCGGGCCATAGATGCATACTTCGGGGAAGGAAGACAATACTTCCAACAAAGCGCGGTTGATCTCGAACTCGTATGCCCGGATTGCAGCCATACCCTGGCGCAGGCGGAGCGCTCTTCCGCTGAATCCGTCTTGATTGCGCGCCAGATGATCGCCGCCATATTGCTCGCCCAGCCACTCGAAATATTCCAATGCGCCCAGCACACCCGCAATCCCCTCGTGGTTAGATGTGCCTGTCTCCCATTTGCCGGGTGGATCCTTGGGTGCAGGGCGAACTTTGTAAGCTTTCAAACTTTCCAAAAGATCGTAGCGGCCATACAAAATGCCTACATGCGGCCCAAACCACTTATAAGCTGAAGATACCAGAAAGTCGCAGCCGATCTCTTGCACATCGGTGATGCCATGAGGGGTGTATTGCACCGCGTCGATAAAAACCAGCGCGCCAACATCCTTGGCCATCTTGGTAATGCTTTTTACGGGATTGATCGTGCCTAAGGCATTCGAGGCATATCCTACTGCGACAAGCTTCGGCTTCTTATCCAGGGCACGCTCCATGCTTTCTCTGTCGAGAAAACCCGTTTCCACATCAAACTCCACCCAATCGACTTCGCAGCCGCGTTCTTCGGCGATCAAAGTCCAGGGTGTGATATTGGCATCATGATCCATGCGAGTAACCACGAAGCGGTCGCCAGGGTTGAATAGATGCGCTAATGAGCGACTGAAGTGCAATGCCAGTGTTGTCATATTGCCACCGAAAACGATCTCCTCGTCCCTGGCAGCGTTGTAGAAATCCCTACAGGCTGCCCGGGCCTCATCGATTACGCGATCAGATTCCTGTGCGGTCTTGAAAGCCCCGCGGCGGTTGGCGTTAGTATGGACCAGATAATTATTCATCCGGTCGAGAGTCTGCTGGCAGACTTGCGTGCCAGCAGGGTTATCGAAGTAGATCAATTCCTTATTGGCAACGGCGGGAAATTGAGAACGAACGACGGAAAGATCAAGCGTCATGGAAAGCCTCTCTTCGAGAATAATGTATTGGTAAAAAATAGATATGCTAATCGTCTGGCAATCTGTCGATGAATGCAGCGACCTTCGCTGCGATCTAACCTAATTTGGTCTAGGGAACATTTATGCAGGCTCTTGCACGAAAACTGGCAAATTTACCCTGAAAGTTGAACCTTTTCCTGGTTGGCTTGTAACTCCAATATCGCCACCATGTTGTTTCACTGATTCATTGGCAATAGCTAAACCTAAACCCATGCCATGCTGAGTGGATTGTCTGACGCCTTGGCCGCGATAGAAACGATCAAATATATGGGGTAGATCTTTTGGATCAATCCCAGTACCCTGGTCCTTGATTTCAATACACGCTATATCTCTTTTACAATTTACCCGCACGAGTATGCTCCCATCATGACTGTGCCTGACTGCATTTATCAATAGATTCCTAAATACTTTGTGCAAATCACTCTTACTACCCCGTACAAAACAAGGGCTTTGCTCTCCACGAAAATCAATCACTAACCCCTTTCTTCTTGCCTGGAGAAGTACTTCTTCAATCGCCCTTTGAACAACATCATTTGCATCCAGCACGGAAAATGAGTTTGTCTCCACCCCAGACTCTATTCGTGACAGATCCAAGATATCCACCACCTGGTTTGATAAGCGCTCTGTTTCGTTGAGTGCATTCTGGATATAGTGATCTCTTTCTTCATCAGAAAAATCCGCATGTGCCAACAGCTCTATATGAATGTGAATATTATTAAGCGGTGTTCGTAACTCATGACTGACGTCAGAGACAAATTTGGATTTCAATTGATCCAACTCTTTCAGCCTTTTGTTGGCTTCATGTTGTCCATATAGCAGCTTCTCATTACTATTCGCAGCCAGCCAGGATATCAGAGCGATTGCGAAAAACGCTATCATCCCAAAAGGGGTAAAACTTTCTTGGACATCGGTGAAAAACCAAATATATAAATGCAATACCGATACACCACCTGCAACCACGAAGCCGGATACAGGTCGGAGGAAGTAACAGGCTAGCATGATAGGTATTACATAAAATAAGGAGGTGGACCCCTCAATGGCTTTTTCAACATCATCTGCAAATGTGATTGCAAATACCAGAACGATTATTAATGTCAACCCTGCAATGATCGTTTTACCATGTTTGTTGAGTAACAATATCCCAATTAATGAAAAGCAAAACATAAACACAGCCCAATACAATGAAGGCGGGTGCACCATAAAACCAATAACATCTGTGATTATCAAAACTGCTATACTTACAACGGTGATAATTCCTATTCCAGTTATGAGTGTTCCGAGCAACCGATTCTTTTGCCGGTCAATCGGATGATCCATAAAGGGCGGGGATTCAACTAACTGACTTAACATAGTTCCTATCTCCTCACATGGGCTCCAGGAAAAGCATTTTTGACCTAGATGCTTCGCCCTTGCAGGGCTCAGAGTGACAAATTACTTGGAAAACTTACACATCAAGTTTACCAGGTTGGACGGTAGCTATTCGCCAGTATTCTCAAGTCCTTTAAAAGTATTGGTTTCACAAGTACCATGTCCGCCCCTTCCTGAACATCTTTGGCTCTAATTACATCTGCGGTAACAACGACGATCTTAGTATTGTTAAATCGTTCATCATTGCGAACTTTCGAAAGCAATACCTCTCCATCCGTATCCGGTAAATGAAGATCTAATAAAATCAGTAAGGGCACATCCATACCTGGCACCTTACCGGCTTCACCGAAGGCCGCATCGAACTCAGCACCATTGTGCATTATAACCGTTTGAAACTCAGCAATATTTAAGGCGATGGAAAACGCATCAGCCAACTCGAAATTATCTTCAACAATATAAACTACCGGATTACCTTCGTTCATCATATGTCCTAGTGACTACACTTCTTGACTGCGCGGCAGAACGACCGTAAATGTAGTGCCTTTGCTTTCCTGCGTTTCAACGCTGATGGAACCCTTGTGGGCGTCAACATTTTCTTTCACGATAGCTAACCCTAATCCCGATCCAGAAATTGTCGAGTGTCTCACATCCTTACCGCGATAGAAACGCTCGAAGATGAAGGGAAGATCATCCTTTGATATTCCCGGGCCGGTATCACTAATCCAGATGCGCACTTGATCATCTGTTGCCTCGCAATTGATAGTTATTTCTCCCTCCTGGGAATAACTGACAGCATTTCTGATCAAATTGCGATATATGGCTTCTATTCGAGCCAAATCACCTTCGATGTACACGGGATCTTCAGGAGCGATAACTGTCATTATCAACTCTTTTTCATGCGCCTGTGCGGTTGATGCTTCTACAATCTCTTCGATAACCTGGACAATATCGATGGATTCTATCAGAGTAGGATCAAGCCCGGCATCCAATTTCGATATATCAATTACAGAATTAATGATATCGACTACCTTATTGGACTCATTTTCCAATATTTGGAGAATTTGCCCCTTCGATATCTCCGGAGGACCCTCCATAAGTAATTGGGAATAGGCGGAGATATTATTGATGGGGGTGCGCAACTCATGGGATACATCTGAAATGAACTTAGATCTCAAATCGTCCAACGCCAGCAGTTGTTGATTTCTTCTAACTACATAATCCAGGGTGTTCTCATAGGACCTGGTTATGATCCAGGCAATTACCGCAATAAACAAGAGGGCAAAATTATAGATCATGAATTTTGGAGATAAGGAATAGACAATAAAATAGTAAACAATTCCCACAGCAATAATCAGGGTAATCCAGAAGGCTCTTTCCGGCTTCAGCAATGTGGCAGAAAGCAAGAGCGGTGCAACAAAGTAGATCGTCAATACTCCTTTAGCAAAATTTGTGGGGTTGACAAAAAATATGAGTATCACCAACATATGTACAATAATATTGGCCGCAGACTGTGTATAACCCTTTCCATCCAGAAAAAGCACAAGAACCATAGTTGCTTCACCGATAATAATAGCTATCAAAGTTATCAAGAATGGCGAATCGCCAGTGAACCCAGTAATCTGGAGAATGATTGCTATAAGCCCTAGGAGAAAAATTACTACAAAACCGCCAATGGCGAATCTTCTTAATAGTAAGGATTTTCTTTTTCTTGGTGAAAGGGAGTAATCAGAGACAAGAAAAGTTTCAGCAAATAAATCGGAAAATTTACGCGACAATTTCAAGGTCTTATCCATAATTCCTAAGATATTCATCCTCCTATGGAGATTCTGTACGACCGTTCGTCCCCCTAATTATATCCTTTTCGGCATTGCCGTTAATATCATATGCATCCAACAACACGGCCTTCTTATAATCAGATTTCCAGCCATTTAGTGTCATTGCGAGTGCCCCACAACATCCATGGTCTCACTTCGACACGGCTCGCTGCACGCGCCGGTCCGCCAGAGGCGTGCACATCGAAGATGCGCACGCCTCTGGCGTTGTCGGCTCGCAGTGACATCATCCAAATGCGTTCAGGTATCTTCCGGCAAATACTTGATAAGGGCTATGGACTGACTAACAGGTGATCCACTGCGAATTGGATCACTTCATCCGCTTCTGTATTTGGATCGTCTTGAATGACAATATCTGGTGTTACTCCCCGCCCATCGTAAAAATCCCCAAAGGGTGATAGCCACTTGCCAATCGTCATTTGTAATATGGTATCTTGACCAAGTGGCATTGTCGTTTGAATGGTGCCCTTTCCATAGGTTGTGCTTCCCAAGACCATGCCCCTATCGTGTTCCATAATCGCCGCAGCTACTGTCTCTGCCGCGGAATAGCTATGCTCGCCAACCAGGACTACCAAGGGAATTTCAGGAGCAAGCGCATCACCCTGGGCCGTAAACTCATGGAGTTGGCCATCTTTGAGTTCGACCTGGAAGAGCGCACCCTTTTCAATGAAAAAACTCAATATTTCTTGAGCGACTTTCATGGAGCCCCCCCCATTGTGGCTCAAATCCCAGATGATTCCTTGGGGATTTTGTAAAAGCAAATCCTCAAGGGCAGCTTCCATTGTAGAGGTGGCATTTGTGGTAAAGGTATATTGAGCGAGATAACCTATTCCCTCTGGTAACATTTCCATAGAAACAATCGGGCGTGGCTGTCGCTGAATATCGAATTCGATGATCTCCGCATCCCTTTTTACGACGAAATGGGCTGCTTCGCTCACCGGACCGCGTATCATCAATATGGCCTCATTTGCGGAGGTCGTTTCGTCGAAATAAACATCGTCAACTGCCAGGATAACATCGCCAACCTGCAACCCCGCCTGGTCAGCTGGCTCTCCTGGGAAAACGATACTGGCGACGATATCACCTGCGCGCTTCTCTGGGAACATGCCAATGACCCCCGATTGACCAGCAAAATCATCTATGTAGCGGGTGCTATAAGGGGGAACTAACAGTATGGTATAAGGATCATCGATTAAATCCAACATGCCCTCAATGGCGGCATCTGATAACTGGCGTGCCGAGGGTGCTTCATCATAGTATTCTGTCTGGATCAACTTTTGCACCTGACTTACCCGGTGGCTCTCAGGCTCAACCTTCCTGTTGCTTAACACCCAACCGATAGCAAACCAGGTTGCACCAAATATAATCAGGGTCAACAGATTGAATATTGATTTCTTTGTGATCTCAATTTTCATTGATCTCCTCCAAACTGTTTTACCGCAAAGCTCCTAATACTCAACTCAATAACCGGTAAGAATTCATTGAAATTATCTCTCTCAACATCATACATTACTATCCACATAATGTTATCAACCTTGATTGTATATAATGCTGTTCTTACTGGTACTAGATCGTCTCCTGCAAAAGCCCTATCATCGAGAAGTAGTTTCCCAGCTTGATAGTTTTCTAATTGAATGATTTCCCGACCTACTACCCGCACATATGAAGGGAGGTTTTCCATTACTGCGTCCAGGTATTCACCCATTGAAATATCCGCATAGGAACCCAAGTCTTCAATAGATATCTGAGCTAACCTTGTCGCGTCATGGGTATAGGTATCGAAAGCAATAAACACACGATCCGGTAATGCAGATATTTGCTCAACATACGCTACAAACTGATCATCATTTTCAATATGATTTTGGAATGCTTGCATGAATTCTTGATTTCCCTGTGTTAAGTCCGCACATAAAAAACCAGCAGGCATCGATATTTCGGCTTTTCCTCCCCAAAATTTGTATGTATCCCATCCAGCAATGGGGGTTCTGGTTGGCTTTGGTGTACTGCTAGGTGCTGGTGTCGGTGATGAAGAAGGAGTAACTGACGACTGTATTGAGACAGACTGTTGGTAAGTATTAACACTCTCAATACCGGAAATTGAATCTGTGCCAAAATACATTGACCCAAGAATAACCAAGGCAACACAAACAACAACGATTAGGATACTCAGAATACCAATTTCTTTTGGAGATATTCCCGATATTTGCTTTTTTTCATCCTCTTTGAACTCTTGCTCTTGTTGGGAATCTTCAACTTGTCCAAAAATCATTTCATCATAATTCCGGGATCGATCTATCCCCACTAAATGTTTCAACTGTTTTGCTCTGGTATCGGATGCTCGAAATAGCTCAAAAGAAAGTGCATACAACAGAATACAGACCACTCCACCAATGAAATATGGTAGAACTTCTTCAATCGCAGAACTCGTGTATCCCCAAAACTCTGGGATCAAGAATAATGCTATACCATACAAAATGCCGATTATCCCCAATACCATAAAAATCGCTCGCATATAACCCACAAAAACAGATTTGAGATTGATTCTTATCCGAACACCACCAAGGTGTTGATATTTTGATTTTTTATCAAATAGGACAAATGTCTTCAAGGGAATTAGTGGGATAAACCCGATGTGAAAGAATAACGTGGCCACATACAAAACGTCTGAAACCTGGTCAACTTTCCCATAGTATAGTGTCCCATATGGAATGATTATTCTCATAGTTTTTCAACTCCCATTCCTTAGCAAGCAGAGATGGGCGCATCAAAGATTTTATAAGATTTCCCCATCACCTGAAATATATCTCATTTATTACAAACCAATACAGGATATATCCTGATACCAGCAGACTCACGATTATCCCGATTATGTTTTCACCTAGTGTGCGTGTATATCCAAAACTGGCTAATATTGTCGTAGATAGTATGCTCAATATTACCGACAACCCTTGAATTATTATGATTATTATCCTTGCCCAATTCTTGAGATTCCACAATCCATACGCCAGGATATATTGAAACCCTGCTATGCCCAAGTAAGTGCAAATAATTATTGTTCCCTCAAGGGGTATTTCGGCTAGATCACTAGTCCCTACCAATCCGATTACCAACCCATAGATAACAAACAATGAACCTGCCAACGCTAATATGATCGCATATGCCGTCACGCATCCTGGCCTTCTCCGAATCCTTTCTTCTGCTTTCTTTCTTGATACTGGCGCTTGTCCAGAATTCACAAGTGATATTCGTTCATTGCATTTTTCACACGCTGCATACCAAGCTGGATTCGAATGCCCGCATCTGGAACAAATGATATTCTGACCTGGAATTTGGTGTGATTGATTTGCCATGTTTGCATACCTTTTCCTGCGATGTTCATCGACATCTATATGAGAATCCACGCATTTCCCTGGGTTTACCAAAGATCGGTACCAGCTTTGGGCCATGCTGCGTTGAATGCAGGTTATTCGATCGTAACCAAAAAGCAGCGATCCTGACCATCGCTGCTTCTTGGATTTGTATGCCTAAACCAACCTAGCCCGCCCAGGTCCCAAAGCCGCCCGCCCAGGATCCAAAGCCGCCCGCCCAGGATCCAAAGCCGCCCGCCCAGGTCCCATAGCCGCCTGACCAGACCAGGTTGCCACCCGACCAGACCAGGTTGCCAGCAGTCATTGCTGGGGCGTTAGCCAGGATCGGGGCAAACACCAGGACCAACAGGATCAAAATACTGAGTAATGTAGCAATTTTCGCCATCTCTATGCCTCCTAATAAGTATGGATTTATCAGGTTATACTCCCCTGGCGTTACCAAATCGTTACGGCTAATTTTAGAAGAAGGCTTTTGTTATAATCTAGATAGATCGGGTTCGAAATGGAAAATATTGCACTATTTTTTCTAGGCTCCCCTCGCATTGAGCGTGCCGCTGAGCCTGTCAGCATGGATACCCGCAAAGCAATGGCCCTGATTGCTTATCTCGCAATCGAGGACAGAGCTATTGGGCGCGATACGCTTGCAACGATATTCTGGCCAAATTCCAATCAAACAAGAGCACGGGGTGCCTTGCGTCGAACCTTGTCGACCCTGAGAAAAAGCGTCGGTCCGCACATCATCGTCAGCCAGGGGGAAAACATCTCGATTGCAAACATGCCAAATCTGTGGCTGGATGTCGATCAATTTCATAACCTCATCGCACAATCCCAGGTGCACGCCCATGGACACGATAAACTCTGCCCTATTTGCCTAAACCAATTAAACGATGCAGTCACACTCTATCGCAATGATTTCCTGACTGGCTTTACCCTGCGTGATAGTTCCAGATTTGACCAATGGCAAAGCATGCAAACCGAAAGTTTGCGCAGGGAATTCAGCGATATCCTCGAGCGGCTGGTTAATTATCACGGCCAAGTCGGCGAGTACGATCAAGCGATTGAGTACGCCCAACGCTGGCTTCCATTAGACCCATTATGTGAGGCCCCCAATTTTCAGTTGATGACCTTATATGCCAGTTCTGGTCAGCGTTCTGCTGCCCTACGTCAATACGCTCAATATGTAGAAATCCTGAAGGAAGAACTCGGCGCAACCCCTCAAGATCAAATCAAACAGCTATATAGGGAAATTCGGGACAATGAATTCGAAGCATTACCAGCGGGTCAATTCAAAGCCTCCCAACCCAAACTGCCCCTCCAACCAACCAGATTCATCGGGAGAGAAAGCGAGCTGATTGAGATTGGGAGTATTTTGGATGATAGTTCTACCAGATTAGTGACTTTGGTTGGACCTGGCGGCATTGGGAAAACGCGCTTGGCTCTTCAGGTAGCTGCTACTAAGATTAGTTCCTTCTCCCACGGAGTAAATTTTGTCCCCCTGGCTTCGATAAACTCACCTAATTTACTGGTACCTACCATTGCAGATGCGCTCGATTTTGCTTTCTATGGGAATACCCATCCAATCACACAGTTATTTAATTTCCTCCAGGGGAAAAACAAACTGCTCGTATTAGATAATTTTGAACACCTCTTAACTCAAGGTGGAACAGACTTGCTTATTGATATGTTGAGCACTGTCTCCGGAGTTAAGCTTTTGGTCACTTCGAGGGAGCGGCTGAATGTTAATTGGGAACTACCTTATGAAGTAAAGGGTTTACAAGTTCCCGGAGATAACTTTTATAGCAGTATTGATGAATGCAGTTCAATTCAATTATTCATGCAAAGTGCAAATCGGGCAAAGCCGGGCATTTCTTTTTCCAATGAGGAAGAAGCCTGCATCATCAAAATCTGCAAAGACTTGGGTGGGTTGCCTTTAGGTATCGAATTGGCTGCAAGCTGGCTCAATGTAGCATCCTGCCAGGAAATCTCCCAGCAAATATCGCATGATTTAGAATTTTTGACCTCAACCAGACGTGATATCCCGGCCCGACACCGCAGCTTGCGGGCCGTATTCGAGCATTCATGGAATCTGCTTTCTGAAGAGGAAAAGGGTATCTTATCTAAGCTGACAGTGTTTCAGCGAGGTTTTACCAGGGACGCCGGGGAACAAATCACCGCTGCAACCTTATACAACCTTTCATCCTTGTTGAATAAGTCATTCTTGATGCGGGATCCCAACGGACGGTATGATATGTTGGAGATACTCAGGCAATACGCCGAGGAGAAATTTCAACTGCATCCAATAACACATCACCAAATCCGTGATCGCCACTCTGCCTACTACTCTACGTTTCTCCACCAAAGGGAAAATTATCTAAATAGCGCAAAGGAACAAGAAGCATTTTCTGAAATTGCGCAAGAAATCGACAATATTCGCACAGCATGGCGTTGGGCGATTTCCCAGAAGCGTGGACAGCAAATCAGTGATTCGATTGAAAGCTTATGCCGCTTCTTTAATATGCGCAGTTGGTATCAAGAGGGCAGGGAGACCCTTGGTATGGCAAAAGACCTCTTGAACACTGGTGATGATCTTGAAGATATTATCGACCAACAAGATTTACTCTTTGCCAAGGTACTCACGCGCTACGGGTGGATGTGTGCAAAACTGTATGACTTTGATTCTAGCATTGAGGCACTCACACAGAGCTTAGCCATATCGCGCAATCTCGATGCACTCGATGAGGTCGGTTTAGCGCTTAATCATTTGGGTATTGTCACGGCCATGCAAGACAATCTGGATGAAGCAAAAAAGTTCTTCGAGAAGAGTCTGGAAATTTATCGGACTCTAGAAATTCCTTGGGGGATTGCTAACAGCCTCAATAGCCTGGGTTTGATTTCAACGATCAAGA
Organism: uncultured Anaerolineales bacterium; assembly: GCA_964622645.1. Classification (GTDB taxonomy): domain Bacteria; phylum Chloroflexota; class Anaerolineae; order Anaerolineales; family UBA11858; genus NIOZ-UU35. The sequence continues at coordinate 27,424 of CAZUSV010000048.1, forward strand.
AATCCTACAAGGAGGCCAAAGTGCTACTGGAGGAAAGCCTGGTCATTCGTCGAACGCTAGGCTACCAATCGAGCATATTAGATAGCCTCATCAATCTTGAGATCATTGCCGATGAGCTGGGTGAACTCGAAGAGTCACGTCAGTACCAGCTGGAATGCATAAAGATTGCTGAAGAAATTGATGATTATTGGGCTTATGCAGATGGCCATAGCAACCTAGGATTTGCGCTTTGCGGCTTAAATCTGTACAAAGAAGCCAGGGAGTGTTCTCTCATATGCCTCGAAAAAGTGATTGAAGTGGGTGCACTCAAAAGATGTAGAATCATACAGCTAAAGGCAAAGCAACCAAACGATCCCAGTCGCTATTGAGCCAAGCCGTACGAGCTCCAACGAGTGCCAGGCTAGAGCAGAGCATCTTTATTCAATTCTCGAAGAACGTCTCTCTGTTCAAAGTCCCCAAAGAGTTTCCGGGAAAATTGATCAAAAACTTAGAACTTTTCCGAATATTCGCTCGCACCGGTCGGGAGACCGGCCTAAGCATTTTTCGGATAGGTTCTTACTTTACAGTGTATTGAGCACTGGATGAATGCTGGTTTTCGTTTCCCTCCACTTGCCATCCGGACTGAATATCATGGACGACATCCATAAATGGCCGCTGTGTCACATAGGCACATTCAATGGAGACAATAAGCGCATCAATCGAATTCAACATGTCTAAAGCCTGCTCCAATTCATCGGTGGAGCACGAACTATGAACGGCGATCGTATCGATTAGGGCTTTATACATGACAGTTTCCTCATAATCCTTCCCCCAAACTCGAGAGATAAAATTCGGACTTATTCTGTCCGAATATATCAGCTTTGTATTGGCCTGTCAAGAACGATAAACAAATCGGAGGGAGCAGGTTCTCCCTGATCTTAGAAACTGTCTGAAAAGACCCCAGGGATTTCCAGAAGAATGCTTTTGCCACTGAAACAACAGGCTGCAAAACACCTTTTTGAACTTAATGATGGACAAAATCCCTGAGGTCTGGCTGGTAGAATTTATTTTTCAGACGCTTTCTCAGGCGGCAGCCAGAACTTGTTTGCCTCTCTGCCTGCGCATCCAAAAGAACGTAACCACAAGCAGAACCAGCGCCAACAGCGCACTGATCATTGCCATGCTGGCATACCCAAGACTGGCAAAGATTACCCCACTGAAAAAGCTCCCTGTAGCCGAGGCCAGCCCAACCATCAGGTCGTTGAATCCCTGGGTTCTGCTGCGCTCTTCGGGTGAAAGTTGATCAGCCAAAAGAGCAGAACCACCCACAAAAGTGAAATTCCAGCCCAACCCCAGGAGAAAGAGGGCTACCGCCAAGGGGAAGAGCTGAACTGAAACGGACGCAATCAAGCATGATAATGCCAGTGTCCCGGCACCAAATGCAATCACAGGCAAGCGACCCCAGCGATCTGCCAAACGCCCAGAGATGATCGAGAAAGCATACATGCCGGTAGTGTGAGCGGACATGACCACAGAGATCCTGCTGAGGGGATGCTGATTTTCACGCATGTATAACGAAGTGATCACCATCACCAGCACCATGACCACCTGACCTAAAACCATCGCCAGCATTGCCAGGGCTGCGTTGGGCTGCCTCAAGATTTGGCTGAGCGAGCGTTTCTGCACATCAGATACAGATTCTTCCGGAAAGAGTTGAGAGACCTGTTTAGCAAGTTCGCTGGGCTCCGGTCGCAAGCGAACGAACACCACCGCACCGGCAATGAACAGTAAAACGAAACTGACCACATAGACACCGGCAAGCTCATCGATTTGAAATGCTTGCGCCCATTTACCCGCCGGCCCCACCAGCAACGGCCCTAACAGCGCCCCCACGGTACCTCCAAGGACGACTGTCGAGATAGCCTTACCACGAGACCCTGGCGGATTGACTTCTGCTGCCGCAAAGCGCCCCAAGACCACGGCGGCATTGGCCGAACCCATCAGCACCAGCCCGATCAAGAAGGCATACCAGGAGCCCCCCAGGATTGATCCAAAGGAAATGCCCGCGCCAACGACACCAAACAGCAGTCCGATCGCCATCCCGCCACGCCGGCCGATTAGGTCCATCACAAATCCCCATAGATATGCCGACACCGCCGCACCCAACAGAAATCCAGTCGCCGGCACACCAGCCCAACTTGGGTTTGAACTGAGTTTGGCGCCCACAATAGCATTGACCGTATGTGCGGCAATCATTCCAGCAGAAGTCAGGCTTTGGGCGAAGAATAGCGTATAAGTTATATTTCGAGCAGATACCGTCAAGCTTTGCATGTGTAGTCTCCATACCGATAATAAAAAAACCCCTACCATTGTGGTAGGGGGTCTCTGGTCGGGGTGCAGAGATTTGAACTCTGGACCTCTTCAACCCCATTGAAGCGCGCTACCGGGCTGCGCCACACCCCGACAACGGGCGAATTATAGCCCAATCATTATCAACACGCAAGCACTTTGCGGCACAGGCCGCGTTTTAGCGTACAATTACAGCATGCGCAGGATCATAATCTCTTTCCTTGGCAGCGCTGCTTTTCTGGTGTCCTGCTCATCACCAGGAGAAAATGTCGTCCTGTACCCAAGCTTCACCTCGATACCCAGCCTGACACCTACTCCTGAGCATTCACTCCCCTCCACACAGGAACCACAAATCCACCTTGAAGTTGTTTCTGTTTCCCCCACAGCTCCACCGCTCCCCAGCACCCCAACTCCCTCGCCCCTTCCGCCCCGCTCCTCGCTGGCCGTAGGCCCACCTGCCCAAGGGCCGCAAAGCGTGGTGTGCTCCCCTCTCGCCGATCACACCCTCGAGCAGCTCCCCGAGATCGTCTCCCAACCTTACGATCCGCCGCCCCCCGGCAAGGACGAGCGTCACCACGGCGTTGATTTCGCCTACTACAATCACGCCGGCCGCGCCTCCATCGAGGGCGAGGGCGTCCAGGCAATCATGGACGGGCGTGTAGCCGCAGCCATCCCAGACCGGCTCCCTTATGGCAACATGGTCATCATCGAGACCGCCTATGAGCACATACCTGAACAGGTACTCAACGTAATTGATATCCCCCAAGGGAACTCACTTTATCACCTGTATGCCCATTTTACAGAAACCCCTCTGGTTGCGCTGGACCAGCAGGTAAAATGCGGGCAACTGCTGGGGTATGTCGGTCAAACTGGCTACGTTGTCCCTGTAGCCCACCTACACCTGGAAACGCGCCTCGGTCCGCCCAATGTAAGCTTCGAAAGCATGGTATTTTTCGACACCCAGGCCTCCGCTGAAGAGCGGGCTGCTTACACCCGCTGGAGGACAAGTGGGGATTTCCAGCATATCGATCCGATAATAATTATTTCAGGCTTCATCGAGAGCTTCCCTTAGGTGAGGTAGCATCTTTGAAAGTTCTCATTATAACTGAAGGGCCATTGCGCCAGTCAGACGACTGTTAAAGATTATCAAATTGTTGTAACGATAAACCGGCGATTCGCTGGCCGCAGGCCCACCTTTGGTGTGCGTGCCTTCGGCAAAAACGCAGCAACAGTTGCGAAACCTGCCTACGCAGGTTGGAATCTAGTCGCCGGAGGGCGACTTTGCAAGTGTCGCTGCGACTTCCAGTCGCCGGGAAGGAGTATTGCGATTGTCAGAATAATTTGTAAAAGTGCAAAAGTCATCACTACAAAACTTACAAGAGTGACGCAACTTTTATACTTGCACTGCTGTATATACTGTAGAGCAAGGTGGCTTCATCAATCAAGGGGGGAACCATAGGGCTAAATCAACGGAGGTGGAAACATGCACGAGAACAATAGCACTAACAGATCAACAATGGTATATCGCCAGAGAACGATAATACGTTTGATAGTCATCATCTTAGTGCTGGTCGGATTAGGGTGTGGGGAAAGTGAGAACATAATTAATGCAGTA
>CAZUSV010000049.1:0-4585 GCA_964622645.1 uncultured Anaerolineales bacterium
AAGTGGGCGCGGGTTCCTTCTGGAAGGGTATGACCGACTACTTCGCTGGCGTGGCCGACATGGACACCGTCATGGCTGAGATCGATGCCTCCTGGCCCGACATGATGATGGACGCGGAAGCGGAAGCAGGTCTTCCAGACCTTGGCGGACGCGAAGTCGTTATTGCGGTCGAGAACGCCTACCTGCCCTTCAACTACCTCGACCCCGACACTGGCGAGCCGACTGGCTGGGACTACGAAGTCTGGGATGAGCTCTGCCGCATTCTGAACTGTACAGCAGTTTATGTCGAAGCTGCCTGGGAGGGCATGATCCAGGCAGTAGCTGATGGTCAGTTCGATGCCGCCGCCGATGGTATCACCATCACCGAAGAACGCGATGAGATCGTAGACTTCTCTATGGGCTACGTGGCCATCGAGCAGCGCCTCCTGGTGCGTCTCGACGAAGATCGCATCGAGAGTATCGATGATATCGTTGCTGACGAAGATCTCAAGCTGGGTACACAGACCGGCACCACAAACTACGCCACCGCAGCCAAGTTCCTGCCTGAAGAGCGTATCTCCGCATTCGAGCAGTTCCCCTTCGCCGTGCAGGCGCTCATCGCTGGTGATATCGACGCTGTGATCATCGATGAGGTCGCCGGACAGGGCTACATGGGTGAGAACGCTGACGCCCTCAAGCTGGTTGGTCCTTCACTCTCCAGCGATCACCTGGGCTTCATCTTCCCCAACGGTAGTGAACTGGTCGTACCGGTCAATGCCGGCATCGAAGAACTGTTTGCCAGCGGCTTCCTCACTGAAGTCAACGCCAAGTACTTTGGGCCTGACTTCGACGTCACCTACGACGACCTCTTCCCACCCGAAGAAGAAGCCATGGAAGGTCCTGACTTGACTGGTGAGACCATCACCATCTACCACTTCGGCGACCTCTCAGGACCTTATGCCGCGATCACGGCGCCACTGGTTCATGGGGCCGAAGACATGGTTGCCTCCATCAATGAGGCTGGCGGAATCTATGGCGCTTCTCTGGCCATCGAATTCGCCGACACTGGCGGCAGCATCGATGAGGCCGTAGCCGCCTACGACCGCTTCACCGGTGCGGATGACAATCCGCTAGTCATGATCACCTATGGCTCTGGTGAAGTCGAAGCCCTTGCTCAACGTTTTGTCGAGGACAAGATTGTCAACATCACAGCCGGTCTGAGCGCCAAAGGCTTCTACGTCGACTCAGGCTACACCTTTGGTTTGGGACCCATCTACCCTGACCAGTTTGGCCTGGTGATGGGCTTCCTGGCTGAGAACTGGGAAACCTACAAACCCGCCGACGCAGGCGATGAGATCAAGCTGGCCTACATCAGCTGGCCCACAGCCTTCGGCCAGGGCGCTCTGACCACCGAGACACGCGCTTTCATGGAAGAGAATGGTATCGAACTGGTTCACGAAGAAACCTACGATGTCTCGCCAACCGCCGACACCACAACCGCTATCCTCAACGCTCAAGCTGCGGGAGCCAATGTGATCTGGAACAATACACTGGCTTTCGGCCCAGCAGCCCTGCTGAACGACTTGAACAGCCTGGGGTTGCGCGACCAGTTTGTGGTTGCTTCAGATAACTGGGGCATGGACCTATCCCTCTACGCCTTCTTGGCCGATCCGGCTTATGGTGTAGGGCTGATAGCCCCAACACCCTATCTGTGGTGGACAGATGCGGATAATGCTGGCATTCAGTTCGCAGAGCAGCTCTTCGCAGCCAATGAACGCACCGCTGGTGAACACAATGTTGGTTATCTGCTCTTGTTGGCTGGTGTCGATCTGGCTGTTGAAGCCATCACGCAAGCCATCGACGCAGTCGGTTATGAGAACTTGACCGGCGAAGCGATCCACGATGCCCTGGTGGCCTTAGGGTCATACCAGGCTCTGGATGGTGTCTTCCGCGCTGATTACTCTGATGGCAGCCGATCGCCTCACGAAGCACAGATCCGCATGATCCAGGGCGGACCCGATGCTTTCATCGTGCTGCAAGATTGGACAGAAACACCCGATCTGCGGCCAAGCGAGTAAACATTATCAACCAATAGACCCCAGGGGTTTGATCAAACCCCTGGGGTCGCCGTCAAAATGTTAAAACTTAACAACATCGAAGTAATCTACAGCAATGTCGTTCTCGTCCTGCGCGGAGTCTCCCTCGAGGTGCGCCAGAATCAGATTGCGGCCATATTAGGGGCCAACGGCGCTGGCAAGACCACCACGCTCAAAGCCATCTCGGGGTTGCTGCTTTCGCAGGAGGGGGAAATCACGCGCGGAGGCATTGAGTTCAATGGCCAGCGCATCGACCACAAACCCGCCGAGGATATCGTTCAACTAGGAATTATTCAAGTTTTAGAAGGCCGGCGTTTGTTTGCGCACCTGACCGTGGAGGAAAACCTGGCTGTTGGGGCTGTCGCCCGCGGGCATAGTCGCAAGATGATCTCCGACGATCTGGAGAAGGTGTATCATTATTTCCCCCGCCTTAAAGAGATCCATCGCCGCACGAGCGGTTACCTTTCCGGAGGGGAGCAGCAAATGCTGGTCATCGGGCGCGGCTTGATGGCGCGCCCCAAATTGATGCTGCTCGATGAACCCTCGATTGGTCTGGCCCCTCTGCTCGTACAGGAGATCTTCAGGGTGATCAAACAGATCAATCAAGAGTCGGGCATTCCCATTTTGCTCGTCGAGCAGAACGCCAAGATCGCCCTCGAGGTAGCCGACTATGCCTACGTTATGGAAACTGGCCGCATCGTGCTCGATGGCCCTGCAGATCAATTGGCCGAAAACGAAGACATCAAAGAATTCTATCTAGGTTTGACCCAGCTTGGAGAGCGCAAGAGTTATCGGGACGTGAAACACTACAAACGACGTAAACGCTGGTTAGGTTAAAGTAGAAAAAAGGGTGTGGCTGGGTGCGCTGCACCCAGCCACACCCTTTTTTCTACGATATTCATACGGAGAGGGATCATGGATTTCCAAAATTCTACGATTTATCAATTATTACAAGAAAATGCGCGATTTAAGGGGGATCAACAGGCACTTATCAGCGCAGAGGCGACCCACACCCACGCCCAATTCCTGGAGCGGGTCGATCAACTCGCTGCCGGCCTCAAAGCCCAGGGGATCAACAAAGGGGATCGCATCTGCATCCTGGCGCAGAACTCCGCGGCATATTTCGAACTTTATGGCGCTTGTGCCAGGACCGGTGCGATTGCCTATCCGATCAACTGGCGCCTCTCCCCCGCTGAAGTGATCGGGGTTGTGGATTTAGCCGACCCCAAGATGTTGGTCGTGGGGATGGAGCACTTGCCCCAATTGGACGGGCTGGACGTGACTCAGTTTGGGGTGCGCGCCCTGATTGGAGACGCGAAGCGTGCTGAGGGGTTCATCCCCCTCTCTGAGCTTTACCTCAGAGAGGTTTCCGGACCTCCCGAGGTGAGCAGCACCGATCCCTTCGCCATCATCTCCACCGCGGCAACTGAAGGCGTGCCGCGCGGCGCCGTGCTGACCCATGCCAACCTGCTCACCGCCGGCGACCAGATCATCAACGCAGTTGGGTTGACAGATAGCGATCGCCACCTGGCTGCCCTGCCTCTATTCCACATCACCGGGTTGGGATTATCGTTGGCTGTGCTGCAGGCTGGCGGAGCCAACGTGATCATGGAAAAGTTCGATCCCGCCGGAGCAGTCCAACTGATGGACGAACATCAGGTCACGCTGGTGGCCGACTTTCCACCCATCCTGCACATGCTGCTCGACGCCCGGGAAGCCACAGGGGCCAGTCTCGAGAGTCTCAAACATGTTGCCGGTCTAGATGCGCCGGATACCATCCAACGCCTGTATCAAGAAACCAACGCCAAATTCTGGACCGGGTTCGGCCAATCAGAGACCTCAGGATTGGTCACAATTGTACGCGTAGACGAGAAACCCGGCGCGGCCGGAAAGCCTCTGCCAGCGGCCCAGGTTCGCTGTGTGGACGAAGCGGGCGTAGATGTCCCCACAGGGCAGCCTGGCGAGATCGTCGTTCAGGGTCCATTGGTCTTCTCCGGCTACTGGCGCGATCCCGATGCCAGCAAATACGCCTCCCGACACGGCTGGCATCACACCGGTGACGTCGGTAAATTCGACGATCAGGGCTATCTGTACTACGAGGGCCGCAAGCCAGAGAAAGAATTGATCAAATCGGGCGGCGAGAATATCTATCCCTCTGAAATCGAGCATGTCATCGGTGAAATGCCTGCAGTGGCCGCCGTGTGCGTTATCGGTGTGCCCCATGATAAATGGGGCGAAGCCGTCAAAGCGGTCATCGAACTGCACCCGAGTAAAACCTTGACTCCTGAGGATGTTAGCAGCTACGTCGCAGAACAGATCGCCTCCTACAAAAAGCCCCAATTTGTGGATTTCGTCGACGAGCTTCCCCGCACCGAAAGCGGCGATATCGACCGCGCCAAAATTAAAGAAACCCATAGTTGAAATTTGCCCCAAAATAATAGTGGTGGGGGGGGGGGGGGCCCCCCCCCAAGTTTTTTTGGGTTGTTTTTTTTAGTCATTGCAGGGCCCGG
>CAZUSV010000049.1:4595-30998 GCA_964622645.1 uncultured Anaerolineales bacterium
AAAACAAACCAATTTTTTAATTTCCCCAAAAAATATTTGGGGTGGGTTGCTCCGCAACCCACCACTATTATTTTGGGGCTTCTTTATTAAACTCGTTCCACTGCCTCGCGTAGCATGCCCTGGTGGCACCAGAGGTGGAACGCTTGTGGCGCACACTAAAGGGTTACTGCCCATCCTCGATGGGCGGCATATACAAATGACTAAGCTCCAATCGACGCCAACGCGGTTGGCTCACTACCCATGAATTCAAACTGGAACGCTTTCCTCAGCTTCCGCATCTGCTTCCGCAGCCTCTTCTTCAAGCACTAAGCTGTCATTTCTAGAGAACCATTTCAGAACTGGCAAGCGCCATTTTCGCTTGGGAACAGGCTGTTTTCTCTCGGCCAGCTTGACGATCGCTGACGCCCAGGTCAGCCCTGCGCCAAAGGAAACGAAAGCGAAGGTATCACCGATCTTGGCGCGGCCTTCGTCCAGGGCTTCACACAGCGCGATGGGGATCGAGGCCGCCGAGGTATTGCCATATTTGTGAATATTGACGTAAACCTGATCTTTGGACAGTTTCGCCTGGCGGGCGGCGCTCTCGATGATGCGCACATTGGCCTGATGCGGGATGATCAAATCGATGTCTTCGGAAGTCATCCCCGCCTCGGCGATGGCCTGGCGCAGGGATTTCCCCAACACTCGGGTGGCAAACTTGAACACCTCTCGGCCGTTCATTTTCAGATAATGCTGACCCTTCACTAATACCTCGTGAGTAATGGGGTTTGCCGTCCCGCCTGCAGGCAGGATCAGATGCTCCGCTCCAGATCCATCCGAACCCAGCACAAAAGATAGCACACCAGAGGGTTCATCGGTGGCCTGAACCACCACCGCGCCAGCACCATCGCCAAACAAGACACAGGTTGCCCGGTCTTCCCAATCCATAAAGCGGCTGATCAGTTCCGCTCCAATCACCAGTACGTTATCCGCCGCGCCTGAGGCGATAAATTGCTGCGCTGTTGCCAGACCGTATACAAATCCTGTGCAACCAGTTACCAGTGTGAAGGCACCAACTGTTCCAGCCCCTAACATATGCTGAACCTGTGATGAGACCGGCGGAGTGAGATAATCTGGGCTGGATGTGGCTACGATGATCAGATCCAGGTCTTTGGGTCGCACACCAGCCATCTCCAACGCATCCCGCGCCGCGGCCGTCGACATCTGAGATGTATTCTCATTTTGGGAAGCATGCCGGCGCTCATGGATGCCTGTTCTGCTGACGATCCACTCATCGCTGGTATCCAGTATCTTTTCGAAATCCGCATTCGTGACCACGCGCTCGGGGACATATTTGCCCCAGCCAACGATATTTCCGTAACGTCCAGCCATTTCATCCTCCTAATTCCGTACACGATAAGAAGTCCTCTTGCATTAACCCCCCCGGACCGACAAAGTTATGATCCAGAATAGATAAGGAATTAGATGTACTCGGCTTCAGATTCATCTGCCGGTTTCTACAACATTTGAGTACCCCCCCAGAATTTGGGGGACGGTGGGGCAAGTGTATTCACTGTGAGTAGGTCTGGCCGTCACGCTTTCAGGAATGTTGTCGCTGCTTCACCCGTTCGGCTTACCCCCGGCAATTCCTAGATACCTGCCTAATTCTGATCAGGTGGTCGATTGATTCGGATTAATATTCCCTCTAAACCGCCTGAGCTCTTCAACAACTGGCAATGTAAAATTCTCATTCGAATATAGCCGAGCCATGTTTACGCGTTCTCGTTTTCGATGATCTGTTCCTCGATTTCTTCTTTATGGGAGCGATAATAACCCCAGGCATTGATCAAGTCTTCGGCTCGAAGGGTGGGATATTGCTGGAGTATTTCCGCTTCGCTAGCCCCCAATTTCCTAAACTGCACTAATACCCATACCGGGATGCGCGTACGAACAATGCGCGCTTCACCCCCACACACATCCGGTGTGCTTTCGATTCCGGGATAAGCATCTCCAAGATCGCGCGCGATCCACTGTAACAACTGAGCCTTTTCTGCTCGCGTCATCCCGGAAAGCAATTGTTCAGCAGACTCCATCTTTTGCATGATTCACCTGGGGATAATATTAGCACAAAACCACCCTGGCCTAAACATAAACCGAAAAAAGGGCTGGGCGTGCTCCGCACGCCCAGCCCTTTTTTCGAACAAACCACTTCCCACTACCCACTCTCCACTACACCGAGATCACCGTATTGCTCAGCAGCGAGCCATCGACGGTGGAGTAGTACTGCAACGAGAACTAATACTCCCCACTAACAACTACCCACTTTCCACTGCTCACAACTCCACAAAAGCCACCTGCCTGGTCTTGGTATTGTAAAGCGCGATGGTGCTGCGAGTGTTCATCCCCATCACCTCACCAGGGTTGAGCAACAGGGTATCCCCGATCCATTCCTCGTGAGCGGTGTGGTCGTGACCGTAACAGACCAGGTCATATTGTCCCGACTCGGCCAGGGCGCGGGCGATCCTGGGATAATGGTTGACGGCCACTTTCAGGCCATCGATCTCGATTTCGGCGAAATCGCCATGCAGGTGAACATTCTCCGCCGAGGCGGCCATCTCGGTCAGCAAGCGTTTGTCGCCATCGTTGTTGCCCCAAACCACGTGAATGGGGATGCCCCCGGCGCCTTTGATCAAACGGATAATCATAAAGGGGGCGATCAAATCCCCGCAGTGGATGATGGCGTCGGCTCCCTCGAAGTGTGGCATGGCCTTGGCCAGCTTCCAGATATTGTCATGGCTATCACTCATTATGGCTATGCGCATGATGGCTCTCCTTGTAAATCCTTTGTCTCCTGGTACACTTGCTCATTCCAGATTGTCATTGCGAGCGTAGCGAAGCAATCTCCTTCTTTCAAAGAGGCAGATTGCTTTGCCAACGGCACGCAATGACATATTATCAGGATTCTCCTAATCCTATCACACTCTTTCAACACCCATGACTTTCAAACGATACCTTCTCGTCCTGTCCTTATTCGCCCTCAGCCTGATCATGAGCTTCACGTCAGGCTATCTGATCCGCGACCAATGGGGGCCTTCGCAAAACGATCTGCCCATCCTGGACGAAGCCCGCATCATCCTCGAAAGACACGCCCTGGCCAATCTCCCCCAAGATCCTACCCTGGAATACGGTATGATCCGCGGTATGCTGGAGGCCTTCGGTGATCCATATACCCGCTTCACCGAACCCGTGCAAGCCGAACTCAACAGTGACAACCTGGCGGGCAAATACGGCGGCATCGGTGCTTCCCTGAGCCGCGACCCAGAGGGATATATTTTGCTGTACCCTTTCCCCGATGGACCGGCCAAAGAGGCTGGAATACTCAATGGCGACAGGCTGATCCTGGTCGATGAGCTGGCTGTAACCCCAGAGACTCCGATGGAAGAGGCCGTGGCTGCTCTGCGGGGACCCGAGGGTGATCCTGTTTCCCTGACCATTACCCGCCCCCCAGAGCACCAGGAACTCAGCTTCAAAATCAAACGCCAGGACATCCCCATTCCCTCGGTGACCTGGCACACCGCCCCTGCCGAAGCGAGATTGGGCATCATCAAAGTTAACCTGATCGCTGCCAGCACCGCCGATGAGATCGAAACCGCCATCAGCAATCTGGGATCCCAGGGGGCAGAATACTTCGCCCTGGACTTGCGCGGCAACGGCGGCGGCCTGGTCGATGCCGGGGTGGCGATCGCCAGCTTATTCTTGGACGAGGGCGACATCCTTCAAGAGCAGTACCGCGATAAACCCGTCGAGACCTACGCCATAGATAAACCCGGCCCCTTTGTCGATCTCCCCCTGGTCGTCTTAGTAGACTCCAACACCGCCAGCGCTGCCGAGATCATCACCGGCGCGCTGCAAGTCCGTGACCGCGCCCCGGTCATTGGGTCATCGACATTCGGCAAAGATAGCATCCAGCTGGGCTTTGAATTGAGTGATGGCTCCAGCATCCATGTCACCGCCGCCAAGTGGTGGATTCCGGGCCTGGAGATCGACATCGCGGAGACTGGCATGACAGCGGACATCGCCGTCGAACCCGGGGAAGCAGATCGGGACATGGCCATTGAGGCTGCCATTCAATTTTTCATCAAAACTGAACAACCTTGAAATCACGAATAACAACGAATAACACGAATGTTACGAATTTACTCGTTGATAAATTCGTGTCATTCGTGATTGTTTTTCCGACCTTCATTAAATGCTAGTTGGTCGTCGCACTGGAGGGTTATTATGCTAGAATCGACTCACTTATGAGCGTCAAAGTCGTCGCCAGAAACAAGAAAGCATCCCATGACTACCACTTGCTGGAGAGGTTCGAGGCTGGGTTGGTGCTGCATGGCAGCGAGATCAAATCGATCCGGGCTGGACAGGTCAACATCAAGCAGGCCTACGTGCACGTGGATGGCGAAGAGGCCTGGCTGGTAGATGCCCATATCGCCCCCTACGAGCAGGCCTCCCATTTCGGGCATGATCCCACCCGGCAGCGCAAACTCCTGCTGCACAAGAAAGAGATCAAGCGCCTGTGGGACGAAGTGCGTCGCAAAGGCACCACCATTGTGCCAACGCAAGTATATCTACGCCAGGGCCGCGCCAAGGTCGAGATCGCCCTGGCGCGCGGCAAGAAGCTGCACGATAAGCGCGCCAGCATCGCTAAACGCGACGCGCAACGCCAGGTCGAGCGCGAATTGCGTCGCAGCGGATATTAATGTAGTACACGGATGAACACGGATTTCACGGATAAAAAAAATATAATAATCCGAAAATCCGTGAAATCCGTGTCCAATAATTTCGTTACCAATCGCACGACAAAGAGCAGAGGTGTTCACATGTCACCACCATCCACCATCGGCGGTATCAACCATCTCCCGGTGGCGGAGAAACGTCGACTGTACTCACGCATCATCCCGCCTGAGATTTTTGATCACTTTCAACTGAATCCCTTCCTTACAGATCTTGAGGGACGTGACTTGCTGCTCTTGGATTGTCCGCAGGGAAGCAGCAGCGCAGAACTGAGCCTGTACCACAAATACGGCTTCGAAGACCCCATCCTCTACGGGCATATCACGGACACCCTCAACGGCCAATTGCACATCCTGTTGTACAATCTCAACGACCCCGATGCGCCGCGCTTCGCTGTCGACCGCCTCCCGGATGGCACGCCCACCAAATTCGGCACCCGCTTCCGCAACATCGATGCTGAAATCGACGCCTTGAAAGCTGGTCTCTCCCCTGGGCAGATCAGGGAGGGATTACACATGCTCAAAAGTGCCATCGCCACATTCGAGGCTTTCATCGACGAACTTGGGCACACCATGCACTTTGCCGAACCGCTCTATTACCACAACGCAGTGATCTTCGAACGCTATGGCTTCACCTACCAACAGGGCCGTCGCCGCATGGAGAGTTATCACCAACGCTTTTCACCTGGAGGGGACCTGCTGCCCTTGCTTGATGGTAACACCCCCTTCCGCCAACCCGAGGCCGCAAACAGCATCCGCCTGCGCTCATGGGCGATCCACGACGGCATCCTGGGAGAACCCTTCACCAACGTCACTATGTATAAAACCATCGGCAAACATGCCGGCGTAAATACTTGCCCTAATATTTCCTGGTGACATATGCAAAGCCACAGAGTGCACAGAGATCACTGAGAGGAGGAGTTGATGAGTGATGTTTTGACTGAAAAAATAATCGGAGCGGCAATTGAGGTTCATCGACTATTGGGGCCGGGACTGTTGGAAGCAATCTATGAGAAGGCTTTATGCATTGAATTTGATCTTAGAGGGATCAAGTACGAATGCCAGGTTGAAATAGATGTCATCTACAAAGGCAATGTGATCAAAGGACAGAGAGTTGATCTCCTTGTTGAAAATGAAGTCATCGTAGAATTAAAAGCCGTTTCAAAACTTCCTGAGGTAGCATTGGCTCAAACGCTGTCTTACTTAAAAGCTACTGGTCTAAAACGTGCTCTACTAATAAATTTTGGTGAACGTAGACTGGTAGACGGTGTAAAAAGAATTTCTCTCTAATCTCTGTGATCTCTGAGGCTAAATATGTTATCTAACAATTTCATCGCATTAGTAATCACATTTGCGGCGGCGCTGATCTGGCTGAGGCTGAACGATTACGCTGCTCACCGGGGTTGGATTGACAGTCATCTCAGCCGCAAGATCATCCACATGGGCACCGGTCCGATCTTTGTGCTGTGCTGGCTGCTCTTCCATGATGCACCTTCAGCGCGATACTTGGCTGCGCTGGTGCCCCTGACCATCACGGCCCAATTTGCCCTGGTCGGGTTGGGGATCATGAAGGATGAAGCCGCGGTACAGGCCATGTCCCGTACCGGCGACCGGCGCGAGATCCTGCGCGGGCCGCTGTTCTACGGCATCGTCTTCGTAGTGCTGACCATCATCTATTGGAAGGATTCGCCAATCGGCATGGTCGGCCTGATGTTGATGTGCGGCGGCGACGGTCTAGCGGATATCTTCGGCCGCCGCTGGGGGGAGGCTAGGCTCCCCTGGGCCTCTGGCAAGTCCTGGATCGGCTCGTTGGGCATGCTGCTGGGAGGTTGGGTTTTCGCCGCATTCATCTTATGGGTTTATGTGGCCGCCGGAATTTTCGCTGGCCCCTTTCATATCTACATACTCCCCCTGACGATCATCGCCCTCGTGGGAACCCTGGTCGAATCCCTGCCCCTCAAGGATGTGGACAATATCACAGTCACCCTGGCGGCGGTGATTTTGGGTCAAATTTTGCTTTGATTTGCTTTTCCGAGGTAGACCGAAAAAAGGGTGTGCATGGGGTGCGTGGCACCCCATGCACACCCTTTTTTCGGAAATTTCTTAAGGAACCAAATGCTTTCAATCAACGGAAATGATCTCACGATCAAAGAAGTCATCGACGTGGCGCGGCGCGGGGAGCCAGTCGAACTCGCTCCAGAGGCATACCAGGCCATCGAGCGCTCGCATGCCTGGGTCGAGGAAATCCTGGCTGCAGAGGAACCCGTCTACGGCATCAACACCGGCTTTGGCATCTTCTCGGACAAAAAGATCTCTAAAGAGGATGCCGCGACATTGAGCCGCAACCTGATCCTCAGCCATGCTGTGGCGACTGGGCCCGATCTCCCTATCGAGGTTGTGCGCGCCGCCATGCTGATCCGGGCCAACACCCTGGCTAAAGGGTATTCTGGGGTGCGCCCTGTGGTCATCGAAACGTTACTGGACATGCTCAACCAGGGGGTGACGCCCCTGATCCCATCCCAGGGATCGCTAGGCTCGTCGGGCGATCTGGCCCAACTCTCTCATTTAGCACTGGTGTTCACCACCGATAAAGACGACCGGGATGAGGATTCCGGTTGGGCCGAGTTCGAAGGGCAACGTTTGAGCGGCAAAGCTGCCATGAGTGCTGCGGGAATCCCACGTTTAATCCTAGGCGGTAAGGAGGGCTTGGCGGTCAACAATGGGGCCACTTTTTCGGCAGCATTGGCTGCCCTGGCCGTTTACGACGCCGACATCCTATTGCAAATTGCCGATGTGGCACTGGCCATGAGCCTGGAAGCCATGCTGGGGGTGCGCGCAGCATTCGACCCGCGCATCCACATGGTGCGAAACCACCGAGGACAGATCAGTGTGGCAGAGCGCATCCGCCAACTGACCCTGGGTAGCACACTGATTGATGCAGAAGGGCGCATCCAGGATGCCTACTCGTTGCGCTGCGCGCCCCAAGTGCAGGGGGCGGCTGTAGATGCACTGCTCTTCATCCAAGACCGCATCCAGCGCGAGATCAACGCCGCCACAGACAATCCCCTGATCTTTGGGCCAAGTGAAGCCATCTCTGGGGGAAACTTCCATGGCGAACCCATCGGTATGGTGATGGACTTCCTCAAAGTCGCCCTGACCGAAGTAGCGGGGATATCCGAGCGGCGCACTTTCAGACTGACCGACGGCAAACTCAACGCTGGCCTGCCCCCCATGCTGGTCGACAACGCCGAAGCCGCTGGACTGAATTCAGGGATGATGATGCCGCAGTATACCGCCGCATCCCTGGTGCTGGAAAGCCAGACCCTGGCCTCGCCAGACTCGGTCTATTCCCTGCCCACCTCAGCCGAACAGGAGGATCATAACGCCAACGCCATGACTGCTGCCCGGCACGCCAGGGAGATCGTAGCCAATACCGCTCACGTTCTGGCGGTGGAGGTCTATACAGCCGCACGTGCGCTGGATTTACGCTTGCGAGAAATGCCCAATGGCAAGCTAGGGTCAGGGGTTTTTGCTGCCCACTCAGAGGTAAGGAAGAATATCCCTTTTCGAGCCGGGGATGCCTGGTGGGGGCCAGAAATCGAAAAGACCAAGCAGATCATTATTAACGAAACTCTTATACAAGCAGTGAACGGATTTATTGACGCTGAAATCTAATTATGATAGACTTTATCTAAATAAGTAGCATCGTAGAAAAATGAGAGGTTGTTGACACTATGACTGAAACCGTTTTGCAAGAGACGACAAAAGTTGATGTAATCTCGCTTACCCCCGCTGCTGCAGATGCAGTGCGCGATCTATTTGCCAAGCGCGAGCTCGAAGGCTATGCCCTGCGTGTCTTCGTTCAGGGTGGCGGCTGCTCAGGCTTCCAGTATGGGATGGCGTTAGAAAATAATTTCCGCGAACAGGACACGGTTGTAACTTCGAACGGGGTGGACGTTGTCGTTGACGAGGTTTCGATCCAGTATCTGGCAGGGTCGACAGTCGATTACGTCGAAGACGTGATGGGCAGCGGCTTCAAAGTCGAGAACCCCAATGCCATGGCCTCCTGTGGTTGTGGAAGCTCCTTCCGCACAGAAGAGGGTGCTGCTGGTGCTGGCGGCGGTTGCGCCAGTTGCTAGACCGCAAATTATCTAATGAGAAAAGGCCGGTTTGCCCGGCCTTTTTTGATTCTTCATTTTGTCGGGGTAAGTCCCCAGATTTAGGGTTGAAGGGGGGTGCGGAGCACCCCCCTTCAACCCTAAATCTGGAAGGTCCCACATCGTTTCCAAGATAGCCAAAAAAGTTTTTTCAATTACCGCTGCCTCAAGAACGAGAGGATCAAACCCAAGATCCCGAACACGCCTAACCCAATGATCACAAATCCGATTGGCACACCGCCCGTGGCTGTGGTGGTTGGTTGAGGAGGGAATGTAGGGATAACCAGAGGAGGCGGTGGCGTCAAGGTGGGCATACGTGTGGCAGGAACCTGCACAACAAATTGAGAAGCCAGTGTGGGATCAATGGTAGGTGTGACCAACGGTGTAGGTGTAGGCGGCGGCTCTACAATGGGAAGCTCATCCCCCAGGATGCGCACCAGAGGAGCATACACCCAGGCAACGCCTTCCTCTACCCCAGCATAGATGATCTGCACCCAGTCCCCCGCGGGAGTGCGACCTAAAGCAGGCGCTTCCTGGCGGTTGAGCAGGACGCCCACGCGTGGGTAGTCGGTGCCCGGACCTGAACGAACGTTGATCTGTTCCTCAGGGTCTGCATAGACAACGGCAATCGGACCGGTGGGGGTCCCAGTCACTGTAGGGATATCAACGGTCGGCTGCTGCGCCAAACCATCACTTAGGGCTGTTGCCGATGCTATTGAGATTTGAAGCACCAGCAACCCAAAGCCGCCGATCACCAACCACAACACGAATTTACCAACAGATAATCTCATAAATCGAGAACTTCAAATATCCAATATCTATAATCCAATATCCAATCCAAACTCACAGCGTTTTATACCACACTCCCTGGATTCTGTTCAGTCAAGTACTTGGGGAGAGTGTACCGCAAAAATGTCGGTAAGGTATAGAAAAAACCGCTCTGAGCACTTCTCCACAGCATTGTTGTCATTCCGCGGGAGCGTCTTTTTGCGACCAAGGAATCCCGCAGGCGTAACTTATCAGGGATTCATCTTCACCCTGCAAAGAACGCAGGGTTCATCGGAATGACAATTCTCGGAAGGTATTTGCTAAGGCCAGCGACACTTTTGCGCTATTCTCTTGGGAACTCCAGGAATTCCCGCGGTAATGTCCAGATTTGGGAGCTACACCGGGGATTCCTTGAGAGCCAGTTCTTGATATAATTGCAGTATGAAGAAAAAGATCTTCCACGGTGACATCAAACCCAACACATTCGCCAAAGCGCTGATCGCTGAATTCGATCACGGTAACTTGCAGGCTGGCTACACGAAAACACCGGATGGCCTGATTATCCAGATTGCCACACGCTCGTTCCGTCAATCTGGGGGGCAAACGGGCTTGACGGTAGCCATCGAGCGCGTCGAAGATGGGGTTGCCATCCAGATGGGTGACCAATCCATGTTTGGTGTGGCTGCCAGCCTGGGGACGACTGCCCTGGCTGCCATTCGCAATCCCTTTAGCCTGCTCGGTCGCCTGGATGACATCGCTCAAGATATCGAAAGCCTGCAACTGGATGATCGTGCCTGGGAGGTGATCGAAAAGGTTGCCCGCGCGGCAGGGGCATCGCTGGAGCTATCCGAGCGGCTGCGGCGACTGGTGTGTGATTATTGCGATACTGCTAACCCTGTTGGAGAATCTAGCTGCATTGCTTGTGGCGCGCCGTTGGGAGACGTACAACCCACCACCTGCCACCATTGTGGCTTCGTGGTGCGGCGTAGCGAATCGATCTGCCCAGATTGCAAGCAACCCCTCTAGCAAAATAACCCAAAACGAAGATAGTGGGGTGCAGTTCGAACTGCACCCCACTATCTTCGTTTTAATGCAAGTTTACGGCTCTTGGAGCAATTTCAAGGCTGTCTGAACACCCGTCAACAAAGTGGATTCGTCCGGCTCATGGGGGGGCGCGAAAGACATCCTTTTTTGACCATTTGCACGCGAGATCAAGCGATCAGCCAGACGCTCTAGATGGGGGATCGCCTCGATGAAGCCCACTCTGCCAATGAAATTAATCGACTGCCGGCGAAGGAGCACGGGGACGCGACGGTCCGCCATCAATTCGGTCAGGATCGTTCCAGAGTGCGAACATAAATTGAAGATCGCAGCGATTTGAGTTTCAACAGAAGGATCAACCTCGGCGACTTCTAGCATGGACATCACAGTTCCACGCCCTATTACGGAGCAATGTGCCTTCAAATGCCGCCGGACCTCTAAGGGAAGCTTCCCCCCATTGCCATTCGAAATGATATCCCCGAGAACTTCGATGACCCGCTTACGGAACTTAAGATTGGGGTCAACCAGTCGAGTAGCCAGCATATAGGCAACCAGGGGGGATAACCGCGGCGCATCCAGAGAAACCAACTCATCCAAGCAACGATTGCGCTCAGCCGCATCGGGCGAAGCAATTCCTTCCAACGCGCGCCAGACCGTAGGGAAGAGTTCTGCGGTTCCAGTGACGGTATTATCCAATTCAAATAATCCAAGCTGAGGGAGATACATCTCGGACATAGGCGCAAAGTATACCGTACACCTTACAGTTTAGAAAAGAGGTTCAAGGTACTATTGTGAAAACTTTAATGATCGCGTATAGTAATCGTCAGATATGGTGGACTCAGGTAAATTTTCGCAGGATTCGTATTCACCCCTGTCAGCATCACCCATGTAGCTGCCATAGACGGCGGGGTCGAGAGCAAATTGTAGAAATGGGATGACCTACGTATAAAGGAAGCATCTAAATGTACGAGCTAAAACCGAATGAAAAAACAACGCCGGTGATGCTGTATACTGAGAACACATTGATTCATGGGAAGGTTGTAACGAGGGATATTGTGCGCGTGAATATTTTTCTGCGGACGGAGGGCGCACCAAAATATTTACATTTGCTAGATGGGCAAATAATCCGCCCAGGCAACACGGTCAAATCGATTAATTTTGATCAAATCCACGTGCCGACTGACGAAATAATTGGTTTTCATGTTGCGCCGGGGATCGAGATCGAGCTGGATTATGAAGAGAGCGAAGCCAACCGCAGGATGGTGGCTATGAAAGTTGTCCTTGGTTCTTCATTATTGATCTGCAAGATCCGTATTTCGACTCAATCTGATCTTGAAAATTTTCTCGAAACATCCCGCAGCAAATGGCTTTCGTTGTATGAAGCTAGTATTTCCAATCCTTATTTACCACAGATGAGTGCACAGGTGCCGATGTTGCTCGTTCGCCCAGAGCGGGCATCTTTCGTACGGGTGCAGGGAATCGGATGAGGCAATTTAGATTATGGAAAAACTAACGCAAGCAATACACTTGATAAAAACTGGGGAAAAAGCAAAAGGGAGAAAGTTTCTAGCAGAGGTTATCCGTTCAGAACCTAGAAATGAGACAGCCTGGTTGTGGATGACTGCGGCGGTGGATTCTAAAGATCAACGCAAACAATGTCTCGAAAAAGTATTAGATATTAATCCAAATAATGAGCAGGCCAGGGCTGGATTGTCAAAGATGATGGGGCATGAATTGGCAACAAGTGTTCCAAAGCCTATAGAGATAGAAGATAACAAAGGGACAGATTACGCGGTTGAGCCCGACAATGTTTATACAGACGAGAATAGATTTCGCACAAATGTGGAAGCGCCAGGCGAAGTTCAAATTGATAGATATGCACTGCAGGCAAGAATTGAAGCCCTGCAGAACGAACAGGACTACGCTCTAGGGATATTGGGTGGGCTTTTTGGTGGTGGAATCGGTGCTGTTCTGTGGGCAATGATCACATATTTCACAGAATTCCAAATTGGGTTCATGGCAGTAGGAGTTGGCTTCTTAGTTGGTTATGGAGTTGGATTTTTGGGCAAAGGGATAGAAAAAATATACGGTATCACTGGAGGGATGATTGCTTTATTCAGTGTTGGCTTGGGTAACTTTCTGGCTTCAATTGGTTTTTTGGCGAAAGTGTGGGAAGTGGGATATTTAGAAGCATTATGGAGTTTCAACTATGCGATGACATTTGAGTTAATGGCAGTTGCTTTTTCCCCCATAGATATTGTGTTCTACGCGATTGCAATCTATGAGGGCTATCGCTTCAGTTTTCGAAAGATAAATCGCGAAGAATTGTTGCGCGGCGTCGCCGTCAAGTGATAGAACGTAGGTATCATGTTTTGTATCAAGGTGATGAGAACGAAATTGCGATGGAAAATGAACCGCGTTCGTGGCTACATTTTCTCGTTTGCTGGCTCTTGCTTTAGTCTAACCCCACACAATATTACATTGATGGCCAGGCTCTCCAGGAATCGACGCGGGACCTTACAGAATTAGAGGTAACGGGGTGCGGAGCACCCCGTTACCTCTAATTCTGGGTGATTACCCCGGCAATTTCTAGAGAACTGATGGCCATGACCAATAGCAGACGATATCCGAAGACATGAGCATGACTCGCAGTGGTTTTTATCAAGTCCGCGTCGACGTATGGGTTACTGTAGAAGAAGGTGCCCTGCGTGTTTATCTCATTGACCCAGAGGGGATAGAGACTGGGGAGATCATCAGACCTGGACAAGCGACCACCATTTCGGGGGATGTGGAGGCAAATTATGAATCGTTCAGGGTCTATTTCCAGGCGCTGGATGAAGAGGCCAAGGGGATCGAGTATGTTGTCGATTATACTTACCCATAACAGCAAAACTAAGGAGAGTCACCATGAAATGCAAAGCGCTCATCTTCCCCATACTCGCTTTGAGCATTGTGATCTTGTCATGCCAGGTATTATCCAGTGCAGAATCCACACCCCTGCCAACGTATACGCCTCAACCCACATACACACCCTACCCTACCCAAACTCCTGAAATCGCTCAATCAGGAGCTGGAGTCTTTCCATTTGCGCTGACATTGAAAACCTTTGCCGAAACTGATCCAATCGAAGAGGCCTGTGCGGCCGCCCTTGGGCCAGATTGGCGTCTGGCGGACTGGCTCGATATTCAAGAATTCTACCAAGAGAGTGGCTCGCTGGAGGCCTTCATTACTGCCCTTGAGGGTCAGGTCAGCTTCTTCCTGACCTTCGACGGTGAGCGCTGGTACTCTGAACAGCGCCATTACTATGCAGAAATCCACCAGGGAGAATTGCCTGATGGCTGGCTATCCCATGCCGATCTCGATAATCACTCCATCGACCTGGGATCCTGGTTTGGCTTGGAGGCACCTTTGCTGTGCTACTTAGGCGAGGAACGTGGCCAAGCTGATGACGTGGCTGAGCAGCAAAGCGATGACGCTGCCAGTCAGAATACCACTCCAGAGACGCCCCCCACCTTCGAGCTGCGTTTCGTTGGCACACAACCTTGTGGGGAGTGGCCGCATTATGCCGTTTTCGAATTGGAGAGCACTTCGATCTGGATTCTGCAGTCTGCGTTAATCGAGATCTATGACAACACCAACAACCTAGCGGTCTACAATGGCAGCAACGACCGACCCTTCTTGAAAGAAGGAGGCTGCCCTCCCGGGGATACAATCCTGCCACCGTTCAATTTCCGCTATGTCGCTGCAAACATCAAATCACCCGAGGCGAGAACAGAATTTTCGGCTGCCATTACCCTGTGCACCGAGGATGGGGTTGAAGGAGAATGTGTCACAGAGATGGTAGATTTCGTATTCGAAGGCACAGAGCAAGCTAGCGCACCAGCTAGCGAGGATGAATTGCCCTTCGTTGGGGTTTGGGAAAACCCGGCCACCGGAGCAATCCTTGATTTCTCTGAAGAGTTATTCGTGAACAAGTTCGCCTACAAAAATGGATTACGAGAGATATACTACGAGATCCTGGCTTATGATGTCGATGAAGGCCATCTTGATCTGCTAACTGATCGTGTTCTTCAAGACGGTGCGGAAGTTGAGTACGACTGGGAACCCGAACAATATCTCTCTTATACGATCACCGATGACGTGATGAAGATGTTCATCGGGCCTAATCCCTATCCCATTGCAGCCGCGGGTGTCAGCTATAACCGTCAGGATGCGGAAGCCCAAGAGGAAGGGGCGGCAGAAGCAAGCCCGCCAGCGGGTGAGCCCTCTTTCGAGTTGACCTTCGCCAGCACACATCCCTGTGGCAACTGGCCCAACTATGCCGCTTTCCAGGTTGAGAATACTTCAGCGCATACTTTCGAGTCGGTTTCGTTGATCATCAACGATATCACAAATGATAAGCATGTCTATGGCGGCAGCAATGATCAAGGTTTTGTGGAACCTGGCGGCTGTCCCCCCGGCAGTTCGACCCTGCCACCGAATGGCCTGGCTGAGGTAGCTGCTAATATCCGCACGCCCGAAGCCGGCACCGAGTTCGAAGCCACCATAAAGTTGTGCACAAAGGATGGCGTCGAAGGGGATTGTGTGTCTCATAAAGTCAGCTTTACCTTTGAGGAGTAGAACTCCAACAAGAAACCCGAAAGGAGTATCAGCCATGAAGGCCAAGCAAAAAATATATCGCTATCTGATCATCATCTGGGGAGTTACGATGCTGGTCACTGGGCTGATGCTCTTGGCAGCCTCTCAGGTGGCAGCACAAGACTCTCTTCCCGCGCGCCCAAGCCCAAATCAAGGAAGCGAAACCTACGGTCCAGATCTGGCAGATTTTCCCCCAGGTTTTAACCCACTCTTGGGCCTGCCTGTCTCCGATCCTGCCAACCTCGAGCTGCCCGCGGTACTGATCTCGATCACCAATTACCCTGTCTCAGCTCGTCCGCAAGCTGGACCTTCTTATGCTCCTTACATATATGAGATGTATATCAGCGAGGGCATGACGCGCTTTTTGACGATCTTCTATGGCGATTACCCGGAAGTAGAAGTGCCCGTCACCGGAGAGTGCGAAATCCGTACAGAGCCTTTTGTGAAAACAGGCTTGATTGCAGGCAATTATGTCTGGCATGACGGCAACGGCGATGGCCTGCAAAGTGTGGACGAGGGGCCCATCTCGGGGGTATGCGTCAATCTTTACGATGGAGAAACCGAGAAGCTGCTCGACAGCACCAGCACAGACTCGAATGGCTATTTCGGGTTCAATGTCGAACCTGATCGCAAATACTACCTCAAGTTCATCCCGCCCTATAACATGGTGTTCACCGATCATGACCTTGGCGACGACGAATTCGCCGATAGTGATGCCGATAAAGAAAATGGGCTGACGCCTGTCTTTTCGATCACCCAAAATGATTTCACCTGGGATGCCGGCTTCATACATACAGTAGAGCCAGCCGGCTTAGGCGCTGAAGCGGGCGCGGGTCAGGGAGGCCAGGGCGAAAGCAGCACCAGCGCAGAAGGAGAGACCAGTCAGCAGCAGGTCACTCAAGTGGAAAACAATAGTTCCAATTTCGAAATACCTGGTGGCTGGATAGGAAAGTATATCTATGAAATCGTCATCGGCCCTATTCGTTCTGGCCGATTGGCATTCAAATGGATTCTAGAGTGGTTCTGGAACGCTTGCATTATTTACAGCAGCAAATCCGCCGAAGTGGATATCCCAGGATGTGTGAACATTTATGGCTCCGATGAAAATGATATCAACAGCGCCTTCCTGAGTATTCTTCGCCTGAAAGAGATCGCTAAACAAAGCCAGGTCCCTGGGGAAACCGTGGATTATTCGGGCAATACTTACTTGAGATTTGCATCCTCCAATGGCCAGTATTCGGGGCCAGACATCCCAGGCCTTCAAGCTGCTGGGGATGCAACCGAAGTGATCATGTTCTACAACTTCCTCAACCAGGCCAAATGGGTTTTCGATCCTCTATCGGGTGGTTACTTGCGCTATACCGACGTTGCCGATGGATCGGGGATCTTCTACCCTGCCACGGACCGCTTGAACGGGCGCCAACTCATCTTCCACAATGTGGTGGTCATGTTTGCCAAGCATGATGCCATCACCCCTACGATCATCGATATCAACTTGAATTACAACCAAGGCCCGGCGCTCTTATTCAGAGATGGAAAGGCCTATAAGATCATCTGGAACACCTATGCGGATGATCAGGCCAAAGAAACCGGGCGTAATCGACCGGTCAAATTCCTCGATTCGCAAGGTAACCCCGTACCGCTGCATCCTGGCCAGACGTGGGTCCATATTGTCACGCAAATCACGGACGGCTATGAGAAGAGTCCTGGATTTTGGTACATCCGCTTTTATGCGCCACCAGGCACGAAATAAGGGGCGTAATTAAAGGTCAAAGCGTCCAACGTCTTACCATCGCAATCATTGATGACAAAACCTCCGATACTCCCAGCTGACTTCACAGACAGAATCATCAACACTTTCGGAATGGAGGGGATTGAATGGTTGCGCAAATTCCCCCAAACGCTTGAGCAGTACCGCCGCCACTGGTCGCTGAGACTGCTGCCTCACTTCGAGCCGCTTTCATACAATTTCGTCGCCCCAGCCCTGCGCCAGGATGGAACTGAAGTCGTGCTGAAACTGGGTGTGCCTAATAATGAGCTTAGATCTGAAATCAAAGCTCTGCGTATTTATGCCGGACGTGGAGCAGCGCGCTTGTACGAGGCTGATGCCGAAAGTGGAGCTTTGCTGATCGAGCACCTGAGACCCGGCATCCCGCTGGTGGAACTGGGAGATGACCAGAAGGCTACCGAGATCGCCGCTCGAATCATGCCTGAATTGTGGCGGCCGTTTTCAGACCCCAGGGGTATTGCGAAGCTCTTCGAGCACAGCGAGAAGGAAGACCCCTGGGGTCTGAAAACAGTTGAAGATTGGGCCTTGGGTCTGAAACGACTCCGCCAACGCTACAACGGCGGCACTGGCCCTTTCCCCACAAATCTAGTGGAGAAAGCAGAAGTCTTACTTGCTGAATTGATCGCATCAACGGATACGCAGGTCGTTCTGCACGGCGACCTGCATCACTGGAACATTCTCAGCGCGCAGCGCCAACCCTGGCTAACCATAGATCCGAAGGGTGTGGTGGGCGATCCAGCTTTCGAAGTCGCCGCCTGGATGCACAATCCCACCGATGAACTGCATACCTGGCCAAACTTAGGTAGAATCCAATCCAGACGCCTGGATCAATTCAGCGAAATCCTCGGTCTCGATCGCCAGCGCCTGCTAGGTTGGAGTCTGGCCCAGTGCGTGCTATCAGCCTGGTGGTGCGTCGAAGACAATTCCAGCCACTTCGAAAGCACTCTGGCTACTGCACGAGTTCTTTCCGATCTAAATCCCTTGACAATGAAAACTTTCAGACGAGAGGCCCGAAAATAGGGGGTAGGGGGGGGGGGGGGGGGGGGCGGGCCCCCCCCCCCCCCCCCCCCTACCCCCTATTTTCGGAAGTTCTCGCGAAGGTGACATTGTCGAAATACATAGATTACATCAATATCATTCGTGCCATTCGAAGAATTCGTCCTATTCGTGATTAATATAGGAAATACACTAAGGAGAAAAAATGCTAGATTTCACCCCCGTTCGTAATGAAGAGATCACGTATGCCGAATTCGTCGAAGGGTTGACGATAGATGATTTGCGCGCTCTGACCAATGAGATGGTCGACAAACAGTTAGCTATGATCGCCGATTGCAGCGATGCTGATGTGATCTTCGAACCTCAAGATCCTGCTGCAAATGATCCTTACGCAGCAACCCCAGAGGAAAAGGATATGCCCTGGACCCTGGGTCATCTGATCGTTCATGTGACGGCTTCCTCGGAAGAAGCCGCCTTTCTGGCGGCTGAGTTAGCTCGCGGTGTGCCATACGAGCAGCGCCGCTCGCGTTACGAGGTTCACTGGACGACGATCAAGACCATCGCGCAGTGTCGCCAGCGTCTCGAAGAGAGCCGCCGCATGCGCCTGGCCTGCCTGGATATGTGGCCCAATAATCCGCATTTAGACAACACTTTTACATCAACACTCACCGGCATTACTTATGATGCCATAGCGCGTTTCGTCTTCGGGTTAGGGCATGACGATGACCACTTAGAGCAGATCGCGGATGTGGTCAAACAAGCAAAGATAGTAAGATAGAATAAATTCGTAACAACTCACCCAAAAGGGGAGTCTCCTGTTCCAAGGCACACCCGATACATAATCTCATGATAGATTCCCAAACCCAATATTCTGATCGCTACTTCGAAGAGGTCAACCTCAACAGAATGCGCCTGGTCTCCAGCCAGTTCACCGATTGTACGTTCGTCAATTGCACTTTCGTGGAAGCTGTACTCCTCGACTGCCGTTTCTCAAATTGCACGTTCAAAGACTGTGATATGAGTCTGCTGCAGATGCCAGGCACGATCTATTCAGGGACTCACTTCGTAGACTCCAAATTGCTTGGCATAAACTGGACTCAAGGGAATTGGGGGAACAATCTTCTAAATAAACCTCTTGTTTTCGATCGATGTGTGCTCAATCATTCAACTTTCATCGGGCTGACGTTCCAAAAAATAAAGATCAAAGACAGCATCGCCTCTGATGTAGATTTTCGTGAGGCCGACCTTAGAGAAGCCGACTTTGGGGGCACTGATCTCTCCGAGAGCCTCTTTTCCCAAACGGACCTGACAAAAGCAGACCTCAGCCGGGCGCGCAATTACAGCATCAGCCCTGAAGAGAACACCCTCAAGAGAGCCAGGTTTTCACTTCCCGAAGCCATGTCGTTGCTCTACAAACTGGATATCAAGCTGAATAATTCTGAACTTCGCCCAGGAGAGTAGTTTATAATTAATTGGATTTTTCCCGACCGTCATCTTCCCAAAGGAGAAAAAAATGGCCAAAAAGGAATACAGCATTTGCAGCGACCAAATCGTTGTGATAATTCAAGACAAGTATGAAGTCTACGAGAAGCCGCTGCCCGAGGGGTTGGATCCCAGTGTCAATTGGATTGGGAACTTCGGCGTCAAAGAAAAGGCCAGTGGTAAGAAGGT
This sequence comes from uncultured Anaerolineales bacterium, assembly GCA_964622645.1. GTDB lineage: Bacteria > Chloroflexota > Anaerolineae > Anaerolineales > UBA11858 > NIOZ-UU35. Next base: position 24,422 of record CAZUSV010000049.1, read on the forward strand.
CAAGGGCAAAGTGCCCAAAAAATACGAAATCGAACTCCCAGATGTAGAAGGGAAGGAATTATTTTTCTGGGACAAGAACAGGAAAAACAAATTTGCCGGTCAAACGACCATAACCAAAGGGAACAAGAAATTCAGGAAGGCAGAGTTGGATCTCGGTGATCCCCCTGTTGGGTGGAGCTAAATTTGCGATCCTTCCCAGGCTTGAAGGATTGCAGCGTGGTGGGGCACATTCTCCAGGAATAAACGGCGTAAGGCTTCGTCCCTGATTTCGTCGGCGCGCTTGTGGAGATTTTCATTCATACTGGCTAATATTTGCGCAGCCCTGGAATCGCCGATCTCCACAAGCACTTGATAGCAGGTCAGCCAAACTCGCAAAGGTTCTTCTGTACCCTCCAGCGTACCTCCCCCATCTAAATAGGCCAAAATCTCTTTGACATTTTCTTGAGCAACTGGAATATTGCCCTGGCCCAATGCCACACGTGCCAGGCCAGCTAAAGGTTCCATAGCAAGGTTTTGCTGCTCTAAATCGTGGCGCACTTCTAGCGCCGCCTGGTAAGAATCGGCAGCTTCCTCGGCATGACCCATCTCCAGGCAAACATGGCCCAAGAAAGTCAACGCCCAGGCTTCACCAGAGCGATCTCCAGTTTCACGCGCCAACGTGCGACCCTGTTTAGCATAATTCAAAGCCCGGCCATATTCTCCTTCCCACATGGTCGTCAGACACAGGTTGATGGCAGCATATGCTTCCACGTAACGTTCCCCAATTTCTTGCGCAATATTTAGGTTAAGTTCATGATACGAAGAAGCAGTAGAATAATCTCCCTGCATACTGGCAATCCATCCTAAATTGCCCAATACCAATGCTTCACCACGCCGGTTACCGATCTCACGGGCAATCTGCAGTGCTTGTTCGTAATTCTCTCTGGCAGCATTAAAATCTCCAGCATTACCGAATGTGATGGCCAGGTTGTTCAAGTTTTTCGCCTCATATTGCCGGTTGCCGATCTCTTGGGCGATAGCCAGGCTGCGCTCGAAATACACCAAGGCTTTGGTTGTTTCGTATTGTTCAAGGGCGATCAATCCCAAGATATTCAACAAGCCGCTCTTCCCCCCCAGATCCTGGATTTCTCGAGCTAAGGCAATACCAGTCTCAGCTTGTTTGGTCGCACCAGAGAGATCGCCTTGTTTTCGAAGCGCATCTGACCAAATCAAGAATGCTTCAACGGCCACATCTGCCTGCTGCTCCTTTTTGGCCAGTGATACTGCCTTTTCTGCCAGGGATGTAGCCTCAATATTATCTGTCTGGCTGGTATAGATAGCCCAGCGAGTCGCCACCACTGCTCTGCGAGAGCCTAATTCAGGATTTTCAGGCAAAGCTACCAGACGTGATAGCTCTTCTAGATCCTTTCTCTGGGCGGCGCGATCCCCCAAGATATTGAAAACTGCCTCGCGAGCCAAAAGCAAATCAAAGCGGTCTTCGAAATCCTTTTCTGACAAGAGATCGATTGCGCGATCAAAATATCGCAGCGCCTCATCATTGGCAAAGCGTTGGGCCGCCTGGAGTCCTGCTATCTTGAGGTACTTCGCCTCCCGCTCTCGATCGCCGGCAAAATGACGCGCCAACTGCACAGCAATCTCTTCAAGATGCCCTTGATAGAATGTTTCCAAGATTTCGCCAATCGATGTATGCAGCCAGCGACGCTCTCCCTGGCTGATCTGGCTATACAAATGCTGGTGCACCAATGCATGGGTAAAGCGATAACGCGCCAGCCAATGGCGGCCGACATGCACACCTTCCAGCTCTTTGACCAGCCGGTGGCGCGCTTCTAAATCCCTGGAGAGCTGACGCAGCAAGCCTCGTTCACTGGCTTGCAATATTTTCGCCACCACCTGAGGCGTGAAGGTCATCCCCTCGACACTGGCCACACTCAAGATCTCACTCAGTTCATCCTCCAGGCGACCAACCCGCTCCTCGATGACTCCCTCCACCCTGGCAGGCAAGGTCTGCCAATCAAGTGCTGACCCTTGAACCCAATATCCTCCCTCTAGAATCAAGTCCCCCCTCTCCTGCATGGCGCGCAGCAGCTCGATCGTAAATAAGGGATGTCCTGCAGTATGGTTGAACAACGCCTGACGGAATCCTTCCTGCAAGCGGTTGGGCTCATGATCCAAGATATCGTCCACGAAACTACGCTCTTCAGCACTATCGACACTACTCAAATCGATCCAGACGTCTCCAAACATACGCTTGAATTCAGTGAGCACTTTATCCAAGGGATGTCGTTGCGGCTGTTCTAATGAAATTTGTGTAGAAGCACGTCCGATGGCCACTTCTTCAGGCCGGTAGATACATACGAGCAAAATCGAAACCCCCTGCAGGCGCCTTCCCAAATGGAACAATAATCCCGTCGAAGCCGCATCAGCCCATTGCATATCATCAAGGATCAATAACAAAGGACAATTATCCGCCAGGGTACGCAATACATTGGTATATTGTTCGAAGATATGACTCTGTTCGAGTCCTTCGGTGTATTCTTGGGGATTCTCAAGTCCCGAGCGCAGTTCTTGTACCCAGGGAGCATCGTCTGTAACCGAAGAGGTGACTCGAGAAATAAGGTCTTTCCTGTTCAAAAAGATTCCCGGCAAATGTGGCCCATGATCCAGGAGTGCCTGAATGGCCAGGGGGATAGAATCCCAGGTGCGGCGGGCCTGACCTGTCGATACCCGCCCAGCAGCCCAGTGAGACTCGATATCTCCGGTGAGCATACCCAATACCTCGCGGAAGGGCAGATAGGGGTCACCAATCCCAGCGTAGGCATTACAAGTCCCCCTGGCGACCAAAAGATTGGGATGGGCTTCGATGGCGCGCCGGGAGAACTCGTCCACCAAAGCCGTTTTACCCCGACCTGGTCCGCCACTGACGAAAGCTACCTGGCCATTGCCCTCTAGCGCAGCATTCAGGAAACTGCCCAACCTTTCTAGTTCGCGCTGGCGCGCCACGAATACTGGTCGGGGGACAACCTGACTTACGACCTCGGCTTCTTCCTCAAGAAATGCGGGTAACTTGACACTGATCTGGGGTTGCGGGGATGGGATAGCCCTGACTTCTATTTGAACACCAGTGACAGCCTGACGGAATGCGGCCGCAAATGTAGCTGCATCAATAAAACGTTGCTCTGACTGTTTGGCTGTCGCCTTTTGGATGACAGCGTTGAGTTCATCAGGTAAACCAGGCTGGATATCCTGTAAATGTGGGATTGGTTCAGAAAGGATCTTGGCGATCTGGGAAGCTTTGGCTGATTTGGAGAAGGGGTGTTCGCCAGTCAGCAACTCATATATCACGATGCCCAGACTATAGATATCGCTTAACGGCGAAGCCGGTTCTCCTTGAACCTGTTCGGGGGCAATATAGAGCAGCGAACCCATGACCACCCCAGGGTTTGTCCTGGAAGAAGTTTCAATCAGGTCTTTGGCGATGCCAAAATCAGTCAGGTAAGCGTTCCCGGCCTCATCCAACATGATATTCTCAGGTTTGACATCCCGGTGGATGACGTTCTGTGCATGCGCCAATGACAAGGCACCCGCAATTTGATCCAGCAAGTCCGCCGCCGCGTGAATACCCCAGGGGTTCTTTTTCAGGGAGGTGTATAAATCCCCCCCATTCAACCAGCGCATCACCAGGTATGCGCCATCATCCCCCCGCCAATAATCATACAGCGGCACAATATGGGGATGCTCCAGGCGCGCCACCAATTTGGCTTCTTCGTCGAAACGCGTTACAAACTCTTCGTTGGTAGCATAGTGAGGTAAGATCATCTTCACCGCCACCTGACGCCCGACAGCAGGCTGGAGGGCGCGAAAGACCATACCGAATCCGCCCTGACCGATGCGCTCTTCCATTGTATAGCCGCGCCGAATGCACGACTCATAGGACATGGTTTTACGATCTTCTGCCTGGCTCATTTGAATTTCATGTTCGCTGAACCTGAAGGACCTTACCAGTAACTACTCCGACATGTCAACTTCGCGAGAACTTCCGAAAATAGGTGGTTACGGGGGTGTGGAATACCCCCGTAACCACCTATTTTCGGTCTTCTCGTCTGAAAGTTGACATTATCAATGTAGTTGCTCTCACCATTATAACAACTTCGCTTGAAAGAATGTGATGAGTTCCAAGTGAAACTAATCCCGCAATTTCTCGTATACTGTCATAGATTTGTTCGCTACAAGAATCGAAAGGAAAAAAATGACTGAAGAAACCAAAACCCGAACAGAGGAATTCCAGATTGCCGGTGACAAGCTGGTAGGTAAGCTCAAAGAAATGTTACACGAAGGCAACATCCGCCGTGTAGCCATACAAAATGAAGATGGTAAAGTTTTGATTGATATCCCCCTCTATGTGGGTGTTGTGGGCGCTTTGCTGGCCCCACAGTTGGCCGCCATCGGCGCCATCGCCGCCCTGGTGGCCAATTGCACCTTGATCGTCGAGAAGGTCGAGACGAATGCCGAGTCTGAGGCCGAAGAGTAAACCTAGTAAGTGACAGGCACCTGAGAGGTGCCTGTCACTTTTTAAAAACACCACCCCCGAAGAAATGAGACTTACTAGGATTCGCCGGGGAAACTCTCAGATTTTGGGGGGATGGGGCGTGCGGATCACGCCCTATACCCCAAAATCTGGACATTACCACGGGAATTCCTAGAGACCTAGAAATGACCCTTCGGGGGCCATTATTTTTCCTTATGGCTTAGCGGGAAATTACAATGCCGCTACCCGCCTCTTCTCTACAGAATCCAATAAGCTAGTAAACGCATCTGCAAAAGCCTTCACCCCTTCGTCTTCCAACTCTTGGGTGACCTCCTGCATGGATATTCCAGCAGATTCTAGTTCAACAAACATGGTTTCAGCGCCCTCTAAGCCCGACTCCAGGGTCAGCTCTGCGGTGCCATGACCAGCAAAGGCCGCCAAGGTTTTTGGGGGAACTGTGTTGACCGTGTTCGGCCCGATCAATTGGTCTACATAAAGGGTGTCGGGATAAACTGGATTCTTGGTGCTGGTGGAGGCCCACAGGGGGCGCTGGATTTGTGCATCCTGGGCCGCGAGTCTCTGCCAGCGCGACCCGCTGAAGATTTCATTATGGCGGGCGTAGGCCAGTTTGGCGTTGGCAATAGCAACTGCCCCTTTATGGATTTCAACAAAATGAGCGTTATCCATGGGAGATTTTAGGATCTCCTCGATACGCTTGTCTACGTTGGTATCGATGCGCGAGACGAAGAAAGAGGCCACCGAGGCTACATGATCGATCGGCTGTCCGGTCTCCAGGCGCTGCTCTAAGCCAGAGAGATAAGCTTCCATGACCTCTTCGTAGCGTTCCACAGAGAAGATCAGGGTCACGTTGACATTGATCCCGGCGGCAATAGATCGGGTAATGGCGGGTAATCCCGCTTTGGTGGCGGGTATCTTGATCATCAAGTTGGGGCGGTCGACCCATTCCCAAAGGCGGGCTGCATCTTTGCAGGTTCCATCGGTATCATTAGCAAGATAAGGGCTGACTTCCAAACTGACATAGCCATCGCCGCGGTTGCTATCTTCATACAAAGGCAGGAAGAGATCACAAGCTGCTTGGATATCGGCCACGGCTAAGTTCTCGTAGATCTCTTCTTTAGAGAGGCCCTGCTTCGCCAAGGGTACTAAGGCATCATCATATTCGTTTGAGTTGGCAATGGCGTTGTTGAAAATACTGGGATTGGAAGTCACACCCCGGATGTAACCGCGCTCGATCATGGCGGCTAATTCACCGTTATTCAAGAGCCGGCGCTCGATGTTATCGTACCAAATGGATTGGCCCAGGGAATGTAATTTTTCGATTGGGTTCATAATATCATTTCCAGTCATTTCTGCACCCTTCGTACGATCTGAAAAAACCTCCGATCTACTCAGGATGCAATTTGGCTCCGTATTTTACCGCAGTGCGGATGGAACCAGGGTGCTATATAAAAGCGAAGTTCATCATTGCAACCAATTTTGCTAACGTGATTGCCATGGGTACAGGTTCAAATCCAGGGATCTAGGATCAACTCAAAAATCGTCCTTACAGCCTGTTTACACATGGTCTAGATGTCATCCAGGTGACGCTTCTTACCTGAAAAGTAGTACTTTTTTCTCATATATAAACAGTGGATGACAAATGTCAAAGGCGTTTGTGCTTATAATCACTAATGCTTTTCATAACTCTGATTTATCATTCTCATAAGGTATCCCTTATACCTATGTGACATATTACATGGTCGAAGAGTGTCTTCCATCTTAATTACATATTTCCACTTTTTCCCGGAAATTTTTTAGGGTGTAAAGTGCTATACTGTTCATCGGGCATTCTTCAGATACCAATATAATCCGAAAGCGTAAGACCAGGTTGGGTACCGGGTGGGACTACCCTGCACCTGGATGCTTTCTTCTATTCGTTAAATTAAATATTAGCCATTTTTTGGAGGTCCGTGTATGGCCAAAGCCGTCAACCACCTAAGAACCTCAGCTCGCCTATCTGCTGAACAGGAGGTATCATAATGGCAGCGAATG
>CAZUSV010000050.1:0-30469 GCA_964622645.1 uncultured Anaerolineales bacterium
CTCAATGAATGCCACAGTTCCTATCTTTTTGTCAATCTTTGTCTAAAGTCCAATCGTATATATACACAGGATAACTCGGATAGCGTATTTGCTTAGCCACATAGGAGCAACCTATTGCAGAATGAGTTCAATGAGAACACCCCCAGAACAAAATCAATCAATGGGTTGAAAGAGCGAGAATCAGTAGTTTGACTGATCCAAGATAGGAGTGAGATGCATGAGCCCCAGCAGCACGCAAGCGGCAGAAAAACCAGCTTCGGGGACGAGTCTGAAGGATGATCTGATTGTTCAGGCATTGGGGGTACATAAGGTTTACCACACCGGCCAGGTCAGCGTACCGGCACTGCGCGGGGTAGATTTGAGCGTCTGGCGCGGCGAGATGGTGGCCATCATGGGTCCCTCTGGCAGCGGCAAGACCACCTTACTAAACTGCCTCTCGGGTCTGGACACCGCCGATCAAGGCCAGATCACCATCGAGGGTGTTTCCCTCCCTGAGATGTCGGATCGCGAGCGCACTGCCTACCGCGCTCGCAGGATGGGTTTTGTATTCCAATTCTACAACCTGCTACCGGTACTAAGCGCAGTGGAGAACGTAGAGCTGCCGCTGTTGGTCGCTGGAGTGCGGCCGGGAGAGGCGCGTAAACGGGCGTTGGAGTCGCTGGCGCAAGTTGGACTGGCGCAGCGCGCCAACCACCGACCGGCAGAGCTCTCAGGCGGGGAACGGCAGCGCACGACAATAGCACGCGCTCTGGTGAATCGTCCAGCCCTGGTCTGGGCCGACGAGCCGACAGGGGATCTCGACTCGGAGACGGCTAACGAGATCATGAACGTGCTGGTGGATTTGAACCGGGAGCAGCAGCTGACCTTTATCCTGGTGACGCACGACCGGGCTGTCGGCGCCCGCTGCGGACGCATCATCAGGATGCGAGATGGCCTTGTTGAAGCTGAACAACCCGTAACAGTGGGGGAGCGCTAGCCATGGAAAAACTCTTCGGCCTGGAGATGGCGGCGATCGCTGGCACTCTGAGCGCAATTCTCATTCTGGTGATCCTCAGCCTGGCGCTGCTGGCCTGGCGCCGCCCGGTATTTTTTAAACTGGGTCTGCGCCCAATCCCCCGCCGCCGGGCGCAATCTACATTGATCGTCCTCGGTCTGATGCTGGCGACGCTGATCATCACTACCGCCTTCGTCACTGGCGACACCCTCTCGCACTCTATTCGCTCGGTGGCAATCGAGGGTATGGGGGAGATTGACGAGCTGGTTCAGGTCAGCGGTGGGGACATGGATTCGTCTTATTTCAAAATCACGCGCTACGATTCACTGGCAGAGAAACTGGCCGGATACCCACTGGTAGACCACCTCTTGCCAGCCATCCGCGAGTCAACACCCATTGTGAACGTCACCCGCCGCAGCAGCTTGCGCAGCGTTGAGATCTGGGGGCTGCGTCCGGAGGACATCTGGGTGCTTCCACAGGGGGAGGTCACGGACTCCACCGGCCAGCCACTTGCTTTGGGTGCCCTGGCGGATAAAGAAATCTATCTCAACGCCGCGGCAGCCGAAGCCCTGGGCGCGGCACCTGGCGATAGCCTGGAGTTATACAGCGGCTCTAACCCCAAGGTTTACACCGTCCGTGCCATCGCCGGGCAGGGTGAGGAGCCGCGCATGCTTGTCAACCTTTACCAGACCCAGCGGATGTTTAACCAGCATAGCAAGATTAACCTGATCGTTGTCTCCAACCTGGGTGATGAGCTGGGGGGAGCGCCACACAGCCAGGAGGTAACAGCTCACCTGCGCGGTTTGTTGAGCGACCCCAAAGTGTCCGCGCGGCTCTACGCCTTTCTGGCCCGAGATGCTGCTGTGCCCAAGGCACTGCGGGCGGCGGCAGAACGCGAAGAGGGCAATACGCGCACAGATCTTTTAGCCCTTGCCGATGGATTGGAAGCCGGCGGCTTATCCCCTGAGACGCGCAGCTTACTGGCCGACGAGGACCTGGGACAGCGTGTGCAGTCTATCCTGGCCGACGCCGATTGGGGCAGTGAAACAATCCGCGCGCGGCTATCGAGGATGTTCGGCGATCTGTCCGAGCTGGTTGCGGATGACATCAAGCGTGATACTTTGGATATCGGCGAGCTGGCTGCCAGCGCCTTCACCACAATTTTTATCGTCTCAGGCCTGTTCGGTATTACCGCAGGGATGGTTCTGATCTTCCTGATCTTCGTTATGCTGGCTGCAGAACGCAAACCTGAGATGGGTATGGCACGCGCAGTCGGCGCCCAGCGCGGCCGCCTGGTGGAAATGTTCGTTTTCGAGGGTGCGGCCTATGACCTGGTAGCAGCCGCCGTGGGTGTGGCATTGGGTGTGGGGACCGGATTGATCGTCGCACTGACGTTGGGACGAGCGTTCGCGGGTGTGGACCTCGCCATCCTTCCTAGGGTCAGCACCCGCAGCCTGTTGGTGTCATATTCTCTCGGAATGCTGGTGACTTTTACTACCGTGCTCATCTCCGCCAACCGCGTCAGCCATCTGAACATCGTATCCGCTATCCGCGATCTGCCCGAGCCACCGCGGCCAGCGAGTTACCTGAAAGATCGCCTGCTGGCACCGTTCCGAGTTGTTGCTGATGGCTTTCGAGCACTCTTTCGTCTGCGTATCATTGGTGCGCTGCGTCAATGGTTGATCGGCTTACCTGGCAGCCTGCTGCGGCTGGTGTGGTTGGGGTTTACAGGCGGACCGTTCACTTTCCTGCTGGGGCTGTTTCTGACGCAGGTAGGCCTGCAACAAGCCAATGCCGCGGCCTATACCTTAGGTGTCTCATTTGTAATCATTGGCGGTGCGCTCGTGCTGCGGGGATTAGTAGGCCCATTGTTCAGACGGATTGGCCGCGTCCGGGCCTGGAACAAGGTTGGCCTGCTTGACCGAACCATGTTCACGCTGATGGGTCTGGCGCTGACAGTTTTTTGGTCGCTGCCGTCCCGCTACCTGGAAGACTATTTCGGTATTCCAGAGATGAGCAGCGGCCCAGAGATGCTCTTCATTTCTGGCATCCTACTCGTCTCCGGAGCAGTGCTGGTAATTATGTTCAACACCGACCTGCTGCTGCGCCTGATCCAGCTGGTCCTGGGCCGCTCACCGCGTCTCGCACCAGTTCTCCGCATGGCCATCGCCTACCCGCTGTCGAACCGCTTCCGAACCGGAATGACAATCGCCATTTTTGCGGTCGTCACTTTCAGCGTGATTTTCATGGCGACGATGTTCAAGGTGAACGATATCATCCTGGATGACACGGAACAGTTTACGGGCGGCTTCGATCTGCGGGTGGATTACAACAGGAACAACCCGGTGAACGACCTGCCACGCGCTATCTCCAGGCAGCCAGGCCTGCCCCGAACGGACTTCGCTGCGATCACCTCTCTAATCTATCTGCCAGTGGAGCTCAGGCAGGGAAGGACCGGACGTTGGGAAGGTTACCAAATCCAGGCTGCAGACGAGGCCTACCTGGAAAATGTCGATTATGACATCGGCGTCAAGGCTGAAGGCTACGCGACGGCAGTTGAGATCTGGGCGGCATTGCGTGACAAGCCCGGATACGCGGTTATAGACCGGTTTGCGGTGCCCTCTCGCACAACCACAAACATTGTCATCGGTGGACCCGAGTTCAGTATGCAGGGCGTCTACCTCGAGGACGAGACGATGAAACCGATCCAGCTGGAGGTGCGCGAGCCAAACAGCGAAGCCACCTTTGAAGTGACCGTGATTGGCGTCCTCGAGCAGTCGGCGATCACGGGCTTCGGACTGATCACCTCGCAGGAAACGCTGGAGAAGGAGCTGAATTTCGAGCTGCCGGAGCCAACATACTTCATCCGCCTGGCAGAGGGAGTCGATCCAACCTCGATCAGCGCGGCCCTCGAGAGCATCTTCCTGCGGAACGGTCTGGAGAGCGTCGATCTGATCCAGGAGCTACGCGACGAGATGGCGATACAGTTCGTGTTCCAGCAGCTTCTGTTGGGCTTTCTGACGGTTGGGTTGGTGGTCGGCGTGGCCGCATTAGGCGTTATCAGTACGCGAGCCGTAGTGGAGCGTCGCCAGCAGATTGGCATGCTGCGCGCCCTGGGATTCCAGCGCGAGATGGTGAGCTGGGTCTTCCTGATCGAGTCATCCTTTGTAGCCTTGTTGGGCATCATTCTAGGTGTTGGCTTGGCATTGATCCCGGCATCTCAGGTGATCGCAGATATGGCTGTCGACATACCAGGCCTCACTTTCCAGGTACCGTGGACGGAAATCATCTTCGTGTCTGGGCTGGCCTACGCCATGACCTTGTTGACAACCTGGCTACCCGCTGTGCAGGCCTCACAGGTCAGGCCAGCTGAGGCGCTGCGATACGAGTAAGCGCCCTTTCAACCAGCTTGCGTCGCTTTGCGCGCCTTTGGCGTCCCCTCGCAAGCTGGTGACTCCGACACGGGAGTGTCGGAGTAGAACCATCACAATTCCAAAATAGGTTTCCTTCATGAGATTATTGTCTCAAGCTGGCTCCCCAGTGCCCTCATCTTGCGGATCGCCGACATCAAAGATGGGCCACCCTCCGCACGCCCGTGCCGACGGCGAGCAAAGAGAAAGTGGTGTGCGCGTACAGCGTTCGCAGCACTCCCACTGAACGTGGGATTTTCCATCGCTTATAGAAAGTGTTGGGGGTTTTGTGCCTCGCACATCCAATATTGAATGTGCAGCTTACCAAATTGAAACGAATCTAGCTGCTGTGCCCTGTTTCTCTCATACTTTGTTCGGGGACATTTTAAAGTACCGAATTACAAAGTCTGGGTTAAATCTCGGCCTCGATGAGTTCTTCTCTGATCTTGGCGACCTCTTCAAGTCGCCTGGTTAGAAAACTGGTATCCATAGATTCATCCATATCGGGAAGATCAATCACTGTTGTAACCTTTGTCTGATCATCCCCCACTTGCTCGAAGTTCAACCCTCCGATCATCCTGGCCGGCCCTTCGCGGATGATGGTGGTAAATTTTCGGTTAGGTTCATACTCCGTGACCTGCATTGTCCCTTCTACAGGAGTACCGCTGCGCGAGTTGCGCCTATTAATTAATGTTCCAACTCCGATTGGGCTGTCAGAATCTAACCAAAGCTCGATATCTGAATCCCAGCGAGGATGGTTTTTAACATGCTCGACAACCATGAAGTGAAATACCTTATCGACAGGTCGCTTGATTAATTGTGAGTATTCAATTTGTAAAGCCATAGTTTTCTCCATTTTACGTTTCAAATTACCGAATAAAGCCACCCGTGAATTTTGGGCTGATACTCATTGTGACACCTGTTCCACCTAATTTCTCCATTTTCTCCAAAGTCGCCTGGTTGGGTGTGCCAAAGATCTCAATATAATAGGGTTCGACATATGTAAATGTCTTTTTTGATCGCTCTGCGGCTCCTTGTAAATGATGGGCAAGCGCGTTGGCGTTGGAAAAGTGGCGAATCACCGTAAACTCGGTCGCTTCTTCATTTTCGTAAGCGAGTTGGATTAATGTGCCTGGCTTGGCATCCAGGGTGGGTTGGATACTATCCTGATAGTGCTTCCTGAATTCATCGACTTTGCCCTCTTTAATCTTAAAGCGGATGACGAAAACAATAGGTTCAGACATTGCATCTTCTTATTGAAAATAGAAGAAAGGTGGGGATCATTGATCAGGCGGTCTGCGGAATTCGGGAGCTGATGTGCTCTGCCACATGAGCGGCATCGTCACCGACACCATAGAGAAGCCCTGATTTTGAGGTGTTCAAGAAGGGCAAACCAACGAAATATAAACCTGGATATTCAGTAACGCCGCGCATCTGCACGGGGTATCCATCTTCATCGAATGTTGGCAGCTTCACAAGACTGAAATCAAACGTGTAGCCTGTGGCCCAGATAATACTTGTAATGCCGGCGGTATCTAAATTCAAATCTAGAATTTCTTCTGCCTCATATCCATCGCTCAACTCGGGTAGCTCCTCAGCGGGCATATCCAGTCTATTTTTCCCGATGTAATCATCAATTTGCTTGACCAGTTCTGCTTCGAATTTATCTGCCTTGGCCAAATTGTCTTTCAAATCGGGCGCCAACGTGATCCGAAAATCCTGGGCATTTTCGATGTGCCCCAGTAGGATCACTCCATCTCGTGCAAATTGATGCAGGTTGATCGTGTGGCCGCCATCCTTACCCGTGCCATGAACGCTGCCGGCGAATTTGGCTTTGGGTGAGGGAAGTTTGTCGGCTGTCTGGTCGTAGAATCCCAATTCGTCCAACCAGCGCGTAATCTCTCTTCCACGGTATCGACGAGGGAACCGGCCTGAGTTGCCCAAAGATAGGTATACTTTCCTGCCACTCTGATATAGTTCTTCGGCTATTTGGCAGCCAGATTGTGCTGAGCCAACAACCATCACCGCACCAGCTGGCAGAGACTCTGGATTGCGGTACTGGCTGGAATGAATTTGATTGATCTCGGATGAAAGATTTGTACTGAAAGCAGGGACTCTCGGATGCTGATACATGCCCGTAGCGATGATCACATTGGCAGCATTGAAATCCGTTTGATTTGTTCTCACCAAATACCCACTATCGATTGGCTCAATCGAAGTCACCTGGATTCCGTATCTAATGGGCAATTCGAATTGATCAATATACTCTTCAAAGTAGCTGATGATCTTTTTTCGCTCCATGAAGGCATCTGGTTCATCGCCCTGGTACGCTGCCCCGGGGAGCTGAAGCATCCAATTAGGGGTGATAAACGTAAATGAGTCCCAACGTTCACGCCAAGCCTTGGCGGCTTGATGCGTTTGTTCCAGAATTACATGTTCTCTGCCCTGCTGTTTTAAGAAGTAGCTGGTTGATAGCCCCCCCTGGCCACCGCCAACAATGATCGTATCTTCTTGCTCGGTCATGCGAAATCCCTTCTCTATTGGTGAAATAAATTCGTCAACAACTCATAATGCACGTTCGTGCTCGCGCATTTGACAGGACGATGTCTTTTTTTTGCATTCCCATTCAATGGTATAGGAAGGAAGTGTACAGAAAATGGGTCGAGGCGCTGGAAATGTCAAAGCAAAGATTGTCTTGGGGTAAATTGTATCTGATTTATTTAGATAATGCCAGTCCAATTTATCAAATTAAGCTTCTATGATGATCTTCATCCATTTGTTGTTTTTAAATCTATTTCAAAGCTGGTGTATTCCACGCGCAAGCTGGCTCCCCAGTGCTCCCACACTGAGATTGGGCGATGAGATGGGGCGCTTCCGCATCGCCAATCAGGCGCAAAGTCTTTAATTTCCCGATTTGATGATCAGGTTTAAGTTTATGGTATAGATCGTCGTTGGGCAGACGATCAGTGACCAGGACAACCGCATCCACTGGCATTTCCAACGTTTGAGCAGATTCTGCACGAGAAAGCATTACTGCTCCCAATTGGATCTCCCTGAGTTCTGCCTGTGTGAAGATTTTTGCCCCAGATTTCACCAAGCGCTGCTGAATATGCTCCTGCTCCAGAGTTTACTGGATCCAGTAGGCTACCAAGGGGGCCGGGGTCACAAACGTTACCTGGCAGTCATGCCCGAGCAGCAGCTCCGCCAGGACACTGCCCATATAGTAGTGATCATCATCGTAGATCAAAACATGCCCCTCGGGGATCTTTCCAGCCATCAGATCATCGGGGGTGAAGACGTGCGGAGAATCATGCCCCTCGATCGGCCGCCACCGGTTGCGACCCACCCCGTCCTCCCGCCAGCGGGCGCCCGTTGCGATGAAAACGTGGGGATAACCGGCTTCGAGGATGTCGTCAGCCCCCATGGGACTGCCAGGATAAAGGGAGACATGCGCCATCTTTTCGAGCTGGGCCAGCCGCCATTCGATCACCCGCCGCCATTCGATCAATCCTGGCAGCGCTGCTTCGCGTGCGACGCGCCCGCCGAACTCTCGACGGGCTTCCAGGAGCGTGGTCTGGTAGCCGCGCGCGCCCAGGGCGCGTACACACTCAAGGCCTGCCGGACCCGCCCCAATTACCAGGATTCTCTGGTCGCTCCTCTTCGCTGGAATGCGCTCGGGATGCCAGCCGCGCCGCCATTCTTTGCCTATGGTCGGGTTCTGCGTACAGCGAATTGGGATACCTAATACATCTGCGCTGGCACAGATATTACAGCCGATGCACTCGCGGATATCCTCCAGGCGATTTTCCCTGATCTTCTGGGGCAAATAGGGGTCAGCAATCGACGGACGGGCGGCGCCGATCAAATCGACCACCCCGCGCTGAACCGCAGAAAGCATGGTATCCGGGGTGGTATAGCGGCCAACGCCCACCACCGGTTTGCTGGTCAACGATTTGACAAATCCAATATATTTTTCTTGAAAGCCCTCTTTTTTGAACCTGGACGCGGCGGAGTCATTCTCCCAGGCGCTGATATTGACGTCCCACAGATCAGGCAGTTCGGCCAGCATGGCCACGATATCATAGCCCTCCCCCTGATGAGTGATGTCATCGTCGCCCAGCAGCTCATCGACAGCCAGCCGCAGCGCCACCGCGCAGGCATCCCCGACGGTGTCTTGGGTATCTTCGATCAATTCTCGCAGGAAACGAACCCGGTTCTCCAGGCTGCCGCCGTATTCGTCAACCCGATCATTGTATATTTTCAGGGTGAAATGCATCGCCAGGGACATATTATGGCCGGCGTAGCAGTAGATGATATCGAAGCCCGCGCTTTTGGCACGCAGGGCAGCCTGGCGATGCCAGCGCCGAACCTCGCGGATGTCCTCCTTTTCAAGGCGGCGGGTCTGGCCAGGCGTGTAGCCCTCAAAGCCAAGCGAGCGGGGGGCATAACTGGTCGATCGAGAATACATGTTGGTCGCGTGCTGACCCCCATAGGCCAACTCGATACCGGCCAGGGCGCCATGCTGGTGAACAGCATCCGCCATCAGTGCCAGGGCAGGGATATCTTCATCATCCCACAGGCGACCTTCGATATAGGCGCCAGGTCGCTGCTGTGATGAATCTCTACTTCCTCGGTGCAAACCACCCCCCAACCTCCTTCCGCTTTGATGCGACGTAGCTCGGCCAGCGCTTTTGGCATGCGGTAGCCCATGCCATTGCAGTGCGGCGCCTGATAAAAGCGATTGGGCGCCACCACGGGGCCAATTTTCACCGGTTCAAAGAGGATCGAATATCTTTCATCCATAAGGCTGCTTTTCCTAGAAATAGGATTGGAGATCACCACGTCTGCGGATGTCCACTGTGGCACAATGCAGACCGCCAGCGATGGATTCAAAATGATAGAAATTGCATTGGATGGTTTTGAAGCCCCAGTCTTTGAAGAGGCGGATTAGATTATCTTCGCCTTTGGAAACAATCACCCTCTGCTCATCGAGCATGACCACGTTCATATTCAACCACTTGCTGCAGGTGTACATGGGATGACTGTCCGGCATATTGGGCTCAGGGCAAATCAGGATATCCCAGCCGCTCTTCTCGAAGATCTCGGGGACCTTTCTGACCCGTTCAGGATTGATGAGCAGCTTTCCCGGCGTCAGGGGATAAAATGTGGCGTCGATATGCATGGGATGGGTATCGAACACTTCGACTTCATGGACTGTATAGTCATCACCCAGATGACGCTGTAGCCAGTCAATTCCGGCGCGGTTGCAGCAGCTGCTCTGGGCGACAAAGATATCCTTACCGCATTTGATGACATCTGCGGCATCAAAGAGCGGCTCGAATTCGGTGAGGATCGTGCGCATCGCTTCATCTTCTTCGGGCGGCACGAAATCCTGCTTGTATGAAGCCTCGCTCAACTGCGGCCGGGGGGCCGAAACCCAACGGGCACCCTGCTGGAAATATTCCTTGCACAACGCTTTGTAGGCGTGGGTCTCATGATAACGTGAGCGCCATCCCATGGGCGCTTCGATGATCTGATCCCCAATCACCAGCAGAACGTCCCGGGGCATCAATGCACCACAACTGCTCTGGCTCTCAAAATCAGGTGTTGAGAAGGATTTACTCGTATCATAGCTGGAAGGACGGCGCACGGTTACTCCCTCTGCCTCCAGGATGTGGACGAACTCATCGATATCTTTTTGGGCGGCATCTAAGAGGTCCTGGGGCCAGGGTTGACCCCCCTTTTGGCGATAGAAATCCAGCAGGTGTTCGTGATGTACAACGGCCGGGGTGACAGTTTCCCAGGGAGGGACCGTAGCGCCTTCTACGACTCCAACGATGATCTCCTCCAGGGGGTCCCATTCATTATGGGTGTTGACGATCGGATATTCATTTTCCATAACCACGCTCCTTCACAGTTATGGCTCCCAAACCGGCTATTCTTCTATCGGTCGGTAGTATAATCAAATTTGTCCCAACTTGTTGACAGCGATGGCGCCTGACAGAAAATATTTAGGGAATACTTTCCGCCAGCTTGATCAGACAAAACACCGGGAATTTCTGTGTATCCAGGACCTGTTCTCGTAAACCCGGAATACATTATTCATTCCGTCAGTGGAGGTCTACCAGAATTAAATCGATAAGATAGTTCGTTCGTTATTCGGGACAAAACAAAGAATTCTAGTGAGGATTATACATGAAAGTAACCCTCTTAAGAGAAGACGAAATTCGGGAATGCGTTGGCATAGAGGAGCAGGCTGTTGATGCGGTTGCCCTGGGATTCACGCGCCTTGCGGAAGGGGTGGTTAGTTTGCCGCCGATCATCCGCGTGGATGTAGAAGCCAACCAGGGAGAGGTGGACATCAAGACCGCCTATATCCAAGGGTTGGACCACTTTGCCATTAAAATTGCTTCAGGATTTCTTGGCAACCCGGCCATGGGGCTGCCCTTCGGAAGCGGGATGATGGTGTTGATGAGCGCCAAGACCGGTGTCCTCGAAGCAATTTTTCTCGATAATGGCTACCTGACCGACCTGCGAACCGGTATCGCTGGAGCGATCGCAGCCCAACACCTGGCGCCAGCACAGATAACGACCGCCGGGGTGATCGGGGCGGGTGTCCAGGGGCGTTTCCAGATCCGAAGCCTGCGGCTGGTTCGGGACTTCAAACACCTGATGGTGTACGACATCAATCCTGATTGTGCCGAGCATTATGCTTCAGAGATGACAAAAGAACTGGGAGTGGAAGTGATTATAACGGACAGCCCGGAAGAGGTCTTCCGCCAATCCCAGTTTGTAGCAACCACCACGCCTGCGCGGCAGCCTTATGCAAAAGCAGCATGGCTGCAGGCTGGTATGCACATCACTGCCGTGGGTGCTGATGGTGAACACAAACAGGAGTTGTTTGCGGATGTGCTGGGGAAAGCTGACCGGATCGTATGTGACAGGAAAAGCCAGTGTTTCAAACTGGGCGAACTGAATCATGCGCTGAAGGAAGGCGTCCTGTCAGAAGATAGTGTTATTACAGAGATCGGTGAGTTGACCTCTGGCAGCAAGACCGGCAGGCAAAATGATCAAGAGATCACCATTTGCGACCTAACTGGGGTGGGTGTCCAGGATACCACCATCGCGGTGCTGACTTATCAGATAGCGATTTCCCGCGGGCTGGGAACTTCCATTGAGGTCTGATTATTCTTGGGAGAGGATTAGATCATGCATATCGACAAATTTGAAATGGAACGCATGCAGTGCCTGTATGAGCATTTCGTCGATTTCAATCTTTCTGAAAGCG
Organism: uncultured Anaerolineales bacterium; assembly: GCA_964622645.1. Lineage (GTDB taxonomy): Bacteria > Chloroflexota > Anaerolineae > Anaerolineales > UBA11858 > NIOZ-UU35. Next base: position 11,693 of record CAZUSV010000050.1, read on the forward strand.
GCGTTTTACCCCTTAAGTTGTCAGAACTTCTCGATGGCCAGGGGGAGCAGGAGAAATTTCTCAATCATGGACTTTTGTACTGCGAATCGGACGGTTCGCCTTTATTGCGAGAACGCATCGCTCAATTTTACCCAGATTGTGATCCTTCCAATATCACGGTCAGCAACGGTGGCTCAGAAGCCAATTACATGACCCTGTGGACCCTGCTCGAAAAAGGAAAACGGTTTGCTTACATGCTGCCCAATTATATGCAAGGCTGGGGAATTGGCCGAGCCTATGCAGAGAGCGTGGATATCTTCCATCTGGTTTTGCGAGAAGAAAACGGGGGGAAGCGCTGGGCGCTGGATGTCGATGAGTTCAGACAGGCGGTGAAGCCAGACACAAATGTGATCCTGGTTACCAATCCAAACAATCCGACTGGTGCGGTCTTAACCGAAGATGAAATGGCTGTTGTTGTTGATGCTGCACGCAAAGTAGACGCCTGGATCCTGGCTGATGAGATCTACCGCGGTGCTGAGGTCGAGGGGGATATGTCTCCTACCTTCTGGGGACGTTACGAGAAAGTTGTGGTGACTTCCGGCCTGTCAAAAGCTTTCGGCCTGCCAGGTTTGCGGATCGGCTGGGTGGTCGCGCCAAAGGAATTGATCGAGCAGGTCTGGATCCACCATGATTACCTGACCCTGACTCCTGGATTACTGAATGACCGCCTGGGGGCTATTGCCATGGAACCTGTACGGAGAGATGCAATCCTGGCGCGCACCCGTAGGATCATCCAGACGAACCTGCCCGTGCTGGAAGAATGGTTGAATGAATACAGCCATCTCTTCCACTATGCTCCCCCGGTTGCAGGTGCCATTGCCTATTTCGAATACGAGTTACCAATCAACTCGACCACCCTGATCGACCAGTTGCGCGTGGAAAGATCCGTACTTCTGGTCCCTGGCGACCAGTTTGGCCTGGGTAAGGGTATCCGGGTGGGTTTTGGTTATGATATCCAACAAACGATCAAGGGTCTGGCTCTGATGGAAGAAATGATTCGAAAACTTGTTTGAACGGGCGGGGAATATTCAATAGAGTTCCATCAAACCGGTTTGCCCAAGGCGTACAAGACACCAAAGATCAACACCTGCTAACAGGCGTGTGTGTACGTCCTTGCAAACAATGATGGGGTCTGACAAAAGAATCCTCCTTAGGATTTTCGTTGGAAGGCTCCTATTTGTTACCGCCAAAATTGATCAACCACAATAGTCGGCAGCTGATACCAAAATCAGTGTATCATGTTCAATTAATGGAGTTAATCGAAAGTTGATATAATTCCGTTAAATCATAGGAGAAGCTCCAGTAAGCAATTTTCCCCGCATTGGAATGAAAAACATAAATAAATATTTGGAGGAAACAACGATGCGCCCAAACCTGAACCTTCTTTCCGATGAGCTTGTCAAGCAAATCCTCGAAGAAGGATTTGTTCTATTAATGAACCCCGGGATCCTGGTTCACAATGATGAAGCGCTTGCTTTGTTGGCTGAAGCAGGTGCAAAGGTCGATATGGAAAACAAGATCGCCAAAATTCCGGAAAAGATTGCCCTACAGGCCCTCGAATCACGGCCTTCTGAATTCTACCTCTACGATTTAGATGGAGAAAAAGCAGTTCATTATGGCGGAGATAGTGTTCAGTTCGATCCTGGCTCAGGAGGAATCACGATCCTGGATCGCGAAACCCAACGGCAACGCCAGGCGCTCACCGAGGATTTAGTCAATTTCGTCAAGCTTGTGGAAATGCTTCCTCAGGTGGATGCGCAAAGCACTGCCTTCATCACCACTGATGTGCCTGAGGAGATCGGTGATCTTTACCGTCTTTATTTAGCGCTGAATTATATGAGAAAACCTATCGTCACTGGCGCTTTTGAAAAAGATACCTGGTGGACGATGAAGGATATGCTGGTTGCCGTGGCTGGAAGCGAAAAAGAATTGGCAGAAAAGCCAATCGCCATTTTTGACGCCTGCCCTTCCCCGCCATTGAAATGGAGCGATATCACTTGTCAGAATTTGATCGACTGTGCCAAAAATAACATGCCAGCCCAATTGATTTCCATGCCAATGGCCGGTGCGACTTCGGTTGTCACGCTTGCTGGTGCGGTAGTTCAGCATACTGCAGAATGCCTGAGCGGCGTAGTCATCAACCAGTTGGCAAACCCCGGCACACCGGTTGTGTGGGGCGGCTCTCCTGCCACCTTTGATATGCGCAAGGGGACAACTCCCATGGGCGCCATCGGTACCTGGATGATCAATTGTGCCTTCATTCAAGTGGGTAAAGAATTAGGCATGCCCACCCATGCCTATTTGGGAATGACGGATGCGAAAATCGTCGACGCCCAATGTGGGCTGGAATCATCGAGCGCCTTCTTTCCTGCCCTGGCGGGAGCTAACATGATTTCCGGCGCTGGGATGATGGACTATGAAAGCTGCTTGAGCTACGAAAAACTGGTCATTGACGCCGAGATCATTGGCATGGCGAAACGCCTGATCGCCGGGATAGACGGCCGCCAGACACCCATCGCCCTTGGTGTCATGCAGGAACTAGGACATAAGGGAGACTATTTGAAGCATCCCCATACGCTGAAATGGTTCCGGAAGGAATTGTATATCCCTTCGGAAGTGATCGACCGAGATACATTGGAGGCATGGGAGAAAAAGGGCTCAAAATCCACCTGGGATAGGGCACGAGACAGGGTTGATGAACTGCTTTCTAAATATCAACCTTTCGAAAGGTCAGACGATGTCAAGAAGGAATTGCGCGATATCACAACTGCAGTTGCAAGAAAATTTGGGATGAATGAGTTGCCTCCCCTACCGAAAGATTAGGTCGGTAGGATTGGATGTAGAATACTTGGTATGAGGTTTTTGAACTCTACGGGCACTTACTCGGAGATAAACCAACTTTGATGAGACAATGGAAAGTCATTTCCGATGAAGATGTTGAAGCCATCCACCATGCTACACTGCGTGTGTTGAGTGAAACAGGTATTGTCCTGTCTCATCCCGAAATCAAAGCACAGCTTTATGAGAGCGGCGCATCCATCAAGGACGACCGGGTACTGCTTTCCCACGAACTGGTCGAGAAAGTATTGCAAGATTGCGGCAAAGAAGTACATACAATGGGCCGGTCGGGTGAAAAAATCGTGATTGGTGATGGCTCTCTACACTAGGCATAACGTAGGGGGTGCCAGGGATGTGTACGATCCTAGAAGCGGCAAAACACGCCCGGCTACAGTTCAAGACGTGCGCGATGCCACTCGCTTGCTGGATTCTCTCGATCAGGCCACCACGATCACACCCTTCTTCACTCCCCAAGATGTTCCCGGAGAGTTGATGTCCCTGGCAATGTATCGCTACGCCTTACCCCACACCGCCAAACCACTGCAAGGCCCGGGAGTTCAAACCGCAAACGAAGTCAAATTCGCCACGGATATGGCCGGAGTTATCGGCCTCGCTGAGCAAGAGCTCATCATGAGCGTTTCACCTGTCAGCCCGCTTTCGTTTCCGACTGATCTGGTTGACTCGATGGTTGAAATCGCCAGACAGGGAATTCCATTTGGACCACTTCCTTGTCCCACCGCTGGAACAACTGCACCGCTTTCACTGGCCGGCGCGCTCATCCAGCAAAATGCTGAGGTGCTGGTTTCAATTGTCATTGTTAAAATCACAAATCCTGGACTGCCGGTAATCTATTGTGGCCGGCTGGCAATGATGGAGCCCCGGACTGGTAATTCAGTGTGGGGTGGCATTGAATTGGGCATTGCATCGGCGGCGACGGTCCAAATTGGGCACCGTTATGATTTGCCCATAAATGTCTATGGGCTTTCGACCAATGCACATACCCTTGATATCCAAAGCGGGTACGAGCGTTCCCTAAATGCTATCCTCCCGGCTCTCGCCGGAGCCGATGAGCTTTCCGGTATCGGCGAAATGAGCGCTGGTATTGCTGGCTCCTACGCGCAGATGATCTGCGACAATGAGATCGCGGCGAGTGTGCGACGAGTGCTGCGTGGATTCTCGGTCGATACGGATTCCTTGGCTGTTGACGTGATTGCCAACGTGAGGGAAGAAGAACGCAATTTCGTTGCAGAAAAGCACACAGTTGACTATTTGCGTGCCGGGGAAATTTTGATCACCTCATTATGTGAACGCGGTTCTTTTATCGATTGGGACCTCTCGGGGCGAGAGGACATGGCAGCACGAGCCCAGTCAGAAGCTGAGCGCATTTCCATTCAAGACGAAGGAGAATCATGTTAGAAAAAGCCAAAGAACTCTCATCAAAGATGTCCGCCTGGCGGCGTGACATTCATATGCATCCCGAGCTGGGCTTCGAAGAAACACGCACCGCAGCCAAGATCGCCGATATTATGGGCCAGTTAGGCTATCGCGTTCGAACAGGAGTTGGCAAGACTGGCGTGGTGGCCGATCTGGGTACGGGAGAACCAGTCGTAGCCATCCGGGCAGACATGGATGCTCTGCCTATTCAGGAAGCCAACGATGTGCCATACAAGTCTCAGAACGATGGTGTCATGCACGCCTGCGGGCACGATGCCCATGTGGCTGTTGCATTGGGCACGGCTACGCTGCTGAGCACGGAGGATCTGCCCGGAACTGTGCGCTTCTTATTCCAACCTGCCGAGGAAACAGATGACGATGAAAACTTGAGCGGTGCCCCTCGGATGATCGAGGATGGCGCGCTGGATGGAGTTACCAGCGCCATCGCCCTGCATGTCTATTCAGCTTTGGAGACGGGCTGCATAGAACTGGCGGTCGAAAACGCTGGCGCGGGTGTAGATTCTTTTGATGCCAAGATCATCGGAAAAGGGGGGCATGGTTCCACCCCTCATAAAGTCGTCGATCCTGTTTTCATTAGCAGCTATGTTATCCAGGCCATCCATGGCATTGTGTCAAGGCGGCTTTGGCCTTTCGACCCGGCAGTGATCAGCATCGGTTCGATCCACGGCGGAATGGCCGAAAATGTAATCCCAGAATCTGTTGAAATCACTGGGACGATCCGCTTTCTAAGCAAGAAAGTACAAAAGGAGATCCATGCTGAAATCGAAAGGGCGCTGGGCGTTGCCAAGGCCTTGGGTGGAGATTATAAGCTTACAATCATCGAGGGATATCCGCCCATGCACAACCACCCAGAAACGGTGACGTTGATCGGTGAAGTGGCCAGTAATTTGATCGGGGCAGATAAAATCAAAGCATCGAAACCTGAGATGGGCTCTGAAGATTTCGGCTACTTTATTGAAGATATCCCGGGAGCGATGTTCTACCTGGGGTGCCGCATCGATGGAGACGAACGACGCCATCACGATCCGCGTTTCGACATCGATGAGAATTGTCTGCCCATCGGTGCTGCTATACTTGCAGAAACCGCCTTGAGACTTCTCCGTTCAGGATGATCAAGCACTGATCTACTTCCGCGCTTCCCTGCATCCCAAGTAGCGTCTCGAGATCGGTTCCATTCTTTTAAAACCTATGGATACCATCAAGCAGTTCGATTAGTGGCGGGGGTAGGACTCGAACCGATTTTGACAGAAAAATCCCCCAATTCTCCTTATTCCCACGACCAAAAAGCCAGCACGCCGTTCACAAGATAACGCGGCTCCAACCGTCCACTCGATCTCACCACCCAGATCACCGGTGCTCCCTGAGGCAGTTGTGCTGATAGCACCAGGTTTTGACTATCCGGTGACCAGATCGTGGCTGATTTCTGGAATTGGGTGAAAAGTTGCAACATATTTAAGAATTCCCGCGTGGGTGTGAAGGGATATGTCACTTCACGCGATTCGACATTCTTCCCACCAAAATCCATCACTCGTGCTTTGACAGTTCCTACCGGGACAGATTCTGATTGGCCAGATTCTTCCGGAAGGGCGACATTGATCACTTGAAATGGGAAATAAGCGAGTTGTTCACTGTCCGGAGACCAGAAAAAGGCCATCACGTTTTCTTCCCCCGTGACAATGATCTGGTTATTATTTTCAAAATCCATAATGGTGAGTTGGCCCATCAGAAATCCTGGCTGGAGATTGGTTCCTGAAATCCAGGCAACTTTGCTGCCATCTGGGGCGAGTGTGAAGGCGATATCACCCTCGAATGTTGCCAGGGTTTGTTGCAGATGCCCGTTCTTGTCCAGCATCACCAGCGATTTATCTCCCTGCACTTCAACAGCCACGAGTACGTGTTCGCCATCCGCTGTCCAGGCAGGGGTCTGGAAATTAGAGGGTGTGAAGCTGAGCACTCTTTCTTCGACGGTGGCATCAGCCACATTCAAAAAGGACATACGTTCAACGGTGGCCGTGTTGAGACCCCCAGCATGAGCCAGAATGCGTTGCCCATCTGGCGACCAACTCCAGTAATAGGGTCTCCCGGCGTCCAGCATGATGGCTTCGCCGCCCTGGCTGGGAACAGAGTAAAGCGCCATCCCCTGTCCAAAATTGGAATTGGTCAGAAAGCCGATCTGGTCATTGGTTGGCGACCAGGACATGTAAAAGGGAAAGAATTGATCGCTCTTGAAGGTTTCGACCAACTCGAAATTATCCAGCGAAACCGTAAAAAGACTGGCTGTCTCAATTTCCAGACTGCCCAGCGTGCCGCTCACCCCCACGAAGGCTAACTGGCTGCCATCAAAGGACCAGGCGGGAGTCTGATACACCACCACCGAAGGGTCATCCGCAGTACCATAACGCGCATCATCCGTGATCTGTTTCTGTTTGCCGCCCGCCTGATCCATGGTGTAGATATTTCCATCCGCGCCCACATAGACGATCAGGCCAGATTTACGTTCAAGATTGGCCATCATGGGACTCTGCTCCATACGCCGGCTCCCCAAGGAACCGCAGGAGGCCAATATCACAGACAAAATTAGCAAGACACCAACTAACCAATGAACTCGAATGTTTTCACCTGACTTTTTCTTCAACCACATAATCTACAACCTTTCAAAAAACTTTACCGCAGAGTCGCGGGTCTCTAGGGATTCCCGTAGTAATGTCCAGATTTGGGGGTATGCGGCGTGCTACGCACACCGCATACCCCCAAATCTGAAGGTACACCGGCGATTCCCAGAGAGACAGAGTCGCAGCGTGCGCAGAGTGCGACAAATAATGAGTTGATTTATCTTTGGGAATCTCCCAAAAATGTACCCTCTGCGATCTCTGTGTCTCTGTGGTGAGTATTCTATTGCTCCAACAAGTATTCCAACGCCGCTTCGACAACCAGATCATCCGCAGGGTCGAGGGTTTCCCAATAGGCATCAATACGGATATCAGGTTGAACGCCAAGGATCCCGATCTGCTGGTTATTGGCAAGAACATAACTCGACGTTGCCAGCGTGAGAATGGAGCCATCCGGCAGGGGATAACTCTCAGAGCCTTCAACAAGCCCTGTGGTTGGCAAGCCCATCACTGTGGCGCGGCCATTGATTTGCATACTGGCAGCAAAGATCTCTGCCTGGCCGAGGGTGTCCGGACCAATCAAAATGACCAGGGGCACATCCTGAGACCCAGAATAATCTTCACCAACAATATTCGCCGGGAAGTTCCCCTCCCGCGTCAAGGTATCACCGACCTTTCCATTCGTGAACATGGTCAACAACTGTTCCAAAGGCCAGCCTGCCCCAGAGGAAACTCTCAAATCGAGGATGATCCCCTGAATGGCTTTGGTTTCGACCAGCGATTGGTACATAGCGAAGAATTCGAACCCCATTTCACTATAGGCGATGCGCGGGAATTCGGCGTAGAGCACATCGGTACCAGGGATGAAATCCATGGTCATGCGTTTGGGTTGTGGGATGACCTGCCCTCTGGTGACGACCACATCACGCTGTTCTGCTCCTGGAGAGGCTACCCGCAGGAGCACATCAGAGTCCGCCGGTCCGCGCACGCGCTGCACCGTATCCAGACCTTCTTCGAGAGTGACCGGAAAGTTATCTACGGCGTAGATACTATCGCGATCTTTAAGTCCCACCGCCTCTGCCGGTGAGCCAGCCATCACTTCGACCAGGACGATATGGGGTTCAGGTTCTGCCCGAAAGCTGACAAATGCGCCAATGCCTTCGTAGGCATTCTGCTCGCTGGCCAGTTCACTCTCTAAGCGCTCTGCGCGCGATTGCCAGCGGATCGTATTTTCTGGAAATTCCGCCAGCATCTCATCGAGCAGGGTGGCAAATTCATCTCCAGATACCATTGATAGCACTTTGATCTGGTACTGGCCTTTGATCGCCAGTAATTCAGCACTCAGCGCTTCGGCGTAGATATATTGCGCTTCGATCGTCGCCCAAAGCGCATCAAAGGTTTCGACATAGGGATTGGGAGTGGGTTCCAGGATCACGAGGGGTGTTGGCGTGCTGGTTGGGGTCGCTCTCCCCCCAGAACAGGCGCCAAGAAACGCGCTCAATAGTAGGATCAACAAGAATGTCAAATGATGTCTTAGGTTCATCTGTATCGTACTCTGACTAATTTGGACTGCTTTTGTATAATATTAACCGGTTTTCCTGATTTTGGGTTCATCAAGAATTCAAAGAAATTGAACTTTTTGGAGATACATTGATCAAGCTCAATAATTCAGAAAAAGTTCAACTTCTCAGTGTAATTTATTGACAATACCATCAAGATATGAATCCACCATGAGAATGTGAACCAGGCCAAATTCCAGATGCGAACATCCAAAAAAACACCCCTGGATTTGAAGCTCCAGAGGTGCGATTCCCCTCAATTCAATCCGCAAAATGCTATCCTTTGAACTCTGGGGTGCGTCTCTGGTAAGTTCCCTCCATCAGCGGTGAAGAAACCATGAAATCAGCCGAAGCGCGGTTGGTCGCCACTGGGATATTCCAGACCTGGGCCATGCGCAACAAGGCTTTGACATCAGGGTCATGCGGCTGCGCTTCGAGCGGGTCCCAGAAGAAGATCAGGACATCGATTTGGCCCTCAGCGATTTTGGCGCCCATTTGCTGATCGCCGCCAATCGGGCCGCTGAGCAGCTTGTTGATGGGCAAATCCAACTCCTGCTCGAGGATGCCCCCCGTAGTGCCTGTGGCATAAAGCTGATGCCGGGAAAGCAGATCACGGTTGTAGTGCGCCCACTCTAAAAGGTCATCTTTTTGATTATCGTGAGCGACCAGAGCGACCCGTTTTTTGGAAGCCATTTTGTGGATTTCCATACTTCCCTCACACTTGATCCTGGACCCTAATGATGGTCATGCCCCTCGGCTTCTAAGTTCTCTACCCCTGGCAATTTCCCAACCAACATCTGTGGTTTGTGGATCAGAATTGGAAGGTGTTGCGGGCAAATCCAATAATGATTATCTTGGAAATTTAGAGGGATCAAAGGAACTTCATCGCCATTCCTTTCACATTGTACGCAGCTTGCTTTTCTTTCATTCATATAATAAGTCTCCTTCTAATCGAATGATCACGAAAATTTCAAAGAGCTAGTATACCGCACAATATGGCCAACCCGGTTTACAAGTCCAAGGGAATAAGGTGAGTGTACCGCAAAAATGTCGGTAAGGTATAGAAAAAACCGCTCTGAGCGCTTCTCCACCGCATGGTTGTCATTCCGCGGGAGCGTCTCTTTGCGACCAAGGAATAACTTATCAGGGATTCCTCTTCACCCTGCAAAGAACGCAGGGCTCATCGGAATGACAAATCTCGGAAGGTATTTGCTAAGGCCACCGACACTTTTGCGCTATTCTCGTCCAAGGGATCTCTAGGAATCTCCGGGGTAGCTCCCAGATTTGGGGGTATGCGGCGTGGTTTTGCTCAGAGGGGATTGCCAAAGACCCAATCCAATCATAATTAGGGGCTTGATTCGCGAACAGATTTCCAGTACAGTTGATATACTCAATTCTTTAACGCAGCCCTGACCATCGAAAAAAAATAGGGCTGCATATCTTTAACCCACCATATCAGATTTAAGGAGAGTGATCAATGAGTGACAGCATCTACAAAGTGATCGAGTTGGTCGGCAGCAGTTCGGAATCATGGGAGAAAGCTGCCGCGAATGCGGTCGAAAGGGCCGCTAAAAGCCTACGAGATTTGCGTATCGCCGAAATTACTGCAATGGATATGCAAATCGAAGACGGAAAAGTGGTCGCCTACCGTTCCAAGGTGAAGGTTTCCTTCAAATTCGAGGATTGAGAGGTACCTTCTGAATTTCGTCATCGCTTCCATAATGAAAGGAATCCTCTCCGTTTTTCATGGAGGGGATTCCTTTTTGAGGGCAGTATACCATTTTATCTACGGCGGAGGGTGATCACAATGAAAATTCCCATCACGACAATCACCAAAACGGCAAGAGGAATAATGGGAGTAGCCTGTTCGACAATCCCTGGCTCCGGGATGGGTGTGCGTGTCGGGCTAGGCGTAGGAGTCACATCCGGCGTTGGTTCTTCCTGGCACTCGTTGGAGGTAATCACGATATTGTAGAAGATATCTTCCTCAGCCCCTTCTCCACTACTCACAGTGACCCCCCACTCCCCCTCCAGGGGTTTCAACAACGTATACAGGGTGATGTTCTCGCCCAACTGAACCGTGAACCTAGGATACCCAATGATCACCGATTCTCCGATGGGATCCACAATTTCAAGCTGGGGATCACCAGCGACATAGTTCAGCGCCAGGCTGATTTCGCAGACATTCGCCGCCACAGGAACCGGGTCGAGCTGCGATGCCTGACCTGGGCTGACATAGCCGGTGAGCTGTTCGACCTCGCCAACGATCCCCTGGCGGCAGGCCACAAAGAAGTTGACCAGCTCTTCGCCCTTTTTGGCAAATAGATATTCACCTTCAGTTTCGTCTGCCAGGCCGCGCAACAATTGCCAATCTACATGGGCTTCCGTAGGCCCGATACCCACTGTACAAATGGTGGTATCCATCTCGTTGGCACGCAGCGGAATATCTGCCAGGATCTGGTCTGGTCCAGGTCCGACATTGGCATGGCCGTCGCTGAGCAGGATCACCAGCGTTGGCTTGGCTGGATCGGCATTGCGGGTCAACTCCTCCAGGGCATCATCCAGCGCAGCGTAGATATTGGTCTGGAACAGCGGCTCGAGCTGGATGATCTTCCCCTCCACAGCATCCAGATCAGGGGTCAATTCCTGGATCAGGACCGAATCCGTGGAAAAGATCACCAAACCCACCACCGAAATCCTGCGCCCTGCAGTTTCATCCAGCCGCGACAAATCTAACAACGTCCTGGCAGCAAGTTTAGCCAGATCGATCTTGCGGGGAATCCCCAGGTCGTCGATCATGGCTTCATAGTTCCCCTTGAGCAGCTCATATTCGGCATCCGCATAGAATTGATCGCGCTGTGCCAGCAGGTCAAAATATTCCAGAGTCTCCATGATTTCATTGCGCGCCATCAAGGTTTCCACAAATGCATCGCGTAAAGGAACATAGTCAGGATTCCCCAAATAAGGGGCTAGATCCCGCAATGCCTGTTTATCTTGAAAACCAATCGCTTGGGTACTGCAAGCCTGGTCGATCCAGTAATCGATTTCGGCGATGGTCTGCGAAAGGGCTAATTGCAAGGTGAATTGGGGATTTGGATCGCAGCCTAAAATCGCCAGATAACGCTCGAATTCAGCACGGATACTATCCAGGCTGTCCCCAAACTCGTTCTCGACAAACCATGAGTTCAGCGCGTCGATGGCAGCCAGCCAGGCCTCATCAGCCGCGAGCAACTCAGCGTTATTGGTCACATCGGAAATGGCCTGGTTGATCGCATCCAGCTGCGGGTCCGTTTCGATGCTGCTGATCTGCTCGGAGAGGCTCAATAATTCTTGCGGCAGATCATCCGAGAGGATAGGATGTTTCATGCTATCGGAGACATCCAACACCAGTACAACCTGAATAGTATCTTCGGGGTCCACAGGTGTATCCTGCCCAAATGACTCCGCGAAGACAGCATTACCAGGAGCCAGCAGGACAAGCAGAGCGACCAGGAATACCAATAGATATCGTTTGAACTTCATGGGGAACCTCCCGTCACCGACGCTCAAGAGAAAGGGCACGGTTTTATTCTAGCACAAGAAACTCTACAACGATATCCTGCCAATGTACCAATCCAGGGCTTTCTTAAAATCTTAAGATGTCATTGCGAGGAGCCGCTTTTTGGCGACGAAGCAATCTCCCACTCTGCGAGGAGATTGCCACACTCCGCTGGGCTGAGTTCGCAATGACACATGAAACGCGACTTTAAGAAAGCCCTGTGAACCAATCGCTTTTAGGATTACCCAGGAAGTCTTCTAGATTTAGAAACTGTCCGAAAAGACCCCAGGGATTTCCAGAAGAATGCTTTTGCCACTGATAAAACAGGCTGCAAAACACCTTTTTGAACTGCATTGATGGACAAAACCCCTGGGGTCTGGCGGGTAGAATTTACTTTTCAGACGCTTTCTTAGGGCTATGGGGATTGCGGAGAACTCCCCATAACCCTAAATCTGATAATGTCCACAGCGATTGCTTAAGCCCAACCTACTGAAGCACATAGAACAGCTCAAAAGAAAGTATAATTGCAGTATGGCTTGAAATTCTGCAAAGGGACAATACATAATGCCAAAGATCACCATCAGGCCGCTTGTCGGCGACGAAATGCTCGAAGTTGCCTACTGGATGTCCAGCTATGCATTCAGAGCTTCTCCACCTTTCCCTGACAAAGAGGTACGCTTCGAAATCATCAAGAGCCGTAAGGGCATCGATTACTTCGCATTATTCGAAGATGATATACCTGCAGCGGTAGCCGCCAGCACGCCGTTGACACAGAACGTGCGCGGCTCGATCTACCAGATGAGCGGTATTTTCAACGTGGTCACGCATCCAGCGCACCGGCGCAAAGGGTATTCCAGACGGGTGCTATCAGAATTACTCGGCACGGTCCGTGACAAGGGTTGGGCATTTACCTGTCTTTACCCTTTTCGAGAATCTTTTTACGAGCGCCTCGGGTATGCTACATTTCCGCAGCCGCGCATCACACGCATTTCCCCATCGACACTGCGTCCTTTACTCAAGTGGGATCTAGCTGGGGAGGTCGATATCGTCTTGATCAGTGAGGGCTACGAAGAGTACCGCAAGTGGCTCTATGAGATGCAACCTCGCCTTCACGGCATGGGGATATTCGAGCATGGCAATCAAGCTGCCGCAAAAGCCAATCAAAGTTGGATTGCGACGGCGCGTGCGGATGGCGAACCCATCGGGCTGATGCTCTATGCGCTCAAGGGGGAACAAGTCACCAAGTTCAATTTCCACGCCCAACGCTTTTATTATAAGAACAGTCTGGGTAGGTATTTGCTCCTGCAGTGGATTGCGCGTCACATCGACCAGGCCAATGAAGCCGAGATCTGGCTGCCGCCCTTTGAACTCCCAGAAACCTGGCTGGCCGATATGCAGGTGCAAACCGAACCAGCCTGGATTCCCCCCTTAGGCCGCGTGCTCGATATCGGAAAAATTGGCGGCATGCAATTGGAAGAGGGGAGCTTCACTGCGCAGATTAGCGATCCTATCTGCTCCTGGAATGACGGCGTATGGCAGTTCGAGTCTGCCGATGGAATACTGCAAGTCAGCGAAGGAGAGCATGCTCAATGTGCGTTGAATATCAACGCCCTATCCGCCCTTGTATATGGCACGCACGACCCCGGCGACTTCGCGCTGCGCGGCTGGGGAAATCCTTCGGAAAACCTTCAGGAGACGATGCGCAGTATGTTTCCTCCATTGCTACCATTCCTGCATGAATATTATTAGGAGAGTCACATGTCCAACGAAAATAGAACCACGCCGGAGGTAAGCCTGAGCGACCAGCTGATCTCCATTCATGAAAAGGCTATTCGAGCAGAGAACCTAGCCCAATTCGCCGAGGGCGTTCTTCCTGAAGTAGCGCACCTTGCTGATGTAAACGAAGCGCTGGTTTATCTGCACCCCAATGAATACCTCGAGACTTTAGGATTCCCTGAGGGAGACATCGAAAAATTAAGTGCCCTCCTTCCAAAACAGTTCGATCAACTGGCAAACCAAGACAGTATTCAAACACTTGTTGTGCCCTCTTCTGACTATTGGAAACCCCAGGCAAAACTTGTGCTGCATCCTCTGCAGGAGAACGGTTCCTGTTTGGGGGTGGTTGGCCTGCTTCAAAAAGAGGATCAGCTTCCCGCATCCAATGATCGCTGGCAGGGACTAATGGATTGTTTAGGCAGGCTTGCCGGCGGGCTTTCAGAGAGAACCGAACTCAAAAAGCAGATTGGACGCCTGAATAACTATGTCACGGTTAGCGCGATGCTCGTCCAGCCATTGGGTTTGCACGATATGCTCAAGGCGGCTTTATACTGCTGTATGGAAACCACCTCAGCACAGGCCGCCTCGGTGCTACTCCTGGGAGAGAACAAAGAGCATTTCCATTTTTATCAGGTCGAAGGTCCAGCAAAACCTGTGCTCGACGCAGCAACCTTTCCCGTTGGGCAGGGCATTGCAGGCGCAGTGCTGGAAAGCCAGGATTCAGAGATCATCAATGACGTGCAGCATGATCCCCGCTTCTACAAAAACTTCGACTCAAAATCCGGGTTTCAAACTCACAATATGATCGCCATTCCCTTGACCGCTGGAGATGAAAAGGTCGGTGTGTTGGAAGTGCTCAACAAAGCTGGGGGCGCTGACTTCACGGAAGACGAGCGCCTCACCTTGATGATGATCGCCGAAGAGATCGCTTTCGCTATCCGAAATGCGCGCCTGTTCGAATATGTTGTCAACAGCTACTGTTTGCAGCGTCAGGGAGAAAACACCTGTCGCGGTTGTAAACGTCCTTTAGGGTCGTGGACTCCATGCGTAAAATATCGAGAGAGCATTACTGTATTGAATATGAAACCTCCGACAATTGACTAACTTGACGATGTCAACTTTCAGACGAGAAGCCCGAAAATAGGAGGGTACGGGGGTGCTCCGCACCCCCGTACCCCTGTATTTTCGGAAGTTCTCGCGAAATTGACATTGTCGAACAATTAGCCGCGCTTGTGCGCGTCCTATCAAATGATATATGGACAAGAAAGCCTTCGAAAAATATCTCAAAAAAGGGGGTAGATCTCCCAGCGCAGTGAGCAGGTGCCTCAAGTTAGTTGAACAATTCGAGATATTCCTTGTCGATATAAGCCTGGAAAACGCCCGACCCGAAGATCTCGAGCGCTTCGTTGCCGGGGTAGAGTCGCAGCCCAAAGGTTCAGCAAAAACTCATCTGTGGGCCATCAGCTATTATTACGATTTCAGCCATAACGATGATATGAGCAAATTCGCATCTTTGATGCGCCAGCAGCGCATCAAACGCACTCCCTTTCCCCTAAAAGATTTCCGCGGAGTTGACCAGGATCACATTGCCAAACTCTCCAGCGCCGGTATCAATAATGTCAACCAAATGCTCTCCGCGGGGAAGACCCCTGCAGACCGGGCAAACCTGGCAGCACAAACTGGGGTTCCCGCAGAAGCCATTCTTGAGTTGGTCAAACTCTCTGACCTGGCACGCATCCCCGGCATCAAAGGCATTCGGGCGCGCTTATACGTCGATGCCGGCATCGACAGCATCGAGAAGATGGCCCAGTGGGACGCAGTCAAATTCCTGGAGCACATTGTCGAATTTGTCGCACGCACAGGCTTCGATGGCATCCCAACGCTGCCCGCCGAAGCCCGATTTTCCATTGACTACGCCAAAAAACTACCCAAGATTGTTGAATATTGAGTTGCCCCCCTAACCCCCCAATTCTGGGGGGAACAGTTGTAAAGCTCCCCTATTGAAGGGGATTTTCAGAAAACATTCGTGTCATTGGTGTCATTCGCAGAAATTCGTGATAAAAGATGTGGGTGAACTACTCTGGACTATTACCATAATAGCGATCCATTGAGCAATTGCACTTCATAAGGCAGACATTGCATAAAACCTTGTAATACCGCCTCTCATGGTTTAAACTCCAAGAAAACTCCCCAAAAGGAATCAATATTAGAACCATGGAAAAATTGCATCCCGATTTAGCCCGCATCATCTTATCCGAAGAGGACATCCAGAAACGAGTCAAAGAGCTGGCCGCCCAAATCTCAGCCGATTATGCGGATGCTGAGCGCATCTATCTGATTGGCATTCTCAAAGGGGCTTTTATCTTCCTGGCAGACCTGTGCCGACACCTGACCATCCCCCATGTAGTGGACTTCATGTCCTTATCTAGCTACGGCAAATCTGGCGCGGTCAGCGGGGCTGTACGTTTGATGTTGGACCTGCGCGATCCCATCATCAATGAACATGTCATCATCGTCGAGGATATCGTCGATAGCGGCCAAACCATGGATTACTTGTATCACGCCCTGCAGGGACGGGGGCCGGCTTCGCTGCGCACCTGCACACTGTTGGAGAAAAAGCGTGAGGGTTTGGAAGTGCCCATCGATTATCTGGGCTTCGCCATACCCGATGTCTGGGTGGTGGGTTACGGCCTGGATTACGCCGACACTCACCGCACGCTGCCCTTTGTGGCAGAGCTTAAACCCGAAGCGTATCAGAAATAAAGATGCCCTCAAGTGTTATAGAAACCGGCAGATGAATCTGCAGCAACATCTGCGAAGCCGCCCTCCGGCGGCTGATTGTAGCCTGCGGAGGCAGGCTTTGCACATGTTGCTGCGACTTCCAGTCGCCAAGTACGATAATGATTCTACATCTTTTGAGTGCACCCTGTGCAACGCAGGCTTTATCGAATAATATTTTCTCCCACTCCAGTCGTTTACGACACTTTAACTGGCTTACTCCGCAACCAGCGGATGCTGTTGGAGCGGCATTGGGGGCAGATTCTCTCGGTGTTTGAATTATAGATGCCCAACCACTCATGATCGCAGCGCAAGCAGTGGTAATCAGCGGGCTGGTTTTCGTCTTTGGGCCTGGGATTGCGCGGACCGGGGACTTTTGCTTCCACCAGTGCCTGGCGAGTCTCTTCGATTTCTTCCAATGTAACATCCTGACGTTTGCGCTCGGCTTCTTCCATGATGGTTTGCCAGCGACTGCCCTCGGCGGCTGAGCACCACTCCAGTTGCAAACGTTCGGGACGAGTACCCACTCTTTCCAGGGCATCCCACAACCCATCCAGGCGGCGCATCGTGGAGCGGTTGGCATCGATATAGTGGCAATCCACATAATGGCAGCCGGAGACCAGCACAACAGGGGCTCCTTTTCTAAAGGCATACCAGACATGCTCGGTGCTGACCCTGCCTGAGCACATCGTGCGGATGATGCGCGCATTGGGTGGGTAAGCCATGCGCCCGACGCCGGCAGTATCGGCGCCCGCATATGAACACCAATTGCAGGCAAAGGTGACCACAGCATGCATGGGGTCATCTTCCAACATAGCATCGATCTGGGCGTAAATGGCCTGATCGGAGAAGTGGCGCATCTCGATGGCCCCAAATTTGCATTCGGCTGCACAGGTGCCACAGCCATTGCAGGCCGCGCTGGTGATGCGGGCAACCTGTTTCTTCTCCCATAAAACTGCACTGAAGGGGCAAACTGGCGCACACAAGCCGCATTTCTTGCATAAATCTTCATCCACCACGGCGGTGATGGCTTCAACGGCCAATTTGCTTTTGTTCAACAGAATCCCGGCACGTGAAGCCGCCGCGCTGGCCTGGGTGACGCTCTCGCGCACATCCTTGGGGCTTTCGGCAGCCCCAGAGATGAAGACACCTTTCGTGGGGGTATCCACAGGCCTGAGTTTGGGGTGGGCTTCTTTCAAGAACCCACTGGGCGATTTCGACAGGCTGACCATCTGGCGGATGACTTCCGTATCAGTCGCCGGGGTGGAGCCTACCGCCAAAACCAGCATGTCGAATTCGTGATCTTCGAGTCGGTTAGCCGTAGTATTCTCGATGGTCAGACGCAAATTGCCGCTCTCAGGGTCTTCGAAGACATCTCCCGGCAATCCGCGCACGTAGCGCACCCCATTACCTTTGCTGCGCATGAGCAATTCTTCGAAGCCTTTTCCGAATGCGCGCAAATCCATGTAGAAAACTGTGGATTCGACATCAGGATAATTATCCTTGAGATACTGGGTAGCCTTGATAGTGTTCATGCAGCAAATATTCGAGCAATAAGGATTACCCCGCTCCAGATCATTGGTGCGCGAACCCACACATTGGATGAAGCCGATCTTTTCTGGTTTCTTCAAATCGCTGGGGCGGCCCAAATGGCCTTCTAAAGGGCCACCCGTGCTGATCAGGCGTTCGAACTCCATGCTGGTGACCACGTTGTCGTAGCGTGTGTAGCCGTATTCGTCTAGTGTAGTGGGGTCGTAAACGTCCATGCCGGTGGCAACGACGATGGAACCCACTTCGATATTAATAATCTCATCTTGCATGCTGAAATCGATGCACTCTTTCTCACAGGCTTCGATACATTTGCCGCAGGCAATCGGGTTTTGTCCCAGGCATTCATCCGCATTGACGATATAGGAAGAAGGAACTGCCTGGGGGAAGGGAATATAGACGGCTTTGCGGCTGCCCAGGCCCATTTCGAATTCATCGGGAACCACAACCGGGCAATCTAGCACGCAATCACCACAGGAAGTGCATTCATTCTCGTCTACATAACGGGCTTTCTTGCGGATGCGCGCTTTGAAATTCCCCACGTAACCGGATATGTCTTCGATCTCTGAGTAAGCCAGTAATGTGATGTTGGGATGTCGACCGACATCCATCATTTTAGGTCCGAGAATTCATATAC
>CAZUSV010000051.1:0-12245 GCA_964622645.1 uncultured Anaerolineales bacterium
GGCAGGCCTATGAATCTGCTAGTTGGGAAGAGGTACAGCGTTTATTGATCACGGGCAAATGGGCTGGTGAAAAAGGCCTTGATTATTGGGTGCTCTCAGGTTTGCTGGCTGAAGCTCGGGGAGATGACGAAGAAGCTCAGCAGTTTTATGAGCAATTGGTGGATGAATTGCAAAGTCGTCAATGGGTTCTCGGGTACGGATATTATAGAGACGTCAACATTGGTGCTTATCGACAGGATGGTTTTCACTTTGACCTCGTAAGCAGTTTTCTTCCTTTTGAGATGGGCATAGGGCAGGACGAGGCATTGGAGCGATTACTTCATTGGTATACATTGCAGGGAGACAAACAAGGCGCAGCAGACGTTCAGGCGTTGCTAGATTTGATGGATGCTAGTGAATTGTTGGAGTAACTGCGCCACCTGTGGAAGGTTGCATAAAATCAGTTACCAAATTTGCTAATAGGTCAAAGAGCCGTACTTATTATGGATCAAAATCAAGTAAAGACCGTTAAACCCGTGGCACTTGTGTCTTTGTTTTCTTTACTTAATTATGGTCTTGCTTTTTTAACTCAAATCATTGTTGCTGAATATTATGGGAATAATCTGGAGCGTGACGCTTATTTAATTGCGCTGACAATTCCTTCCTATATTGTTTCGATTTTTATTACGGTGCTTCCTTCTGTCTATTTAGCTAAGATTATTGAAGTGAGAAACACATCCATTGAAAAATCTTGGCAATTTGCCAAAGATGTATTTGTTATTTCCATTGTAGGTTTATCATTCGTAGTGATTATTTGCAGTTTTTTTTCTAGCAACATAATTAGATTAATTGCTCCATCTGTTTCTACAAAGACGCTAAGTTTAGGCTCGTCTTTGTATATTATTCTTCTTCCTTCAATTGTATTCAATATTGCTTCTGGGTTGTTGGGTAGTCTTTACTATTCTCGCTATGAATTTGGAATTCCATCTCTTGCTACCGTGATTAATTCGCTTGTAGCATTAATCTGCGTTTTGATTTTCAATCAAACAATTGGAATATATAGTTTGGCTTATGGTTTTCTGGCTGGGTCAATTGTTGCCTTTCTGTTTTTATTCTCTATCACAAAGAACTTTCCCTCTTCATTCAGTTTTCGTAGTCGTTCCATTTATAAATTCCTTTCAACCGCAGCCCCATTGATTTTTACTGGAGTTGTTTATCAGTCCGTAACAATATTCCAAAGAAGGTATGCCTCAATGCTTCCTGTGGGTAGCGTATCTTCTCTGGGGTACAGTATGCAAATGATAACAGTCTTATCCAATATCCTTTCTGGAGGTATTTCTAAAGTTTTGTTTCCACTTATGTCAAATGCATGGATACAAAAAGATTTGCAGATGTTGAGGAAATATTTCTCTACTGGTGTGATTGTGATTTTAGCGGCTTCAGTTCCCTTTGTCGCTTTTTTTTATTTTTTAGGCACTCCCTTTGTTAGAGCTGTTTTCGAGAGGGGTGCCTTTAGTCAACAAGACACTGCCAGTGTTTCTCGTATCTTGTTCATACTTTCTGGGGCGTTAGTTTTTTATAGTTTGGGAAATATTGTTGCGAAAGGATTTTATTTCTCAGGGCGAACTTTCTGGGCAGCTACTCAAGAAATGCTCGTATTGATTACATACTTGTATTTAGGGTATTTATTTTCTGCAAGGTGGGCTTTAGCTGGTTTAGCATTAGCAACAACAAGCACTACTGGACTAGGTGTGGCATTATCATTCTTATTTATGAGTTATATTTCTAAAGGTGTTAATATTGGTAGAATTGCAATTGTATTGATGCAGGTAGCGTTTGCCTCGATTCTTTCAGGGGTAGCTGCGTTTGGTGTATATACTATGGGTGGCAGCATAGGGGATTTGTATATTCTTATTTTAGCTATGTTTTTGCAGATAACAATGTATTACCTAATTGTTATATACTTATTTAAAATACCAGAATTGTTATTTGTTCAAAGAAAAATAGTTGATTATATTCGGGAGTGGTCAAAATATAGATTTCAGATTACACCTTTTTGAAAGGAGTAAAAATGTTTTGCCGGATGTGTAAGAGTGAAAACTTGAAACAATTCCTTGATTTGGGATTTTGCCCTCCATCTGACCAGTTTCGACGTAAAGAGCAGATGCACGAGCCGGTATTGTTTTATCCTCTAGAAGTTATGCTGTGTGTTGATTGTGGGCTGGCTCAACTTAGCCATGTCGTCTCTCCTGAAGTACTCTACAGACATGATTATCCCTATGAATCGTCCATAACCAAGACCGGGTATCGCCATTGGTCCGAATTTGCGAAAACCACAACTGAACGCCTGGGCCTGGGCCCAAATGATCTTGTGGTAGATGTTGGCAGCAATGTTGGTGTTTTACTGGAAGCATTTAGATCGAACGGCACTAAAATTCTTGGTGTAGATCCTGCAAGCAACATAGCTCTCATTGCGCAAAAACGCGGTGTGGAAACCCTGAACGAATTTTTTGGAGTTAAAATAGCGACACACATCCTGGCAGAAATGGGGAAAGCTACTGTAATCACCGCAACGAATGTTTTTGCTCATGTAGATGATTTAGATGCTTTCATGCAGGCGGTAAATATTTTGCTTAAGGATGATGGTGTTTTTATTTTTGAAGCTCCTTATTTCGTCAACCTAATAAAAAATCTAGAATATGACACAATTTATCATGAACATCTCTCTTATCTCTCTGTGAAACCGCTTCTTCCATTCTTTAAGAAATATGAAATGGATGTTGTCGATGTGCAGCAGCGTGATATTCATGGTGGTTCGTTTAGAGTGTGGGTATCTCGAATTGGGAATATGCCCATTTCCTCAGTTGTAGGCGAACTTGTGGAGAGTGAAGATGAATTCGGCATTCACAAAATTGAGACATTGAATAAGTTTGCTTTGGATGTTCAACAAAATCGGCAAGAGTTGCTTTGGCTACTGCGTCAACTCAAGCATGATGGAAAGAGCATTGCTGGTGTAAGTGCTCCTGCAAAAGGAATGACGCTATTAAATTACTCTCGGATTGGCACTGAGACATTGGATTTTATCTCAGAAAAATCTACATTGAAAATTGGGAGATATACTCCTGGGACGCATATTCCTGTCATATCGGATGATGACCTGATTGAACGGTCACCAGATTACGCACTGCTGTTAGCATGGAATTTCGCAGAAGAGATAATGGAGAATCTGAAGGAGTATACAAAAAATGGAGGAAAGTTTATTATCCCTATCCCTCATCCACGAGTAATAGAATCGGAGATTCCCGAAAACTGAGGGCGCCGATTGTACTCTCTTGCGAGTAGTTGATTGCCATAAAGTCAATTGTACGCTTCCGATATTCCTTGAAGATAGCCATTTCCATATTTTGGAGAAGACTCATGAAAGTAGATCAAATTCAATACACACAAAAGGACGACCGCGGCGAAATTACCGATATTATGATCAAGGAGAGTATCGATTATGTTACTCTAATAACATCGATCAAGGGAAGTACGCGAGGAAATCATTATCATAAAAAGACCGACCAATGGGTATACATTCTGGAAGGCAAATTGAAAATGTTAACTCAAATGCCTGATGGGCCGGTGGTTGCAACCATTCTGGAAAAAGGCGATTTAGCTAAAACGGGGTTTATGGAAAGACATGCCATGACTGCTTTGGAGGATTCAGCGTTCATGGTATTCACACGTGGGCCGCGGGGTGGTGAAGATTACGAAACGGATACTTACAGGTTGTCAGAGCCATTAAGTGAATATTGATATTTCCAATAGTTTCTCAAAAGGATTAGTACACAATGATACCTGTAAGCGAACTTCTACTAAATGAACAAACATCCGAGTCTGTCGAAGATTATTTGCAGACGAAGCGGAACGTGTTAGCCGGCGCGGATTATATTTGCTGTCAAGGCTGACAATGACCGATGTGCAATTGAATAAGGTATGTGAAACTGTGCAGAAGGTGCTGGCATGAGCGATCAGGGTTTTGGTCAAGGATATGCAGATGAGTACGATATTCTGTATGGTGATAAAGATTATGCTGCTGAATGCGATATGTTGGAGGTAATATTTGCTCGTTATCGTGACTCTCCTGTCAAAACCATTTTGGATGTAGGGTGTGGGACAGGAAACCATGCTATACCTCTTGCGCACCGTGGGTACAAGGTAACTGGTGTAGATCGCTCACATAGTATGCTGGAGCATGCAAAGTTAAAGGTTCAGCGTAGTTTGCAATCTTCCAAGTGTACCTCTATTGAATTCTTTCAAGGTGATGCACGAGATCTTGATTTGGAACAAGATTTTGATGCTGTAATTATGATGTTTTCAGTTTTGGGATTACAAACGACGAATGCGGATGTTTTTTCGTCCTTGGTTTCAGCGCGCAAAAATCTCAAGCCAGGCGGTATTTTTGTGTGCGATGTATGGTATGGGCCGGCAGTCCTGGCTATTCGACCCAGTGATCGCATAAAGATAATGTCCATAGAGAATGGGCAAGTAATTCGGGCAGCGTCAGGGTCTTTGGATACCTTTCGCCATTTGAGCAGCGTGCATTATCATATTTGGAGAATAAGCGATTCCCGGGTAATAAATGAAACCGATGAAACCCAATTGACGAGGTATTTTTTCCCTCAAGAGTTGGCCTTTTTTATGGGACAAGCAAAATTGGATTTAGTACATATATCTGATGTGAGGGATTTGGATCAAAAACCTACTGACGAAACCTGGAATGTATTAGTTGTTGGAAAGGCTTCATGAAGATTGTTGTTTCTGGTGTAATTTGGATTATTTGAATGAAAAACGAAATTCCGACTATTAGCGTGCGAATTGTGTTGCCACCAGAAGGCCGTGGCTGGGTATTGGAAAAATTTGCAAAACGGTTGTTGGAAAACCTTCCACATTGGGGAGTAATCGCTGAAATAGGCGATTACCCGTCGGGCGATGTGGATATTAACCATTGGGGTATTTACCATGTATGTAAGGGTGAAAAACGAACTAAGGGCACCTTTTCTATTACCCATGTAGATAGTTTTTGGCGCAGAAAAATGGTTCAAACTGCCTTAAAAACTGCCGATGTTGGAATTTGCATGTCTTCTGATACATTGAATAATCTGGTTTCTTCAGGGATTTCTCGGGAACGATTATGCTTTATTATTCCGGGGAGCGACTTGAAGATCCAGCCTCGCAGAATCACCATTGGTTTGACTACTAATTTGTATCCCGATAAGCGTAAAAGGGAAGCTATCTTGGTTGAGCTTGCTCGAAAAAAAAGACTAGATCAATTTGAATTTAAGATTATTGGGAGTGGCTGGGATGGCATTGTTCCGATTCTTGAGCAAGCTGGTTTGAAAGTTTCGCTTTATTCAGGCTCCGATGACTATGTCGCGGATTATGAGCAGCTCTTAAAAATAGTTCCGCAATTTGATTATTATCTTTACATGGGATTGGATGAAGGCTCATTGGGATTGTTAGATGCTTTAGCAGCCGGAGTGCCAACGATTGTTACCCCACAAGGCTATCATGTTGATATACCCCATGGCATCACATACCCTTTTTGGGATTCTTCAGACTTACTTCAAATATTTAATCAAATCGAGTCTGAGCGGATGAAAAGGATACAGGCAGCTCATTCGTTAACTTGGCAGGAATATGCACGAAAGCATGCACTTTTATGGCGGGCGATTTTGAATGATCAAACGGAAGATATTCAGGCTGATTTAGGATTAGGCAATGTTACACAACAATTGGGTGAATACTCTCTTCCTGCCACCACCAGACTTGCATCGAGGATTAGTTACTATGTCAAACCCCTTATCAATTCTGTAACACGCTTGCGTCGTAAGTAAATGTATGAAGCTAACACGAATAAAGACTCATGAGAATTTTGGCTCTTCATAATCGGTACCTTGTAGCCGGGGGAGAAGATCAGAGTCATGCGGTTGAAATGTCATTGTTGAAACAACAAGGACATCTGGTTGACGAATATGTAGTGGATAATGAAGTAATTACTAAACAATCACTGCTGAAAATTGCATTCAATACAATTTGGTCACAAGAATCTTACTTGAAGGTAAAAAAGATACTTGCTGGGAATCACTATGACTTGGTGATTGTTCAGAATTTTTTCCCGCTTCTGTCGCCGTCGATACATTATGCAGCGAAATCTGAGCGTGTCCCTGTCATTCAATTCTTGCGTAACTACCGTCTATTCTGTCTCAATGGGTATGCTTTACGAAATAATAGACCCTGTGAGGATTGTCTTGGGCGCTTTTTTCCCTGGCCAGGTGTGTTTCATGCTTGCTATCGCAACAATCGTTTGGCAAGCATGGTCGTTGCCTGCATGCTTTTTATTCACCGGATATTGAAAACATGGCATCGCAAGGTGGATATGTTTGTTGCATTATCTGAATTTGCAAAAGAATTGTATCAACGGGCTGGGCTTTGTAGTGAAAAAATATTTATTAAACCCAACTCGGTCTATCCTGATCCTGGAATAGGAGAAGGCGCTGGAAATTATGTTTTGTATATTGGGCGATTATCTGAGGAGAAAGGCATTTATGATTTGCTTGATGCTTGGAGAATATTGGGAGATACGGTCAAACTGAAGATTGCCGGTGACGGCCCATTACAAAGAGTTGTTGAAGATGAGGTTTGTTCCAATACGGCTATTGAGTATCTATATAGACAGTCTCGTGATGGTGTTGTCGAGCTAATGAAAAATGCAATGTTTTTAGTTTTTCCATCCTTATGGTATGAGGGTATGCCGAGGACTATACTTGAGGCATTTGCTGTTGGGACGCCAGTATTGGCAAGCAATATTGGTGCAGCCATAGAAATGATAAAACCTGATCATACCGGACGTTTTTTTCGGACAGGGGATTCAACTGATCTTGCTAAGCAGATAAAAGTATTGGCTTCAGATGTCGAGTTGCAGAAACGAATGCGTTTACATGCCAGGAATGAATTTGTGAATAAATATGCACTTGACAAGAACTTGGAGTATTGGACACAACTACAAGAACTAATTATTAGTTCAAACTCACCAAATTGAGTAAAATTATGGGCAAATATAGGCGTGAGAATATTCTCGGCGTGAAGGTCAGCGCCATCAATATGGATCAAGCCCTGGGTGAGATCAGGGGGTGGATCGAAGGCCGTCAACCGAACTATATTTGTGTGACGCCAGCACATGGGATCATGGAATGCCAGCGGGACCTGGAGTTGCGCAGGGTATTTAATGAAAGTGGTTTGACGACGCCCGATGGTATGTCTGTGGTTTGGCTGCTCAAGCTGCGTGGACATTCCCATGTCGACCGGGTTTACGGTCCTGATCTCCTGCAAGCCGTATGCCAGATGTCCTTGACGATGGGTTGGCGGCATTTCTTCTATGGAAGCACGGTTGAGGTGCTAACGAATTTGGTCGCCAGATTGAAAGGGCAGTTCCCAAATCTGGAGGTTGTCGGGGTTCACTCTCCCCCGTTTAGAGATTTAACTGAAGACGAGGACCGCTCGATCAGCGAGCAGATCAATATTGCCAATCCAGATATTGTTTGGGTGGGCATCAGCACCCCCAAACAAGAAAAATGGATGTCATCTCATCTTGAACGGTTGTCAGCGCCAGTACTGATCGGCGTCGGAGCGGCCTTTGATTTCCTTTCGGGGAATAAACCCCAAGCCCCCAGGTGGATACAGCGCAGCGGACTGGAATGGATATTCCGGTTGCTGTCAGAACCGGGCCGTTTATGGCGGCGTTATGCCGAGTATCCTTACTTCGCATTGCTGGTGATCGCGCAAATGTTTGGAATTAAAAAATACTAGCTGCCTGACAAAAAATGATCACGAAAATGATCGAATGACAAGAATATCCTTTGATAATAAACTATACATGCTTTTATTCGTGAAATTTGCCGAATTCGTACCCATTCGTGATCATTTTAGGTCTCTAGGAATTGTTGGGGTAATCCTCCAGATTTAGGGGTGAACGGGGTGCGTAGCACCCCGTTCACCCCTAAATCTGGAAGGTCCCGCGTCGATTCCTGAAGAGCCATCATTTTCAAGCCTTATATCAATGGTGTCAGGTGATAAACTATTGCAATTAGAGGCAGATCATGTTGCGGCGCTTTACAATAAATATAGCCATTTTGTATATCTTGATCGATGCAGCGCTGGTCTTACTGGCGATGGCGTTGGCTGTGAATATCCGCCCGTTGTTCAACCCGCTGGAGTATGTTCGAGTGATCGATGCGCCAATTCTAATGCCTGCGATGGTCTATGTGCTAGCGGTCCTGGTGTGGTCTGGGGTAATGACTTTGCTTTCGGTGTATGATGGTAGGCGCAATCTGCTGGTTGTCGACGAGCTGACCAATCTCAGTATTGCTATTGGGGTGGCATTTGTCTCTTTGGCAGGGGTGCTGTATCTTTCCTATCGCGAAGTATCCCGGCTTCTTTATTTGTTGTTTGGCTTTCAGGCATATCTCTATCTGTTGATTTGGAGAGTAATCGTGCGGTTACTCTACCATTGGCGCGAGCGCGTCGGTGTGCAATCGCGACGAGTGTTGATCATTGGGGCAGGCACTGTCGGCAGTCAGGTCAGTGATCAGTTGAAGCAGTTCCCCTATTTTGGCTTGAAGTTTATTGGCTTTCTGGATGATGATGCCCAGAAACGCGCCGCTGATGACAGTATTATTGGCCCTCTCGATCAAGCCCGGGCAGTGATTGCAAATCAAGCCATAGATGACGTAGTCTTAGCCCTGCCTCGTCATGCCTATGAACGTGCAAATCAGCTGATTGTTGAGTTACATGACCTTCCCATCAAAGTCTGGGTGGTGCCGGATTATTTTTCGCTGACCCTTTTCCAGGCCAGGGTGGAAGATTTTGCCGGGATCCCTTTGCTAGATTTGCGCGCCCCCGCGCTAAACGATTATCAGCGACTGACAAAAAGGGCTTTCGATTTGGTCATTGCGATTCTCTTGCTGCCATTTGTTTTAGTGCTAATGGGGGTGATTTCGCTGGCGGTTTGGATCAACGATCCCGGTCCAGTGATCTTCCGCCAGACGCGCTTGGGCGAGAATGGCCGTCTCTTTAAGATGTACAAATTCCGCACGATGGTCGTAGGTGCTGAAGAGATGCAGCACCTGGTTGAAAAGCAAGATGATCAGGGTAGGCCGCTGCACAAGTTTCCCGATGATCCGCGTGTCACTCGGATTGGGAAGTTCTTGCGGCGCACCAGCCTCGACGAGCTGCCGCAGATCTTCAATGTGCTCCGCGGCAATATGTCCCTGGTTGGACCACGTCCAGAACTACCCCATTTAGTGGCCAAGTACCAGCGCTGGCAGCGCAAACGCTTTACTGTGCCTCAGGGAATTACCGGCTGGTGGCAGGTGCATGGTCGCAGCGATAAGCCCATGCACCTGCACACAGAAGATGATCTGTATTACGTGCAAAACTATTCACTCCGCCTCGACCTGTATATCTTGTTCAAGACGATTTGGGTAGTATTCCGTAGAGAGGGTGCGTACTGATCAAGCTGCATGGAACGTTGACGCCATAGGCGCGCCTTTGGCGCCGCTGATCATATGATTTCGCAGATTTAACTTCAGCGTAATCAATTCAATCAGCGAAATCTGTGATCCAACCGCCAAGCAAACTACTCCGAGTGAATTCTTGGCTCACCAGTATATGAATAAAAGCAAACCTACTACCTCACCTGGCAGGCAATATCTATTCCGTGAAATGGGTTTGATATTGCTATGGGCTTATATCATCTTAGTAGCGGGCACCGTCACCGGACTGATCAATTTCCGCATACACGTAGCCTCGACCAGCGTAGGCGTAATAGTTTTAGGCGTTTGGCTCATCCAGCGGCTGTCCCAGCGAAAAGAGATCGCTTTGACTGGCATCGAGTGGGGAATAATCGCCTTCATGGCAGCTCAATTTGTCGCCGTACTCTTCTCGCAGGATATTCGTCGCAGTCTCCCATCCCTGGTGATATATGGTGTACTGATTTTGGTGTTTTATTATGTTTACGATTTAGTGCGTCAAGGATGGCCGGTGGAACTGATCGAAAAGACGCTTTTGATCGTCGGAGGGATCGTTGTGGGATTAGCTCTGTTCCAACTCTGGGGAGACTACTCCTTCTGGAAAAACATGCTTGCAGGCCTGCCCTATGCACCGGGTTTCCAATATCGTCTATACGCCATCTTTGGCGACGCAAATCTTTTGGCTGCTTTCGTCGATATTTTGATCCCCATCTCCGTCGGGCGGATATTGATATCTCGAAGGTTATCAACTTCAATTGCCTTAGGCGGATTATTGGTGAGTGTTTTTGTGGTGGTTTATTTTTCGTCCTCGCGTGGCGGCATCCTTGGAGATTTAGCGGCCATCTTTGTTCTGGTTGTTGGTTGGATGGGTTTTGCATCTGAGCGGGCACGTGAATGGGGCCAGAAGATGTGGGACTATTTGCGCGCTCGTCCTGTGACTCTTGGCGCGCTGGTCTTGGTAGTTGTTGCGCCTCTTGGTCTGATATTTTGGAGGGCACTGCAATTTCAAGGGGATGCCACTCATGGGCCGCTCCTAAGTTCCCGGACGACCTTTTGGGGCGCGGCCTGGAAGGCTTTCCAATCATCACCCTGGGTGGGCATTGGGCCGGGCACATACCCCTCGGCTTATATCGAATACAACGCTGTGCCACCTGGTCGCCCCTATTTGCACGCACACAGCATCCCTTTTACTCTGGCAGCAGAAAGCGGTCTCTTGGGGTTGGCCGGCTTGTTGATCTTCGTTTTCATCGTCGCTCGCAGGATTTGGCTTGCGCGCCTGGATCTCTCGACAGAGGCACGAGTACGATGGGTCGCCATTCTTGCTGCTCTGGGCGGTTTTGGCGTCCATTCCCTGGTAGACAATCATTTGCCATACGCTTCAGTGGGTATCACGATAACCGTGTTGTTAGCCATGTTGATTGGCCAGAATCGAGATGGTATTCAGCGCCGAGTAGTTGGCCGACCCAATAAAATCGCTGTTCTTTGGCTGCTCGTCCCCGCTTTACTTATCACTGGATTTAGCATCTACTCTTTGCGAGCCTATGCGGATAACGAGGCTGCTGTCGATGCAGCTCTGGATGGGGATTGGCAGCGCGCTGCATTGGCATTTGAACAAGCCATAAAACATGATCCGTGGCTGGCGCATTATTGGCTGCAAGGTGGATATGCTTATGGCGTCATGGCAGCTGAGGGTGATGAGGTCTATAGAGCCGCTTTACAGCAGGCTATCGAACTCACACAACAAGGCATTGCTCTGGAGCCGGGCTATGCCTTGCATTACGCCAATCTGGCGGCGCTGCATTGGCAGGCGGGAGATCTTGACCTGGCGCTCTCGAATCTGAACCAGGCCATCGAGCTCGAACCCCAGGTGCCTATCTTTTGGTTGAACCTGGGTGTTTATGCCGAGACTCTGGCTCGCAAAGACGATGCTCGCCGCGCCTACAACGAACTCCTGGAGCTTGAGTCCGAGCTTGCTGAGACAGATTTTTGGCCCCGAACAGCCCTGCGTGCTGAAGTGTTGGCATCCTGGCAAGCGACCCATTCTGAAAGCACCACTGCTGTAGACCTGGTGTCTCGTGGTCGCAGTGCCATCGCCATGGGTGATTATTCATCTGCCGAGGAGATATTGGAGAATGCTTGGGAGCAGGACGATCAAAATGTCGCCTTGTATTTAGCACTCTCTGAACTTGCCCATGCTCGAGGGAATTCAGATCAAGCTGAGGGTTATTTGCATGCCGCCTTATGGATCCAAAAAATCTTGACGAATGAAGAAAAAGTGGCCCCTCTATTAGCGCTGGCTGAGCTTGACTATTTGCGTGGAGATACAGAAGCTGCTTTGATCCGTTTCCGACAAGTCTATGAAGC
This sequence comes from uncultured Anaerolineales bacterium, assembly GCA_964622645.1. Classification (GTDB taxonomy): domain Bacteria; phylum Chloroflexota; class Anaerolineae; order Anaerolineales; family UBA11858; genus NIOZ-UU35. The sequence goes on from CAZUSV010000051.1 coordinate 11,916, forward strand.
TCTTACCGACTACACGATTTATGGCTGGGGCACGAAAGGATGGGATCCTTATTCCTGGTTCGTATTCCAGCGCCGCAGCCTACCTGTCGACATTCTGCCACAGATGATCCGCCCACCGCTCCCACCTGAGATGGTAGAGCGCCTGATGCCCTTGGTTGACTTGTATCACGCTGAGGGAGAAACAGAATCTGCGAACGAAGTCTATCAGCAACTTACCGAAACCTATTGAGCGCTTCTGAAAGTTTTCGACAATGTCAACTCCGCGAGAACTTCCGAAAATAGGGGGGACCGGGGTGCGGAGCACCCCCCACCCCCCAAATTTAGAGCGTG
>CAZUSV010000051.1:12255-30453 GCA_964622645.1 uncultured Anaerolineales bacterium
ATCCCCCACACACCCCACCCCTCCTCCCCGTCTCCCCGCGGCCGCGCGCCCCCCCCCCCCCCCCCCCCCCCCCCATCCCCCTTATTTTCGGGCTTCTCGTCTGATAGTTGAAATATTCAAGATGTTATACTTGGTTTTTGTGGTTGATATTTTAAACACGAATATAAAAATTCGTCACATTCGATTATATTCGTGTTAATGTTTTTGGAGATCCTGTGTACCGCTACCGTTCAATGTTCCTCACTGTAGCACTGGTTCTGGTTGTCCTTATGGGGCTGGCTGGATTGACCTGGGCGAATTATCGTTTCGCAGTCCAGAACCCTGGCGGCAATGATTTCCTGGCCCGCTGGATGGGTGCCCGAAAATGGCTGATGGAGGGTCTCAGCCCCTATGATGAAGCGGTCAGCTTGGCTACACAGGAGATGATCTATGGTCATCCTGCTGATGTCTCCAAGGGAGAAGACAAGAATCACTTTGTCTATCCCATGACCTCGATGGTGTTCTTTGGCCCCTTTGGATTGTTGGAATATCTTCCGGCGCGCGCAATCTGGATGACCCTCCTAGAGTTGAGCCTGGCTGCGCTGGCGATCTTGAGTTTGCGTTTGATCCGCTGGAGGATATCGCCCCTACGTGTAGCAGTATTGATCCTATTCAGCGTCCTCTGGTATCACGGCGCACGCACCATCATTATCGGTCAATTCGCAGGGATAGAAGCCTTGCTGCTTGTTGGAGCATTGCTGCTTATCTATAGAGATCAGGATGGTTTTGCAGGATTATTGTTGGCCTTATCGACCACCAAACCCCAAATGGCGTACCTGATCATTCCCTTTGTGCTCATATGGGCATATTCCCAGCGTCGCTTCAACATCTATTGGGGGTTTTTCGGCAGCCTGTTGGTGCTGTTTCTGGTTTCCTTGTTCTTTGTCCCCAACTGGCCGCTGCAAATGATCTGGCAGTTGATGGAATATCCTGACTATACCGAGCGCATTGGATCGCTGATCTCGATCCTGGCCAGCTCTATCCCGGGGATAAGTAGACAGCTAAATCTCATCCTGGTGGTTTTCTTCTGGGTGTATTTGATCGTTGAATGGGTTTTGGCCTGGGGAAAGGACCGTAACTGGTTTACCTGGACAGCCTTGATGACCCTGGTGCTGACGAATTTCCTGGTCTTGCGCACAGCCACGACCAATTATGTGATGATGCTGCCAGCGCTATTCATGATTTTTAAGGTATTGGAATATCGCTGGCCCAGCGCTGGAACATGGATTGTCTGGGGGCTTATCGCTCTGTTTTTAGTGGGGCTTTGGTTCCTCTTCGTTGATACTGTCCAGGGCAATCTTGAGCAACCTGCCATGTATTTACCTTTGCCACTGTTTTGCCTGTTTGGGTTATGGTGGGTACGCTGGTGGTCTATCCGCCCACCGCTGATGCCGATCGAAGATCTCATTGAGTAGTTTGAAAAATCAACATCCACCAAGAGTTGCTCGACATCGCTGGATGCTCACTCTTGTCATCCTCATCGCTCTGCTGCTGCGACTGATGGCCATATCCGCGCGCCCGCTCTGGTATGATGAGGCCTTTTCAGTGCTATTTGCCTCCTCTGGCCCGATGTCGATGTACCGGGGCACCATGGGAGAATCTGGTCAGGCGGCAGAGGAGCACCCTCTCCTTTACTACACCCTGCTTTGGGGGTGGATGAATGCCCTTGGGGAGACGCCCTTGGCCGTGCGCGCCCTCTCTGTGTTATTTGGGATGGGGATCGTGGCCCTGGCCTACATTTTAGGGAAGACCCTCTTTGACGAGCACTTCGGCCTGTTGATTTCTGGCCTGGTGGCGATTTCTCCATTCCAGATCCATTACGCTCAGGAAGTGCGCATGTATGCCCTGATGACCTTCCTGCTAATGGGGGCGACCTATGCCTTATGGAAAGGGATGCACAGACGAGGTTGGGGTTGGTGGCTGCTCTTTGGGCTTTGTTCTGCTCTGGCACAATACACCCATAATTTGGCAGTCTTTTACCTGGTTCCGCTGGCGCTGACCCCGCTCTGGGTGAAGGACTGGCGCTCCCTGCGCGCGGTTGCATACAGCAGCCTGGGTGCTCTGCTGCTCTACCTACCCTGGATGCTGAGATTGCCCGCCCAATTTGCCAAAATCCAGGGGAGTTTTTGGATCGAGCATCCCTCCCCAGCGCGTCTGGTGACCTTATTACTCAGTTTCATCACGAATTTGCCCCTGCCAGATAACTGGCTGCCCATTGCGCTTTTTGTAACCTTCTTCGTGGTCGCAATAGGCTTCTGGCAAACCCTGAAGGCCTGGCGTCAAGCAGATGTTGATTTTCGAGGAGGGCTGTGGTTTTTATACCTGGCATTGCTGCCACCCATGTTGTTGTTCTCGTTCTCTCAATGGCAGCCAGTCTTCATCGAGCGGGCCTTGTTACCGTCAGGCTTGCTCTTCTTGATGTGGTTGGGTTGGGCATTGAGTCGGACGGGTATGCCCAGAGCAATCCAATACTCTGCCTTTCTGTTGCTGGTGGGTGGGATGCTGATGGGATTTTACAACCACGTCAATTATGCGGGATTTCCTTATGCCCCTTACGCTGACCTGGACGGCTACCTTGCCGATCATTCATCTGAGGATGATGTCATCCTGCACTCCAACAAGCTCACCATGCTGCCCATGGTTTACTACGACCGGGATTTGCCACAGCGCTATCTCGCCGACCCTGTGGGCAGCGGCGCAGACACCCTAGCTCCAGCTACGCAAGAAGTGCTGGGCTTTTTTGCGGAACCCAAAATAAGTGCTGCGGTTGGGGATGCCAGAGGCGTGTGGCTGGTGATCTTCCAGCGCGCCATCGAGGAGTATCAAGCCCTGGGGTACGATACTCACCCTCAATTGCAGTGGCTGAACAGCCACTCCAATCTCAAGGAAATCTCAAACTGGGGTGATCTGCGCCTCTATGAATATTCCAACGAATAGGAACTCGTGAAACCTCGTCGAAACACTCTACTGGCCATCCTTTCTCTGACCTGGGTGGCGCTAATCGTCAGCCTTTATTTTGTGCTGCACAAGCCCTTTTCACTGGAATTGGCGCTGGGCTTGGGGCGTGCTTTCTTTCGACTACTCGCCGCATGGGGTGTGGTGTCCGTGGCAGGTGGCCTGGGAGCCTGGATCCATCCTGCTGGAGGCTACCACCCTCTGGGACGCCTGGCATTGCAAGCCGCACTGGGGCTGGGGATACTGAGCATCGTTGTACTGATCCTGGGCGCGACCTTGGGATTGAGCCTCAGTTTGCTGTGGCTACTCTTGATTGTGCCGGGAGTGTTATTATGGCGGCATGTGCTTGGGTGGTGGGTAAACTGGGGGGAATTCAGGCAAATCTGGGGAGAATCTGACTTCGTAGGGCGGGCAATTGCCCTGGTCGTTGGTCTGCTTCTGCTTTCGACAATGATCACCGCCCTGGCCCCACCATTGAAATTCGATGCTCTGGTCTATCATCTCACTCTACCGCGCGCCTATCTGCAGGCTGGGCGAATAGCATATTTACCCTGGATGATGTTCTGGGGGATGCCCCAGGTTGCCGAGATGCTCTACACCTGGACGATGGCTTTGGCAGGTGTGCAGGCTGCTGTGGTACTGGGCTGGGTATTTGGCTTGGTTGCCTTGACAGGTATGTTCGGCTTTGTATCCCGTATGCTGGACTCACCTTCCGCCTGGATTGCCACTGCCGCTCTGCTGGCAGGGTTCACAACGGCATCATCGTTGGCCTGGGGTTATGTTGATTGGATGTCAGTCCTGTTTGGCTGTGCTTTGCTTGCATCCATAGAACGTTGGGCTTATCACCAAAGTAGAACCGAAATTATCCTGGCCGGAGTTTTTGCCGGGTTTGCCTTGGGGACCAAGTACACTGCCGGTGTATTACTGGTCTGCGGATTTGGGATGATCGCCTGGCTCGGACGTAAAAGTACTCTGAGCGTGATGCTGCGCAACTTGCTCCTGTTTGGCACTGCTGGGATTCTGCTTTCATCACCCTGGTGGATAAAAAACCTGATCGCCACTGGCAGCCCATTCTACCCATTTTTTTACCCTGCTGGTGCGATCGATCAATTCCGGCTTGGTTTTTATCAAGGTCAGCCCATATGGGGGGCATGGACGGACGCCCTGTTATTGCCCTTTGGCGCAACGCTGCGAGGCCTAGATGGGACTCCGGGATTCAATGCCTCCATCGGGCCATTATTGTTGGCACTAGGGGCCTTAGCCTGGGTGGGTTGGGGGCAACGGTCTGAAGATCAACGTTGCTCGTTGCTGGTTGGGTTGATTATCTCTGGGGTTGGGCTGGCAGTTTGGGCGCTGGCAAGCCGCTTCTCAGGATTGCTCATCCAAACCCGCTTGTATTTTTCTCTTTTCCCAGCATTCGCTTTCCTCGCCGGGGCTGGGTTCAACGGGTTGAGGGGTATCAAGATCCCTGGCGTGCGCATCGAGCGTGTGATGGGGTTGTTGGTGCTCTTGGTTCTGGGCTTGAATCTCGTCAAAGTAAGCCATGCAGTTTTACGCCAAAATGCCCCTCAATACCTGTTTTCGATTACAACCAGGGAGGAATATCTGCTCATTAATTTGGGCTGGTATGCCTGGGTGATGGAGTCGATTGACGAACTACCAGATGACAGCCGGGTGCTGATGTTATGGGAACCGCGTGGTTTTTATTGCACCCCAAAATGCACACCTGATGAGATCCTTGATCGTTGGGTGCGAGAGGTGCGCAGTGGTCATGATATCGATGTTATTCTTAAAGGCTGGCGCGATCATGGTTTCACGCATCTGCTATATCACCGGGAGGGGGCTGATTTCATCCAGCGAGAAGATACCCGCTATCAGGCAGTGGATTGGGCGCACCTTGAAAAGTTGCTCACTGACTTGCCGGCTCCCCTTGAGTTTGGAGATGTTTACGCCTTGTATCCATTGACTTCCCCATGAATTATCGTCATTATTTGTTTCTATTCATATTAGGGATTGTTGTGTCCGTAGTAGTCAGCTCCTTTCAGGACTCCCCAGGATATATGGACGCTGATTATTATTACGCTACCGGGGTGCAGCTCGCCAAAGGAGAGGGGTTTACCGAACCATTCTTGTGGAATTATCTAGATGCGCCTGAAGGTATACCACATCCCTCTCACGGATACTGGCTGCCCCTGGCCTCTCTCCTGGCAGCTTCAGGAATGGTTTTGACGAGCCATATGGGATTTAGCAGTGCAAAAATCGGCTTCATCTTTCTGGCTGGCTTGATCCCACCTTTGACTGCGGGGATGGCTTACTCATTGACTAGAAAACGCCACACCGGGATTCTGGCAGGCTTGTTGGCAGCCTTCTCAGTTTATTATCTGCCTTATCTCCCCACCACCGATAGCTTCGGAGTATACATGCTCTTGGGGGGCTCATTCTTCATCTTGCCATCATTGGATGTTGGGAGCAACGCCAAAAATGTCCTCTATGGTCTAGTTGCCGGGCTAATGTACCTCGCCCGTGCCGACGCGTTAATTTGGCTTTTCGTTGCTCTTGGGATGACGTTTTACCATTCGAGGAAACGCCCTTCCTCCAACGTCCAACGTTCAACGCTAAACGCTCCCCGCTTCACGCTCCCCGCTTCACGATTCGCGTTCGTTCTCATCGGATTCTTCACCATCGTCACCCCCTGGCTCATTCGTAACCAGCTTGCCTTTGGAACTCCATTTTCTCCTGGTGGAACCAAAGCATTGTGGTTCACTGGCTATGATCAATTATTTGCCTATCCGGCTTCAGAAATAAGTTTTGAGCACTGGTGGGCGTCTGGGTTGGTGGATATCTTGCGAGTGCGTTTGTGGGCCTTGGGACAAAATCTGCAGACTTTTATTGCGGTGCAGGGATCCGTCTTCTTAGTTCCTTTGATCTTGATCGGCGGCTGGCAGTTGCGTGAAGAGCAGCGTGTGACAGTTGGCATTTTGGCCTGGTTAGTTACCCTGCTTGCCATGACCCTGGTATTTCCATTTGCGGGTTCCCGGGGTGGTTTCTTCCATTCCGGGGCGGCACTACAGCCGCTGCTTTGGGCGCTTGCTGCTGTCGGTCTGGATGGCTTTGTCGCCTGGGGCAACCGCGTTCGAGGCTGGCAAATTGTTCAGGCACGCAAGGTTTTTTCTTCGGCGTTGGTGGGCTTTACCCTTTTGCTTACGATTTTGATCGTCGGTCAGCGAGTGATCGGCTGGGGAGAGAACGGTCAATCTTGGGGTGATGGATTTGAATACCATCGCCAGCTGAGCGCTGTACTGGATGAATTGCCGATCTCACCAGAGGATACGTTGATGATAAATAATCCCCCTGGGTTTTATCTGGCCAGCGGTCGACCTTGCATCGTCATCCCTGATGGGGACGAAAATACCTTGTTAGCCGCAGCTGAACGTTATGGTGCGGAATATGTAATTCTGGAATTCAATCACCCGCAAGGATTGAATGACCTCTACGAAAACCCTGAGCAATTTCCCGCTTTGTCACTGCTTTGGAGCGACGAATACACATACATATTTGAGATAATGACGAACCCATAGCTACTCTAAATTGGGGGTAGCAGGGCTGCGGAGCCGCTTTGCGTGCCACCCCCCCCAAAAAAAAAATTTATCGAGCTTCTCGTCTGTAAGATGATATTGTCGAACTTCCCACTTCCCACTTCCCACTTTCCACTAACCACTTCCCACCACCTATGTCTCGACGCACATTCGTGATCCTCGCAATTTTATCTGCATTCTCCTTGGGCGGTTACTTGCTATTCAGCCACATGTTTTTGCGCATAGGCTTCCCATTGGATGATGCCTGGATCCATCAAACCTACGCCCGCAACCTGGCTTTGCGGGGAGAGTGGGCCTTCCTTCCTGGGCAGCCCTCGGGCGGATCCACAGGACCACTGTGGGGTTTTTTGCTGTCTCTGGGCTATGCCTTTGGGCTGGGACCCTATACTTGGACTTTTTTCTTAGGATGGCTGATCTTGTTTGCAAGTGGAACTTCAGGGGTTTGGATTTTTCGGCATCTTTGCCCAGAACGCAAGGGATGGTCAATTTGGGCTGGAGCGCTTTTAGTGTTGGAATGGCATCTGGTATGGGCTGCGGGGTCAGGAATGGAGACATTACTCTTTGCGTTGTTTGCGATGATCGTCTTGGGCGGCCTGATCATCATAGAGGAAGGGAACATCCTCAGCATGTGGATTTGGCTGGGAATTGGTGCCTTGATGGGATCGAGTGTGTGGTTGCGCCCTGAAGGGGTTACATTGCTTGCTCCAGTAGGGTTATATATTTTTGTTCTGCGCTTGCCCTGGCGGAAAATGATCGCTAGCTTGCTTCTGATAGGCATTGGGTTCCTAATTTTGTTTGCACCCTATCTTTTGTTTAATTACCAGCTAGCAGGGACTTGGTGGCCAACTACGTTTTTTGCAAAACAAGCCGAATACTCCTTTCTTGATCAGGTTCCGTTTTGGGATCGTTGGCTCGACCAGGCTGTACTGCCACTCATCGGTGTGGGCGCGTTGTTGTTGCCTGGCTTTGTCGGGAACCTGGTTGAGGCTGCTAAACAGAGGCGATGGGGAGTCCTGCTTTCTGGGTTGTGGATGGTTGGCTATACCATCATGTATGCCTGGCGCCTACCAGTGACTTATCAGCATGGACGTTATCTCATCCCCATGATGCCGATCTATTTCTTATGGGGCTTGGCAGGTCTGGCAAGGATAGTGCAACCTAATCTACCTGAGCTTCTCTTGCGAGTGCTCAATAGAGCCTGGATATTTACAACCGCGGCGATCCTATTGGCCTTTTGGTGGATCGGTGCCCAGGCGTATGCTCGTGATGTCGCCGTAATCGAGAGCGAGATGGTCACAATGGCCCATTGGGTTGTTGAGAACACTCCCCACGATGCCCTCATCGCCACTCATGATATCGGTGCTTTGGGATATTACGCGGATCGTCCGTTGATAGATTTGGCTGGATTGATTTCTCCCGAAGTGATCCCCCTTCTTTGGGATGGCGAACGCCTTGGGTATTACCTGAATACTCAAGGTGCCGATTATCTTGTCACATTCCCAGGATGGTATCCCACCTTGACAGCGCCTCTCACTCCCATCTTCCAGACCGACTCGCCATACAGCCGCGATCTCGGAGGTGAAAATATGGCCATTTACCAGTGGAGAATTCCTTAAGTTTTATTGCTTGTATAGTACTCCTGTGCTATACTGGCACTACCTATTCATCAGATTCTAAGCAGGGTACTATGGACAAATATAAAATTGCCATTGTCGATGACCACCCACTGTTTCGACAGGGAGTTGTGGATACGATCTCCCTTGAGGAGGATTTCGAAGTCGTGGGTGAGGCCTCAAACGGGAACGAGGCCTTAATGCTGATCAGGAATAAGCAGCCTCAGGTAGTCATCTTAGATGTAAACCTGCCGGGGATGAATGGCCTCCAAGTGACGCGTGCCGTGAGCGATGAAAATCTTCCAACCAAAGTCCTCTTGGTAACCGCATATGACGATTTAGAACAGATCATTCATGCTATGCGATCAGGCGCAGCAGCTTACTGCCCGAAAGATATTCGTCCTGAAGAATTAGTGGAAGTTGTCAAGCATATTAGTGATGGGAAATATGTCGTTAGTGGGACTGTATTAGGTGAACGAGAGCTGAATAGCTGGCTTGAAAAGCATTTAGAGGATGAATTGGGGGCTCACCGAGATCCTGGCGAACCACTTCATCCTTTGTCGAACAGGGAAATGGAAGTATTGTCTTATGTGACCCAGGGGATGAGCAATAAGGAGATTGCCGCATTACTCGGGATAAGTTATCAGACGGTTAAGAACCATGTAACTTCTATATTGCGCAAATTGAGCGTCGATGATCGCACCCAAGCTGCGGTTTATGCCTTGCGTCGAGGCTGGTTCCGTCTGTATGATCAGGGAATTAGTCCGGGAAAATGAGACGCTCAGGAGTGGATTAGGATGGTATTTGTAGATCAAGATTCATCTGAATCAAGTCCCTGGGACAAGCTGAGAGATGATCTGGAAAGCGATCTCGAAGATGCCTACCAGGAGTTAAAAGAAGTCGAAATCAAATTGCAGCAAAGCCAGGCTGAAGTCAGTAAATTAGCTGAGCGGAATTCAACGGTTGTATCTCGTTTGCAAAAAGTTCAGCATCAATCGGATGCCCTTTTGCCCCTAGAGGTCCGTGAGGCTTACGATGGAGCTATGGTAGCGCAGCAGCGCTTGTTTCTGATGCGCGGCCAGGTCGATAGGTTGAACAGCGACAAGAAGAATCTAGAGAACTTCATCGGCTCTCTAGAACGGGTGACAGATTTTGTCGGCGATAGCGCAGGTGCTCCTAAAGGAGAAGCCGACAAAGAAGCATTCAGCATGATCGAAGCGATCATTCAAGCTCAGGAAGCGGAGCGTCAGCGATTATCACGCCAGATGCATGATGGTCCCGCCCAGGCTTTGTCGAATTTCATCTTGCAGTCAGAAATTGCTATGCGCCTCTTCGATGTAGACCAAGATCAGGCCCGGGAAGAGTTAGCTGCCCTAAAAACGGCTGCCACTTCTGCCTTCCAGCAAGTACGAAACTTTGTATTCGAGCTTCGCCCGATGATGTTGGACGATCTGGGTTTGATACCTACGCTGAAGCGCTATACGGAGGCCTTCAAAGATCAGACTGAAGTGCAGGTCGATCTGAAAATCTCTGGCCTGGAACGTCGCCTGGAATCTTATATCGAAGTAATCATTTTCCGCTCGCTGCAAGATTTACTGGGGTTTGCTCATCGTCAGTCTCAGGCCAACAAAGTCAAGATCAGCTTGAATATTGGCGAAAACAATGTCAAAGTCTCACTTGAAGATAATGGCCAGGCTTTCGACGCTGATGAAATCTTCACAGGATCGGGCATTTCGATCAAAGCTATTAAAGATCGCATCGAGATGTTGGGTGGCTTTATGCAGGTCGAGAGTATTGCTGGAAAAGGGGGATATTTTGTGTTCCAGATACCGGTTAGCGCAACCAGCCAGTCCGTGTTTACAGAACTGTAAGGGTTTTCTATTGATCTCTGGTGCAGATTTGCTATAATGAGTTTGGCTTACCCAAAGCTAATCTTTCATGAAAGGAGGACGTAAGCTATGTTGTTTGCACCGAAGGAAAAAGGTCAAGGTCTGGTAGAGTATGCGTTGATTCTTGTTTTAGTAGCCGTAGTTGTGATTGTTATTCTTGCTCTGCTCGGCCCCGCCATTGGGAATGTCTTTAGCAACGTAATTAGCAACATCTAGTATTGACATTCAAGACGTTATATCACCAAATAAGGTCCTGTACATTGGGGCAGGACCTTATTTGGTTAACAATCGAGAAGCTGCATATTGGCATAAATCTTGCATGAATACAGACAACTATTTTTCATGGGTCAAGGGTGGAAATTATTCAAATTATCAGGTAGACTATAGGTATCATATTGACCTATGTGTGTCTGAATTGGAACATCATTTATTCTTAGGATTGGGGAACCAAATGATGGCAGCATCAAATTTAATGATTTAGCCAACGATTGGGAGGCTATCATGCGTCGAGGACGAATTTTCTTCTACTTAGCAGCTATCTTGATTCTGGTTTTAGGGGGGATTTTTGTGATCTCCCAGCGTTTAGCAGCACCATCTGGTGCCGATGTTGCTGAAGCTCCTCAGCCAACGCCAATTGTTGATCTGGTAGAGATTGTCGTGATCACTCAACCAACACCTCGTGGGACGGTATTGAACGAAGCCATCTTAGGATATATCGAACTTCCTAGGGATAATGTTATCGAGGGCATGTTTACAGATATGGCACTTGTAGTTAGTCGGCGAGCTAAGTTTGATCTTGATTCTGGCATTCCCGTAACTGCTGGTATGTTGGTGGATTCCGCGGATCAGCTTTCCGATACCGGCTCGTTGGCATCGTTATCTATACCGCGCGGCAAGGTAGCTGTATCGATTCCTATCAGCCGATTGTCGAGTGTGGCTTACGCTCCCAAACCTGGTGACCATGTTAGTGTGATTGCGACAATGCTATTCATCGATCTTGATAGCGAATTTCAATCCAAACTACCCAATAATATTGGTGGTGTGACCGGACCTTTTGTGAACCCAGAATCAGGGGAGAGCTATATTACCATCAGGGTTGTTGGTGGTACCGATTCGCCCATCTACGGCCGTACAGAGCTCGATCCAATTCTTAATGAATTGGCTTATGTTATCCCCTCAGAAGACCAAAGGGCGCGCCTGGTTAGCCAGACGATATTGTATGATGTCCAGGTTTTACAGGTGGGGGATTTCCCACTCGTTGAAGAGAGTCCAGCGGCGGCTGCTGAAGGGGCTGCTGTGGATCCAGCAGCCCAGGCGGCTCAAGAAGCTCAGGTAGCTCCTGGAGAGCAAGAACCTGCGCCAGTAGCTCCCCCAGATTTGATCACCATAATTGTGACCCCGCAAGATGCAGTTACGTTGAATTACCTGCTCTACAGTGGTGCGGAATTAACCCTTGCTCTGAGAGCCTCTGGTGATGATTCGGTTATCTCCACAGAAGCAGCTACCCTACAGTTCATGCTGGATGTCTATAGTATCCCAGTGCCGGCCAAGTTGCCTTATGGGACGACACCTCGTATTGAAGAGCTGGTACCTCCCGATTCGGCAAACGGCCAATCAGAGACTGAACAGTAATACATTCGGAGATTTTGCATGGCAGAAGGCGATGTTATTCGAGTAATTATCGTAGACGATGTACGTGAAACTCGCGAAAATATTCGAAAGCTATTACAGTGTGGAAGTGATCTTGAAGTAGCGGGGATTGCAACCACTGGACGAGAAGGTATCCAGCTAGCTAGAGATGTTTCGCCCGATGTCATCTTGATGGATATCAATATGCCAGATATGGACGGCATCACTGCGACTGAGAATATTCTCAAAGAACTCCCCCATATCCAAATTGTTATTCTCTCTGTTCAGAGTGATCCAAATTATATGCGCCAGGCGATGTTGGCAGGGGCGCGCGATTTCCTGACAAAGCCTCCCATGGTGGACGAGTTGATCGCAGCACTGCGTCGCGCAGGACGTATGGCTCATGAAGAGAAACAGAAAGCTGAAGCGACCATTCCTGTTTCAGATTTGGCAGCTATGGCTGGGCGTGCAGAGTTTGGTCACCCAGGCGCTTCTTATGGCAAGGTTATTGTTGTCTTTAGTCCCAAGGGTGGAGTTGGGTGCACGACAATTACGACCAATCTGGCGGTTACCTTGCACAATGCTGAAACGCCTGTTGTGGTTGTCGATGGCAATCTGCAGTTTGGCGACTTGACCATTGTGTTGAATGAACGCGGCAAGAACAGCATCGTCGATCTGGCACCCAGAGCAGACGAATTGGATACAGAGATTATCGATGATGTTTTGATCACTCACCGTGACACAGGCGTGAAGATCCTGGCTGCACCCCAACGTCCCGAACAAGCAGAAAATGTTTCTGGTGAGCAGTATAGCCAGATTTTGGCATATCTGCGCAGATTGTACTCCTACGTGATTGTAGATGCCGAGTCTGCCCTTTCCGATATTGTCTTGAGTGCCTTCGATGCCAGTTCAATGGTTATTCTGGTTGCCAACCAAGATATCCCGTCGATTAATGATGCACGCCTCTTCCTTGACCTGACGGATGTCATTGGTATCGAGCGAGAGCGCATTCTGTTTGTTCTCAACAAACATGATAAGCGTATCGCCATTACGCCAGAATCTATCGGTGAGAACTTACGCAAAGAAATATCTGTGATTATTCCAACGGACGAGCGCGCAGTGCTGCCCTCGATAAACCGAGGCGCACCATTCGTGATAGGGGATAAGAAGCGTCCTATCGCAAGAGCGTTGCTGTCCTTAGCTGAAACTGTCCGCCTCCAACTTGTGGAATTGGAGGCCGCACATGAATCGTTGAGTTAGGCGATTCGAGATTTATTTATGGTATGTAGACAGGATGTGTGATGTATGTCTTTATTGAGACGAATTGAGCAAGGCCAATCGGGCCAGGCGGTTGAGGGTGAACCGGGAAGTTTGAAATCTTTGCAATCCCGGCGAGTTGCACCACCCGAAGGTGATGCTCAGCGTGATACATACCTCGATCTTAAAACCAGGGTTCAAAACCGACTCCTTTCTGAGTTGGATCCGACTACGGATGTGACTCAGGTTGGGGTGGTTCGAGGGACGATCCGGGATTTATTCGAACAAGTACTTACCGAAGAAAATATCGTTCTCTCCCGTCAGGAGAAGCATCGTTTGTTCGAGCAAATCGCAGCGGAGATCTTGGGATTTGGACCACTTCAAGGATTATTGGAAGAAGATGATATCACCGAAATCATGGTCAACGGCCCCAAGAATATCTACATCGAGAAACGGGGCAAACTCCACCGCGTCCCGCTTTCCTTCGAGAGTGACGAGCATGTAATGCGCATTATCGAGCGCATTGTGGCTCCCTTGGGCCGCCGGGTGGACGAATCCAGCCCCTATGTAGATGCTCGTCTGCCTGATGGCTCGCGTGTCAATGCCGTCATCCCGCCTATTTCCTTAGTCGGCCCAACGCTAACCATTCGTAAATTCTCCAAGAATCCCATCACAATAGAGCAGTTGATTAAGTTTGGCAGCCTGACACCAGAGGCACTACAATTTATGAAAGCTTGCGTCGAGGCTCGTTTGAATGTCATCATTTCAGGTGGTACTGGCTCGGGGAAGACGACCCTCTTGAATATTCTGTCCCAATTCATCCCCAGCGACGAGCGCATTGTCACCATAGAGAACGCGGCTGAGTTGCAACTACGCCAGGAACATGTGGTAACCCTTGAGTCACGCCCACCCAATATTGAGGGTACGGGCGAAATTACTATACGTCAACTTGTGGTCAACTCACTGCGCATGAGGCCCGATCGCGTCATCGTAGGTGAGATTCGTGACGAAGAAGCCCTGGATATGTTGCAGGCTATGAATACGGGCCATGATGGTTCCATGACTACTGCCCACTCCAACAGCCCGCGGGATACCCTGGCCCGTATCGAAACCATGGCCTTGATGGCTGGCATGGATTTGCCGGTACGCGCTATTCGAGAACAAATTGCTTCCGCCATCGACCTGGTCTGCCACCAGGAGCGTTTGAGGGACGGCACCAGAAAGGTGGTCAATGTCACTGAGATTAGTGGTATGGAAGGTGATGTGATCACAATGACAGATATCTTTGCTTTCGAGCAGCGTGGTGTCGAAGATGGTGCAGTGATTGGCGAGTTGCGCCCAACTGGGTTGCGACCGAAAGCTATCAGCCAGATTGAAGCTTCTGGCATTCACCTGCCTCCCTCGATTTTTGGGGTTGGGGCGCGGCGTGGATACTAAGCGGAGTGGAGATAGAATAGCATGAATCTTGTATTGATCGGTGGTGGAGCGTTAATCTTTATCCTGCTAATCGTAGGGGTCGTTGTTTCCTTTAGTGGACAAAGGTCGCTGGTCGAGGAGCGTCTCACCGACTATGTCGGTGAGGATATTTATCAAGAAGCAGCCAGCGACGAGAGGGCCTCTGCGGTATCTGATTGGGTAAACGTTCGCGTAGCGGGCACAGATTGGGGAGGGGGTGTTGCGCGCAACCTTGCTCAGGCTGACGTCAAGCTGAAACCGGGTGAATACTTGGCCCTGATTGTCATTGCGATGATCGGGCTAGCCTTTGTAGCCTGGTTTTTTGGGGGACGGTCGATTGTTTCGGCAATCATTGGGTCGATCATAGGATTTTTCTTGCCCAGATTTTATATCAACAGACAAAAACGCAAACGTCTGGAATCCTTTAGTGATCAGTTGCCTGATATGCTCAGTTTGATGGTCAACGGTTTGCGGGCAGGTTTCTCTACTGCCCAAGCCATGGAGGCAGTCAGTAAAGAGATGCCCGCTCCTCTTTCAGATGAGTTCAAGCGGGTTGTGCAGGAAATGCAGATTGGCATTTCGATGGAGGATGCCTTAGGTAACATCGTGCGACGAATTCCGTCAGAGGATTTGGATTTGGTGATTACGGCAATCAATGTTCAGCGCGAAGTTGGTGGTAACCTGGCTGAAATTTTGGATACCATCGCCCACACCATCCGCGAGCGAGTGCGCATCAAAGGCGAGATCCGTGTGCTCACAGCGCAGGTGATGTATTCAGGACGTTTCTTGGCCCTCTTGCCTTTCATCCTCTCCAGCATCATCTGGTTCGGCAACAATGAATATGTGATGTCTGTGTTTCAACCAGAAACGATATATTGCGGATTCGCCATTTTTGGCTCAGCCTTGTGCCTGGTTGGTATGGGTTATTTTGTGATGATGCGCATTGCGGATATCGAGGTATAGTCAGATAAGGGTAAAACCATGAATATTGCATTGATTTTGATTTTTGTCGGTGTGATCGTTGTGGGGGCCATAACTCTGGTGGTCGTTGGTGTGCGGGATCGGCAGGGAAGCGAAGATGCCCTTCAGGAAAGAATGGCTGAATTTGTTAGCCGAGGGGAGATCGCCAGCCTTGAAGAGATCGAGATGTCTCAGTCCATTACAGACCGGATCATCATCCCCGTAGCGCGCAGGTTTGGTGAGATCGCCCTGCGTTTCACCCCTCAAAATGCGCTCGATGATACTGCTCGAAAAATCGAACTCGCTGGCAATCCGCGTGGTCTCGATCCGACGCTATTTTGGGCGGCTCGATTTGGTGCTTCTATTGGTATTGCTGCGCTGCTGTTTTTTGTGCTTTCAATAACCGGCTTAGATTGGAGTTGGGGTCGCAGATTATTGATCGTCGCCCTGTTTACCGTGTTGGGATTTAATGTGCCGCAACTCTTGTTGAACAGCCGCATTACTCGCCGACAAGATGGTGTCCGGAAAGCACTGCCGGATGCCCTGGATTTGTTGACCATATGTGTCGAAGCCGGGCTGGGTTTCGATGGTGCTATGGCCAAGGTCAACGAGAAGTGGGATAATGAACTCTCTCTTTCATTTGGTAGGGTGTTGCGTGAGATCCAGTTAGGTAAGCTGCGACGGGATGCTTTGAAGGACATGTCTGAACGTGTTGATATACCAGAATTGACCAGCTTTGTTGCAGCTATCGTTCAGAGTGAGCAACTGGGTGTCAGTATGGCCAAGGTATTGCGCATTCAGGCTGATCAAATGCGCATTCGTAGGCGTCAGGCCGCGGAAGAGAAAGCCCAGCAGGCGCCCATCAAGATGCTCTTCCCTATGGGTTTGTTGATCTTCCCATCTCTCTTGATTATTTTGTTAGGCCCAGCGGCGGTGCAGTTGATGCAGTCTGCTCTGGGCGCGATGTTCTGATCCAACGCTAATTTTGATGTCTTTGCAAACGAAGCCGCCAGAGGCGCGCAGAGCGCTGCGAGCGGAGTGTGGCCATCTCCCGCACACGTGGGAGTTTGCATCGTCGCTGCCACAGGCATGCATGCCACGCCATGTACCTCTACGTGCAGGTCGGCCCGTGGTTATCGACAGCGCTCCTTGCAGTGACAGCGATTAGGGATGTTTCGACATTCACTGTATCGATGGAGTTGGGTGGCACTAGATTGGTTATTTCCGCCCACCTGCGGGGGTTGTGGTACGCCTGGCGCGCGCTGGTGTCAGGATTGTCAAGAGAATGCCGTTCGGATCGAGCCCCCTTATTGTAAGAATTGTGGACAGCCCACCTCGGGAGCTGAAAGATGTCCCCGCTGTATCGATGCACCCCCTAAGCTGACTGCAATTAGATCTTGGGCCATCTTCGAGGGCCCAGTCAGAGAGGCCTTACATCAGGTGAAATATAAACGCGATGTCGCCTTGGCCGAGGCTTTGATTCGGCCAATGGTGGCCTTTGTCAGCGATCTTCAGTGGGGTCTAGATGTCGTCGTCCCAGTACCACTCAGCAAGAAAAGAAAGCAAGAGCGCGGCTATAATCAGGCTGATTTATTGGCTAAACCTTTAGCTTTTGGACTGGGCATAAAGTATCGCAAACAGGCTCTCAAGCGCAGGCGCGATACGCGCTCTCAGGTTGATCTGAGTCTTGATCAACGTCGTCTGAATGTTCAGGATGCTTTTTTAGCTACGAGATCTGCATTTGCTGGAAAAGCAGTTTTGGTTGTCGATGATGTCGCCACAAGCGGATCTACGCTGGATGCCTGTGCTGAGGCGTTATGGCAGGTTGGCGCGCAGAACGTTTTTGGAGTGACGATAGCACGTGCCGTATTGACATCGAACTAACTGTGATTGGTTAACTTGACAATGTCACATTGCAGACTAAAAAAATTCGTGAAATTTGTGCCATTCGATGTTATTCGTGATTTCCCGTGGTGCGTAAATCGAAATGAAAATCTCAAATGGTAGGGCAGTTCCAGACTAAATAAATAGGAGGTATGCGATGGCACTAGAAGTAAAACTGTTCGTACGTGATCTGAAACTAACTGAGCGCATCGAGGAGTACGTTGACAAGAAGGTTGGCAAATTAGACCGCTATATCAATAACATCAGCGAAGCGCGCGTTGACCTGGCTCATGTCAAATCTGCCCGTGATGCTGGAGATCGTTATGTGGCTCAAATTACGATCCGCGGTAAGGGTTTTATCCTACGCGCTGAAGAACGCGCCGACGACATCTTTACGGCGCTGGATATGGCTGTCCCTAAGATCCAGCGGCGCATCAAACGCTACAAGGGCAAGCATTATCTCCATCGCGGCGATGGCATCACCGCTGCAGAGGCGATCCCAGATATCGACGCCGACCAAGATGAAGACGCGGACGCGGGTCCAGAGATCGTACGTCGCAAACACTTTATCCTCACTCCCATGGATGAGATGGAGGCCATCGATCAGATGGAACTGCTGGGACATGAAGATTTCTTCTTGTTCCTCAACGCGGGATCGGGACAGATCAATGTGCTCTACAAACGACGTGATGGCAAGTATGGTGTGATTGAACCTGAGATTGCTTGAATTGTAAACCTAAGTGAGTTTTCGAGTGGTGGCAGAACTTTCTGCCACCAGTTTTTTTAAACGGGTGGCGAGAAAAAAGTAGTCTCTATAGGAATCGCCAGGGTAGCTTCAAGATTTGGGGGCAGGCGGGGTGGGGGGCACCCCGCCGGCCCCCAAATAATGGCATTGGCAAGGGGAATACAAATTCATTTTTT
>CAZUSV010000052.1:0-29937 GCA_964622645.1 uncultured Anaerolineales bacterium
GCTTTGCGTGCCACCCCCTATTTTCGGAAGTTCTCGCGAATGTGACATTTTCGAATTAATCATATCCCAAATCTCGCACAGCCTGATCGGGATCAAATTTCTGCTTAGATCTCACCCCCAGCAATTCTTTCCAGAAGAGCTCATCATACCTACGGGAGCGGACTGGCAAGGGCATGGGAACGCCCCAGCCGAGGAGTAGGACTTCTTCCTTCGGTTGCAGGCGGGCTAACATACCCCGAAGGGATTCTCGTCCTGAGAGTCCTGAAAGCACAGCGCGAATATCATCCTCATCTCCTAGCCATCCCGAAATGCGCGTACCCAACTGGGACATGACTTCATCATAGATTTGTGAGGGTCGTTGGTCGATGATCAACAAGGTAACGTAGTATTTGCGCAACTCGCGGGCAATGGTGCTGAAAGTGGTCTGCCGGGCCATCTCGCGGTTGAGTAATTTGTGAGCTTCCTCCAGCACAATGACCAATGGACGCGGCTCACCCTTCCCCGAACTGCGGTACGTGTTTGTACGCCATTCCCAGCGCTCACGGATTTTGCGTGTTAGCAAGTTACTCACCAGCAGGTAATCCAGGTCGCTTTCGTGTTTGCCAAAAGAGAGCACGATATGCTGCCCAGCTTCCAGGGCTTTGACAATCTCTTCGATACTGTCTGTAGCAGGCTGCTCAACGATATATTCCATGTTGAAGACCCGACGCAGTTTGCTGTGCAACCCTTCTGCGGCCATGACATTGACGCCTTCAGCATTGGCCCAGGCAGCTACACTATCCGGCGCGGGGATCTTCTTGCCGTCTTCGGTTTCGATGAACGAGCCGATTTTCATCTGGCGGAATTCATTGAACCAATTCTCAACGCCAAAGCTCTTGATCAGCGCGTCCAAGGTAGTAGGGGTAGTCTCACGCAAATTGAGTTCGCGGGAGAGCAGTTCGATATCCGCTGAGCGGATATCGCGCATGGCGATCTCCAGGTTGAAATCGGGGTTCTGGCCGCGGATTTGTGCCCCCCCGCCAAGACCCACCACACGTACCCGCGCCGGGAACTTGGTCTTCAAGCCGATCACCCGTTCCCCGGTATCGGAAGCGGTGTCATCCAGACCATACTCATTATGCATATCGAAGATCAGCACGGAGGCAGCATTGTAGTGGATCAGCCCGGCCAACACCATCCGAGTCAGGAAAGATTTTCCAGTCCCCGTAGCACCGAAGATCCCTGAAGAGCGCTGGACGAATTTCTCCATATTGACGCGCACCGGATGTCCTTGCTCGCGGGTATAACCGATCTCGAAGTTGACCTTCTTCTCTTTGCCGAAGATCTCGGCGATATCGCCTTCATTGGCCAGGTAAACCTTGGAATGATGGGGAGGAACCGTTTTAACTGGCAGAGGGCGAGGAGCGTCTCGCAGCCCGGCATCGACGGCTGATATCCACTGCTGATATTCTGGCGAGCCAGGTTCGGGACCAACATCATACATCAGCGCTGGTAGAACTTCCAAGTTTGTGTATAGCGTCTGTCCATGTAAAAGGCCGGCGATTTCTAAGGGAAAACGCTGCTCGCTTTGCTCGTCAGCAAAACGAGGGTCTGTCGCACCAAGCTGAATATCGGTAACCAAACCATAGAAATTCCAGGGAGGACTTGCGATGACCACAAAAGCGCCTTCCTGTACTTCTTGAGCGGGAACTTCTAGTCGAACGCGAAAACTATCCTTCAACCCCCCACCAATCACATACCCAATTTGATCACGATTTAACATTGAAAACCTCATCATTTACCACAAAGAGCACAAAGTATCACAAAGGAAATTTTAGCTGCTTTTATCATCACAAAACCATTCGTTTGATTCCGTACTTCAGAAGTACAACATTGAAGTTGATCAAAAATCCCAATCGCACCTTGGACAATTTCATGTATGTCAAGAGTTGAGCTTCATGCAATGGAGTCATTTTTTCAACAACTTTTAATTCCACAATGACGCAATTCTTAACAAGCATATCGATGCGATATCCAGCATCTATCTTCACATCCTCATATGAAATTGGTAAAACCACCTGAGTTTGCACTTGTAAACCAGATTGTCGAAGTTCATAAGCATGACAAACTTCATATGCGCTCTCCATCAATCCAGGTCCTAAACTTGTATGAACTTTGAAAGCTGCATCAAGTACAGCTTTACCAACCTTTTCAACACCGGGTGGAATAGGCAAATAAACCTGTTCACCAAATTGATCTATTTTTCCCATACTTCGTGAACCTTTGTGTTCTTCGTGGTGAGAATAATGAAACGAGCAGTGACTAATTACGAAGGTAGAGTATCACTCACAGCGCCGAGAACCGTCATCAATGTATGATAATCATCTCGCAGGAGCGCGATGAGTTCGCCCATCGCTTCTTGTACCCATTGCTCATCGCCTGCGGCTATATGCGCCTGACCAGCCTGCTCCACATGGGCTGCGATCAATTCGCCAATCGGTGTGTCTTTTGATCGTAAGAGGTGTCTAAAATACCCAAACCTTCCGGTACCTGTAAATGCGATTAATTCTTCAGCGCTGCATTGATAAATCACATCCAAACTCAGCGGAGGGCGCGGCGGCAGCAAGTGTTTGATCTGGCCATTTTGGGCATAACCAACTGTCAGCACGCTGATCTCGACCGGCACATTGCGGTTGACGCGATTATCCGCGATGACATTCTCATCCACCTGGTCAGCAGTAACCAACTGCCTCACAATGCCATCCTCATCGATGTGGATATCATGAATCAACCCATAAACCTGCTGATCACCCCCCAAGGGAGCGCGCACCAGCCCCCCAAAGGTCGGCGCATCCAACTGAGATACTCGGCAGCCGACCACAAAGCCTGTCGTTCCTGCTCGAAGCAAGCGTCCAATTTCAATCGCTGTCATCCTTTATACCTTCCTATTTTTCCACTATCGTCTTTCGTCCCCTGCTTTTGAGATTCCCCATCAAACGCCATTCCCCTGCGGCGCAGCTCGAGGGCGATCATATTCTCAACCTGTCTCTTCTCATCCTGCGTGACAACGGCAACCTCGTGAGAGCGATGCAGCAAATAGGGGTATGTGCGTGATCCGAGAACCTGGCACTGCTGCACTAATATGGCGTGGAGATCGTCCAGCTTCTGAGCATCGTTCGCTACCCAGGCCGGGATTTCTACTCGAACCGGGTAGGGATGTTTTGCATCTCGCCCCACGTTAAGATAGAAGAAATGCAGCGCCAGTTCGGCTGTGTATTGATCGGCGTTGCGCGATTGAATGCCAAAGACTGCTGATCGTTCTCCAGGTTCCAGGAGAAAATAAAACAGGTCAGCATCGGCGATACCGCGATAAGGGCGATGTTCGCGACCGGCTTTATCCAGTTCATCATTGGGAAGTGTAGCAATCTCTAACAACCGTACCAACAAGTCGCCGCGCGGCCTATCGATATACCCGGCTGTGGTAGCCCCGATCGAATGTAATTCACGCAGAGCCCCCAGATATTGCATAAAGCGCTTCTCATATTCTCTAGCTTCCAAAGCCCCCTCGTGACCAACCCAGAGTTCCAGCGGGCCGTCTGTCAGTGTAATCACAGGAGGAGCGACATCTTTGGCCAAATCCGCCAGGAGTACACGCTCACGCAAGTCACGCATCAGGGCCACCATACGCTCAGTAATGCGGCCGTCACCTATATACATCTCTTCATCATAAAGCAATTGACTGCTCACCGTAGTGGATGGCGAATCGGCTTCGCCGTGACGCATTTGAATAGCCCCCACATTGACCAGGCAGTAATCCACCGATGCGTGGCGATCAGGATTGATCTGAGAGCCATCCGCTGCCAGCAAGGTGACTTTTTCGGGGGTGGATGGACATTCAAGACGATGATCAAGATTTTCGTCTTTAGGTATGGCGCAGCGCAAATTGGGATTGGCGCTGATGGCAGCCTCGACCTTCACCTGGAGGGCATTCAACTCAGCGGCGAATTCATTCAAGATTTCAAGCGCTTCAGCGCGTTTTTCACGCAGATATTGCGCCCGTTGGGGGGCGTTTTCACCCATCTCGATGACTTGCTGACGTACTTGCTGAAAATCTAAAGCCATAAGCGTATCTTTCAATGAGCAACCTATTCCAGGAAAAGAGTGTGTGAGAGCGTACGCTCTCACGCACACTCTTTTTCTAGCCTCTCCTTTCCAGGTTGGTCTGCTACAATCCAGTTAGAACATTTGTTTGAAGAATTATACAGTCAAGAAGTTGGATATGCAAGGTTCACAAAAACGATGGTATAAATAGCTTTCGTGGACGAGACTTACACCTTCTACCCACCCCGAAGAGCGGGAACATTTTTCCACCTGATTGCCATTCTGCTCTTGATCGCTGGCAGTGTTTGGGGGCTGTGGCAAGCTACCAATGCCCAGGTAGGCCCGATCTTCCTGTTCTATTTGCTGCCCGCTTTACTGGCAGTGCCCCTGGTGCCCATTTTCGTTTACCGGCTGTATACCCTACAAAACGCCAATTACACGCTGGAACGAGATCATGTCCGCTTGCAATGGGGCTGGCGCATCGAGACCGTTCCTACCAACGTGATCCTTTGGGTCCGTCCAGCCTCTGATCTCGAGGTGCCTCTTCAAATGCCGCGCATACGCTGGCCAGGCTCTATTTTAGGAAGTCGCAATCTCCCGGACGGCAGAGCAGTGGAATTCCTGGCATCGCAAGGCAACAGCCTCATCCTGCTCGGGACTGCCAACCAAGCATATGCGATCTCTCCCAGCGATCCGGACGGCTTTCTCCAGGCATATGGACAATTGATCGAATTGGGTTCGTTGAACCCCTCCCAGGCTGTTTCAATACAGCCTAGCTTTCTATTCGCCCGCATATGGAGTTCAATCCCAGCTCGTCTTCTGCTCTTGACGGGGGCTGCTCTCAGCATCGCAGCATTGGTGTGGGCCATCATCGCCATTCCAAGACTCTCACAAATATCGCTAGGATTCACCGCCCTGGGCAAACCGCGAGACCCACTACCAGCCATCCAACTCATGTTCCTGCCTGTATTCAGTTTCTTCGCCTACGTGGTAAACAGCTCTTTAGGCTTGTTCTTCTATCGCAGTGATCACAATCATCCCTGGGCTTACCTGCTGTGGAGCACCAGTGTACTGGTTGGAATACTCTTTTTAATGGCGATCCATTTTATCCTACAAACTGGATAACTTTTCCACAAGCTGCACCAGTTATCCACAGAAAAAACGCAGTTTATCCACAGATTTATGCAGATTCTCATCGGATTCTTCGCAGGTGCATTGATCGCCCTGCTCGCCTGGAAGGTTGGTTCACTGTCGAGTAGCGGGGCCATCGCGGCTGCTGTATCAGGCGGGCTGATCTTCGGCATCGGTGGCTTCCCCTGGGCAGCCCTGCTGCTGACATTCTTCGTTACCTCAAGTGGCCTCTCGAAAGCCTTCAAGAGCCGCAAAGTGAAGTTAGGCGAGAAATTCGCCAAGAGCAGTCAGCGAGATTGGGCACAAGTGCTGGCCAATGATGGGATAGGAACAATACTTGTTTTGATATTTCTCCTTGACCCTAACCAAACCTGGGGCTGGATCGCTTATGCTGGAGCTATGGCAACGGTCAACGCCGACACCTGGGCCACGGAACTTGGGGTGCTCAACCCCAAACCACCCCGGCTGATCACCAATGGTCAGGTGGTGGAGGTGGGAACCTCTGGGGGCATCTCTCTCTTTGGGACTCTGGCAACCTTAGGGGGCGCGGCGCTGGTTGGGCTGGTGGGAGCAGCATTCAACCTCGGGGTGGGTTCCTGGACCCTGTTGCTGGCAGCCACCCTCGGGGGAGTCTGCGGATCCCTGTTCGATTCGTTGTTAGGCGCCACGGTCCAGGCGATCTACCACTGCCCATCCTGCGAAAAAGAGACCGAGCGTCACCCTTCCCACAGTTGTGGAACACAAACCATGCAAATCCGCGGCTGGAGTTGGTTGAACAATGATCTGGTCAACTTCATCGCATCTGCTGTTGGAGGGGGCATCTGCGTATTTTTGTGGGTAGTTCTGTAATCTACCAATAGTTTGTGATTAATGTAACTTAAGTCACGGACACTCTGTGATGGAGTGGTATCATTCAAACTGCAAACACAGAGGAGAGCTTTGCCTATGAAAATACCTATCCTAATTGGAGTTGTTGCCTTAGCCGCAGTGATCTTCGTCGGTATGTATGTAACCGACTTCACAGCCTACCTGGGGAACAACCCCACGACATGCAACAATTGTCATGTTATGGACGCGGTGTACGAGAGTTGGTATCACGGCGGGCACAGCAATTGGGCAGTCTGCGGTGATTGCCATACCCCGCATGCGCTCATTCCAAAATATCTTGTCAAAGCCCAATCTGGCTACCACCATGTGACCGCTTTCCTGTTCGGAGATATACCCGGAGCAATCCGGGCAAAAGAAGGCTCCAGAGAGATCGTGCAAGAGAATTGCGAGCGTTGTCACGCTGAGACGGTCGCCACGATGCTCGATAACCCCATGCCCCTCGATCGATATTGCTTCGAATGTCATCGTACTGTTGCACATGGTGAACGAGGCATATCGCTATTACCATATCAGCATAAGGAGAATGACTGATGACAAAAACCTCCACTACACTGATCCTGACAGGGATCATCATCGTATTGGCTGCTGCGTTGATCGGCGTTTTGATCTTTACTGGAAATCAAGAAACCACAGCGCGCGGAATTGTAGCTCTGGTTGAAATTGCCGCTATGGAGCCAGACTCATCCCTATGGGGCATTAACTTCCCAAACCAGTACTCAACTTTATTGAAAACTGAAACCAACAACACCCGCACTGTCCACGGCGGATCGGAGCCATACCAAAAACTCGAAGCCGACCCCCGTTTGGTGACCCTGTTCGCCGGGTATGGTTTCAGTAAAGATTACAAAGAAGATCGTGGTCATGCTAACAGCCTTACCGATGTGCGCGAGACGCTGCGCGTTGGCGAGAAAACGCCCGGGACCTGCTACTCCTGCAAAGCTGCTGACAATCCCAGCCTGTGGGATCAAATGGGGATGGCCGCTTTTGACCAGACCCCCTTCATGGAATTAGGGGAGCAAATTTCAGAACCGATTGGCTGCGCCAACTGCCACGAGGCGAAGACCATGCGCCTGATCGTCACGAACCCCGCTTTGGAAGAGGCCCTCGAAGCCCAGGGGAAGGATTGGCGCGATTTCACTCGCCAGGAAATGCGCACGGTGGTTTGTGCAAACTGCCACGTGGAATACTACTTCGCCGGTGAAGGAAAATACCTGACTTTCCCCTGGGTAGACGGCACCACTGTGGATGATATCTCCGCATACTATGCTGCGCTTGATTTCAAGGATTGGGAGCATCCCCAATCCGGCGCGCCGATGATCAAGATCCAGCATCCTGAATACGAGTTCTTCATTGCGGACAGCACCCACTATAATGCCGGTGTGGCCTGCGCAGACTGCCACATGCCTTACACCCGCGATGGCTCAGCCAAGTTCTCAACTCACAATATCCAAAGCCCGCTGCTCAACGCTGAAGTTGCCTGCGGAGCATGCCATACTGATGTGGGCTATGTAACCAACCGGGTGGCGATCATCCAGAATCAGGTTCGGGCGACCATGGATGGCACGGAAGACGCCCTCGTGGCCGCCATTCAGGCCATTGAGGCGGCTGCGGTTGAAAGCGGTGTCGATGAGACCTTGCTGACCGAAGCCCGCCGGCTGCACCGCGAAGCCCAACTTTTCTGGGATTTCATCGCTGCCGAGAACAGCATGGGCTTCCATAACCCCGAAGAAGCTTTGCGCATCCTGGCTACAGCCACGGATATGGCCCGCCAGGCCCAGCTCAAGGCCGTCGAGGCCGCCGGGACGATTGATATTTTAGGTCAATAGGCAAATGTCAATAAGATACTTACTAGTGTCATTGCGAACGGAACATAGTGGAGTGTGGCAATCTCTTCCATAAGTGGGAGACTGCCACGCTTCCGCTCGCAGTGACACTTGGCGGTGTTTCTTTCGGTATGAGCAGCGCCAAACGCGCTGTGGGTTTACTCACAATGACATATTCACTAAGAGCCAATCCGAAAATTCAGCGTCGGGTATGAAATCCAACCTACGTAGTACTTACGACGGGCATAGATACACATTATTCGGACACGGATCAACACGGATTTTTTCTGATTATTCTGCCCAAATCCGTGTTCATCCGTGGAATCCGTGTCCCATGCCAGTGATTTGGATACGGGCTTTTATGACCGGGCTGATCTTGCCACTTAACCACGAGGCTGAAGCCCGAGGGTGTGCGCTGGACTCCCTGAGCTTTGAGCCGAGGGAGGCCAGCGCTTGGTTTTTGATCGTACAGCATGAAGGAGACTGTGAGCAACGCAGCCGCAAAAGGTGTTCTCCTGTGTTATCCAAAACCTATCCAGGCCAGCAGAGTCTCTGTGCTTGAGTAATGTGGGGGTCTCTGACGCACTATTTACCCGCCCGATTGTGTGACCGTAACCTGCGTGTTCGAGCAGACCAACTGCGGTGGCCGTGGGGCTGTGTTGATGTCGGAAATATCAGGGCTCTCCGTGATTAACTGATCTGTTCCCGTTACCGTAAATTGATCCAATGCCCCACCGAGGCGATCCTTCAGCGGGGTGCTCTGATCAAGTTTGTCCTGCGCACCGCTTACCAGTTGGATTTTAAGATTACTCCTAAACTCCCCTTCTGGTGTTTGATTCTTTAACTCAATGATCACAATCGGGTTGGGATTGGTATCGTCGCCGGGGATTACATCGAGTATTTCTATACTAGATCCTTTTGGCAACCTAGCGTTGATACCGACGACATCATCGTCTCCCACTGCAAGTTCGAGGTGGGCTTTTATCTCATTGAAGGATCTTCCATCATTATTTAAATCGGCAGCTTGCTCGGCTAACTCTTGCAGCACTTGTCTTATCACAGCCTCGGTTTTGATGCGCGGGCCATCGGCCGTAGGCGGCGGCTTCTTGTCCCGCCCGTCCAGGATTGCGCTAAAGGTTCCATCTGGAGCGACAGAACGCCCCTGCAATTTGCGATCGTACGCTTCCGGTGAGAGCAGGCCAGCCGCGCTTTCGACTTCCATGGAGTGTGCCCTGATCACCGCGAAGGAGACGCCGGCTTCGGTCAGCAATTCGACGACGCGCTCCGTGTGCCCGGCGCCAACCGTCATAGCGATTGGCGCTTCTGGATATTCGGATGCCAGAGCCAGCATATAGGACACCGCCGCATCGCTGCGCTGCGAGCCGGCTTCGAGGTATTTGCCCAATTCTGCCAAACCGGCCTCGGTCTCCGGTGGGATGTCGGCACCCACCTCCGTTGCTTGGGCGGCTAACTCGTCGAGCACCTGCAACCACCCCTCCAGCGAGAGCACATCCACCCTATCAGATATGCGCTCGTTTATCTCAGCCGTAAACTCATTGGTCTGCATGGCGTAGTCAAAGGCTTCCTCGTATTTCTCCTCGTCGTAGAGCGCCATGAAGGCTGAGTAATCTTCATCGCTCATCACCGCCCAGGCAATGTAGAAAAGGTAATCGTTCGGACTGTAGAAAGCCTCCGGCGGTGTTTCAAGCCCATAAAGATTAGGATCGTCGATGCCATGCACCACCACATCATGGTAAACGAGGCCCAGAAACTCAGCGCTGCTGATCTCTCCATCCTGCAGCAGCTGCACCAGCACATCCTCGCGACCGGTGATGGGCTCTCCTGCCTGATAATAGGGCTCGCTGTGCGCCCAGTCCAGGCCCAGGGGTCCGACGCCAGCACTATGGCCCTCCAACCCGATGTGACGCAGGTCGTACTCCGTGTACAGCCGATTGAGCATAATGCCGATCTCGACCTGGCCCAGCACGGAGTCATGCCGCTCTTCGAAAACGAAGATGGCTGGCACGGCGTCAGTCTCCACCACAGTTTTGACGACACCGACTTCATCGGCGATCTGCGCGGCAAGATCGTCAAGCGCGACCTGGGTGCTGGCTTCGGGCAGCGCGGCTGTAGCGGGCGCAGCACCTGCTCCGAATATCAGGCTTACCAGGGTGATGAAGGAAAGCACCAGATAGCCGATGGTTGTTGGGGTATGACGAGTGTTTGTCTTCATGATCATTTCTCCTCGAAAATAGGATTGGATGTTACGAGTTGATTCGCATGCCAACCTGAAGTGCGCGCTGGCTGGTTTGCCAGTTGCTGTGGACGGACTATTGGATCTACCTGAAACGCATTGGTGATATACCTCCTTCCTTGACCGAGTGCTTGTCTCCGCCATCTCGATTTACCTGGCGAGTTAGTCGAACTCGATCACATTGGCTTTCGACTGTCTAATTGTTTTTTCTCTACCGTACACCGCATGAAATTCCCAGCCGACGAACCGCGTTCCTCCTGCAAATTGCCTGTTTTGCCCATTTTAGGCTTCAAAATATGCCTATTTTTCGTCATCGGTTGCATAAGGAACGCGGTTCGTGCTTAAAGAGACCCTAAACAAGTGCTTTTGTCTATATTATTTTAGCGGATTAATATTTCTTGTGAAACCCATCACATTAATATTATGTCTTCAATATATAGATATTATATTGACAATATATGAAATAAGTGATATTATTAGTATATGAAATTCGTTTCCACTCCCCGTCTTTGGGAGCTTCTACGTTTACGTGGTTGGATACGATAGCAAAGTGAAAATAGTATCGCTAACAAAAACATTTACCATATAGGAGAAAATACAATGAATATCGAAAACCTTCTCAGCTACAGCATCGTTGAGTATCAAATCGTCGCTCAAGTTTTGGTACTTGGATTTGCTGCAATGGCCGGTGGATTCGTGTACTTTATCGCCACATACCGCAACGTTGCGCCCCGTTATCAGGTCGCCTCAATTCTCGGAGCAATTGTAATGGTGTCAGCCTTTCTGCTGCTTCTGGCACAATCCCTGATTTGGCAAAATACCTTCGTTCTAGAAAGCGGATCTTATGTCCGCGGTGATGGCGTCTTCTCGAACGGTTTCCGCTATCTGAACTGGCTGATCGACGTACCCATGCTGCTGCTGCAATTGGTGGTCATCCTTGGTATTAGCGGGTTAGCCGCTCGTCGCTTGAGCTTCGGTTTCGTAGGTGCCGGTGTAGCTATGATCCTGCTTGGCTATGTAGGCCAGTTTTACGAAGCCACAAATGTGACAGCTCTATGGGTTTGGGGCGCTTTGAGCACCGTTTTCTATCTAATCTTGCTTTATCTCACCTGGACTCAAATCGAAAAATCTATTCAAATCCTTCCCCAACCCGCCGTTGGTACGATGAAAGCCATCCGGTGGATTTTTATCATTTTCTGGACCTTTTATCCCATCGCATACATCATCCCTGCAGTATGGCCAACAGCAGCAGGTGTTGTCACCCGCCAAATCATCTTCACCACAGCTGACATCGTTTCAAAGGTGATCTATGGCGTGCTGATCACAAAGGTGGCGATGGATATAAGCCAGCAGGAAGGGTATCAACCGGAATAAAATTATCAGACTCTCAAATGTGGACAATTTGTCAAACCTTTATGAGTTTCTAAGAATCTCGTGGTAATACCCAGATTTGGGAGCTACACTAGAAATTGCTAGAGAGTCAATTTTTGACGATAGAATGGAAAATAATAAAATGGATAAACAGACACTGATCAAAAACCTAAATGAAGATCTAACCGGCGAGTTGAGCGCGATCATTCAATATATCACCTATGCCGCCAAAGCAACCGGGCCTTACCGACCGCAACTGGTCCAATTTTTCCTGGCCGAGGTGCAAGACGAAATTTTGCATGCCCAATTTCTAGCGAATAAAATCGTCGCACTGGGTGGGGAACCTACCGTTGTTCCCAGACCAGTCCCTAAAGCAAAAAACAATCGCGAGATGTTAGAAGCCGTTCTGGCAGATGAACTGCAGGCGGGAAAAGACTACACCCGGCGAGCAGCAGAAGCAGACGCTTATGGGGATAAAGGCCTGGTCGTCGCACTCGAAGATATGGTTCGGGATGAGACGGGGCACTCTGAAGAAACAGAACGTATCTTACGTGATTGGCCGCTATAGATTTGATAATTTGGCAAGATCCTAAATCCTGCTAATTAGAAACCCCTGGCAAGTTCATCGAACTGGCAGGGGTTTCTAGCTAGAACGAAAAATATAGGTGAGAAAATGACTGAAGATATTGGCAAGGTGCTGGTTACCGGGGCAACAGGTTTCATCGGCTTCGAAGTTGCTCGTCAACTTTCGAAGAGAGGTATCCAACCCAGACTACTAGTACGCAGACCTCTCAGGGCGGCAATATTATCGTCGTTGGAGGCAGAATTCGTGCAAGCAGATCTTGAAAGCCCTGAGAGTCTATCGCGAGCAGTCCAGGGGGTGGACACAGTGATCCATCTCGGGGCTAGAGCGATTTTCGAGGAGTACAGTTTGGTGCTTCCCACGATCGTTGATGGTTCAATCGCCCTGATGCAGGCTTCAATTTCCGCTGGTGTACAGCGCTTCGTTTATTCGAGTAGTCTCTTGGTCTATCGAGGTCAGGAAGATGCTATCGATCAACATACTGTAGCCAATGCAAAGTTAGGCTATGGAAGAGCAAAATTGGAAGCTGAAACAGCATTGTCGAAAATGGCCGACCAGTCTGGGATGGCCCTGGCTTTGTTACGCTTGCCGCACGTTTACGGCGCCCGAGATTTGATGTTCAACCAGGTACGCAATGGGCTGGTGTTATTCCCTGGAAATGGAACAAACCATTTTGCGCATTTGCATGTTGAAGATGCAGCCAGAATTCTTATCGCAGTTGCTGAGAGAGGTTGGACAGGGATAAGTCCGGTTGCTGATGATATGCCCGTCAATTGGAATGAT
The DNA here is from genome assembly GCA_964622645.1 of uncultured Anaerolineales bacterium. Lineage (GTDB taxonomy): Bacteria > Chloroflexota > Anaerolineae > Anaerolineales > UBA11858 > NIOZ-UU35. The sequence continues at coordinate 12,914 of CAZUSV010000052.1, forward strand.
TTCTTTGCGGAGATCAAGAAGTATTATCCAAGATTTCGGAGCATTGGGATGCCAATGTGGATGGCCCTGGTGGGAACCAATTTATTAACACCCTATCGGCGACTGAGGAGATACCCTTCTCTCAATACACCGGATGCTGTTCGTGGTTGGAATCTTAACATTCCAGTAAGAAAAGGTCTCGTTTGGGAAGACATTGGGATTGCGCCAAAATACCCCTCAATTTTCAAGGGAATACCTGCGGTATTAGACGAGTGCATTGAATTCCGCTGGCTTCATCCTGTTGCAGATCGAAAAGGGTAATCAATCTTAGGCAGCTAACCGATCATCCAGAGGGATCAATTCGCTACCCTCAGGAGTGTCTTTTATTTGCCAGCCCAAGGCGGCAACCTGGTCTCGTAGGGCATCAGCTTTAGACCAATTTTTGTTGGCGCGAGCCTCATCCCGGGCTGCTAACAGGGAGAGGACTTCTGCAGACGGTTCTGGCCTTGCTGATAATTCTGCTTCTCTATCAGCTTCTGCACGGATTGCCTCTTCCCAAACCGATTGCGCAATACCTGTATCCCCTTCAGGGATATACCATTCTCCCAATACATCGAGTGGAAAGCTTCCGCCCGCCTGGAAAACCTGGGACTCACCATTGCACAGAATGGTGACTGAATCGTTGCCGCGCACGTGACAGCAGCCCTGCACAAAATCAATGATGATCGAGGTGTGCTCATCAATGCCCACTATTATCTGCTCAGGTGGTAGCATTTCCAATAGTTCATTGAAGCGCTTTTGTCCCATGTAGCAACGACTGGTATCTAACTCGATACCACCGTCGTTGTTATTCCAATGAGGTATGACAGAAAGAGCCAGGCCATAAGGATCAAAAAAATCTAAGCCTGGTTTCCAATGCAGGTCTTCGCCGACTTTGTAAATCTCATAGACGGGCAAAGTATAAGCGCCGAAGGCAAGCGTAGCTGAACTTGAGAGGAACAAAGTGCCGCCGCGACGTTGTCGCGCCGCAATCATCTGGAGAGCCAGGCTGTCGCGCAACTGGCGTACTCCGTAGGTGGGACTACCCGGCCCCAACAAGATCTCGTCCGCCCGCAAAATGGGGGCCACAACATCTGGATTGTCTGGGCTGAAGGGAGTTCCGCGACGGCGGGCGGGCAGCACTTCAATACTAGGTCTGTAGTTCTGCATTCGCCGTTCCAGGAATTCCTTGATCTTACCGGCGACGATGTCTGAGTTCGGCTCAAATCCAGCTGGGGTTTCTAAAATTACAATGTGCGGCTTTGGGGGGAGACGTTGAGCGACATACTCATGAGTTTTCCCGGCAGACGGCAGCGTTTCGCCGGAGCCCAGCAAGACAACTAAACCTGGCTCTGTGCTTGACAAGACAACTATTCCTTAATCGGGCGTGGTACTGGTTCACGCTCACTGGTTCTGAGGTGAAATTCTTCCAGATTGGCTGACCACGGTTCAACATGGACAATCGCTTCTGATAACAGCGGCAGGGCCTCGAAAAAACTCATGCGCACTTGCTCTGCTAAATCATGCCCTTGGACTGTGCTAAGCTCTGGTTTTACGCAAATGTGCAGGTCTGCATGCAACCGGTGCCCCATCCAGCGCATGCGCAGGCGGCGAATTTCTTCCAGACCATCATGGTGATCAACCTGGTCGGCGGCAATCGCTGCGGCTTGATCATAAATCTCTGGTTCGATGGCATCCATCAAGCGGTACCAAATGGACAGGCTAGCATCTCGACTGATGAAGAGAATGGCAATACCAATCAGGATGCCAATAATGGGATCGAGGATGGGCACGCCAAGCCAGACTCCAGCTGCAGCGACCAGAACTGCCAGGGAGGTCAATCCATCAGTGCGAGCATGTAGACCATCTGTAACCAAAGCGGCTGAACCTATTTTGCGACCAGTGCGAATCTGAATGATAGCCACGGCTTCATTGCCGATGAAACCGATCAAGGCTGCGGCGGCGATAGCGCCTACATTGCTGACTCCCACCGGATTAAGCAGCTTAGCAATCGATTCATAGAAAATATAGCCGGCGCTGAAGGCAATCGAGAGCACAATTATCACACCGGCCACATCTTCAGCGCGATGGAATCCATAAGTATAACGGCGGGTTGGTGGGCGGCGCGCCAGATAGAAGGCGATCAAGAGCGGCACAGAATTTAAACCATCACCCAGATTGTGAACTGTATCAGCCAGCAACGCCACGCTACCACTCAGCAAGTAAATCAAAACCTGAATCACTGTCGTGAGCAGCAGCAGGCTAAGTGCGATCCATACCGTGCGGATGCCTTCCTGGCTGCCAGCAAAAGCCTCATCTGCAATCAGCTTTTGTTCGTCGTGGCTGTGGTCTCCCAGATGTAGAAAAGAGGCTATCCAGCCTAGCAAACCGCCAGGATGATCGTGATCCTGAGCATGGTCGTGATCATGAGCGTGGGAGTGATCGTGTGTGTCGTGTGACCTTTTGTGATCCATCGCTACTCTTTCAGACCTCCTAGCGAAATGCCGGCGACAAAGGCGCGTTGGGTAAAGAAAAACAACAGAATCACTGGGGCTGCCACCGACAATGAAGCCGCCATCAGATATGCCCAATTGACTTCGAAGGAACTGCGGAAGAAGCTCAGACCCAACATAAGGGTATAATGCGATTGGTCTTGTAGAAAAATAAGCGGTGCCAGAAAATCATTCCAGGCAAACTGAAAGGTGAAGATGGCAACCGTGGCAATAGCCGGACGCGATATGGGCAGAATAATGAACCAGATGATTTGCAGCAGGTTGGCGCCATCGATACGGGCGGCATCTTCCAAATCGACAGGGATTTGCAGGAAAAATTGGCGCAGCAGGAAGATGAAAAATGCATTCCCAAAAAAGGTGGGCACAATCAGTGGCCTAAAGCTATTCACCCAATTGAGTTCCGAAAAAATGATGTATTGTGGGATCATAACCATCGGATAGGGGAGCATCAGCGTGGCAAGGAGAATGATAAATAGGGGTCTTTTGCCCGGCGCCTCTAGTCGAGCAAATCCATAGGCGACCAAGGTACAGGAAAAAACGTGACCTATGACCGCGCCGGTGGCGATGATCAGCGTGTTAAGTGCGTAGCGGTCAAAGGGAAGCTCGGTCAGCGCCTGTTTGTAATTCTGCCACTGCGGCGGGTCCGGCCACCAAACCGGGGGCTGGGCAAAGACCTGGTACTGGGGCTTGAGCGAGGAGGCGATCATCCAATACAAGGGCAGCAAAAACAGGAGTGCGGCAAGGGTCAATAGCACATAGCGGATAAATAACTGCGCACCAGCCAGCCGCATGATAGGTACTTCGGGGTATTCTTCGTTATTCATTCACCCTTTCTCCGGCATAAAACACCCAAAAGCGTTGTGTGCGCAAAATCAGCAGCGTGAGCACCAGGACGATCACAAACAACACCCAGGCCAGGGCTGAAGCATAGCCCATATTCAACAGTTCAAAAGCTTGCTTGTACAGGTAAAGCACAAAGAATAGGGTCGCGTCCAGCGGACCCCCATTGGTCGCCACAAAAGCATTGGTAAAGGTCTGGAAAGTACCGATCACGCTCAGAATCAAATTGAAATAGATCGTCGGCGAAAGCAAGGGAATAGTAACGTGACGGAATTTGGACCAGGTAGTCGCCCCATCAATGGCAGCCGCTTCGTACAACTCACCAGGAATAACCTGCAAGCCGGCCAGGTAAATGACCATGGCCCTTCCCCAGCCCCAAAAGCTCATCATCACCAGCGCCGATAACGCCCAGTCCGGATCCAATAGCCAGCGTGGGCCGACGATGCCAAATTGGGCCAGCGTGAGATTGACCAGACCCCCACGTGGGTTGAGCATCCACAACCAGACCACGGCGAAGGCGACCCCAGCAAGCACAGTCGGCAAATAGAATATAGTGCGGAATACACGCACACCCCGGATCTGATTGCGCACCAGCAATGCCAGAAACAAGCCGCCCACTAACTCCAAGGGGACGTAAGCAGCCGTGTAAATCAGAGTAACTTTCAACGATTGCCAAAAGCGAGCATCGTTGGGCATTTTGCTGAGATAGTTTTCCAGACCAACCCAAACCGGGTCCGTCAGCAGGTCCCAACGGGTGAAGCTGATATATAGGGAGTAGAGCATGGGTCCCACAGTCAACAGCAGGAATCCCAACAACCAGGGGGAAATTGTGAGGTAAAACAATAACGCTTCACGCCGACGCGACGGTGACATGCGTTGCGTTTTGAGTTTGAGGATCGTCATGGCGTGAAGTGAAAGTAACGAAGAGCGTAGAACTCGGGCTTTCCAAAATCGATATTGATGCCTGAGGCCTGGTTCAATCAATGAAATTGAACCAGGCTCAACAGGTCAATACGCATGATTACATTAATTTGCAATTTAGAACACTAATCCGAATTTAATGGGTTTCGCATTATTCGGACAGTTGTTCATCGAGAGCAGCCTGTGCTTCCTGGGCAGCTTGCTGCATTACAGCAGTTACATCTGCCTCAGGATCGAGCAAAATGGTCTCTAGCGCTTTGCGCAGTGCTGGGTCTGCCGTCTCGTTCCAGTAAGGAGTAAAGGTATAGGCGCGTGGTTTCAGGTCATTGAGCTCAGCGATCCAGACGCTGTTCAATGGATCATCAGCCACTTCAGGCTGTTCGGCGACGGAGGTCACAGCCGGTAAAGCCCAATCTTTCCAGGTTTGAGCGGCTTCAGGGCCGGCATAGTAGCTGAGGAAATTGCACGCAGCCTGCAGATTATCCGTCGTGGAGGAGATACCAAACCCGCCCCAGAAGAGGATATTGGCGGCTACAGCATCGGCTGGTGTGCCAACAACACCCAGATCGATGTTTGGATTTTGCAGCATACCTGCCTGAGGCCAACGACCAAAAATGCGCATGGCAGCCTGGCCATTGTCAAATTCACTGTTGCCACCACCAAAGGCACTGAAATCGGCGGGGGGTGGCGCGACTTGATATTCGTTATATAAGTCAGCGTAAAATTGTGCCGCACGGATGGTCGCCTCGGAGTCCATGAAACCCACGTAAGATTGGCCATCTTCACTGATCAGGCTGCCGCCAGCTGCAGCAACCCAATATTCAAAGCCAGTGGTCCAGTTTGCCGAGAGTTGGATACCCCAAATATCAGTCTGGCCATCTTCATCGCTATCCTGGGTAAGTGCCTGCGCAGTTGCCAACAGGTCATCCCATGTCCAGCCATCCTGCGGATAATCCACCCCAGCCTGATCAAAGAGCGTTTTATTAAAGTAAACGGCTAGCGTGGAGTAGTCCTTGGGTAGGAAGAATAATTCTCCGTTCATTGTGCCGGGCTCTAGCAAACCGGGCAGGTAAACCGAGGTGTCGAAGTCCAGGTCGGCGAGGCACTGGTCCAGTGACAGGAAAGCGCCTTTTTCGACAAAGGATGGCACGGCATCATCGCCGATGTTCATGACGTCTGGGGCACGATCGGCTGCAATCTGGGTCAAAATTCGAGTGTAATAATCTCGGCCAGCAATTGCCTCCAATTGCACAAGAACATTCTCATTTTGAGCCTCAAAGTCAGCGATGATGCTCTGATGAGGATTGAGACCCTCGCCACTGTCACCAGTGCCGGCGCGTAGAATAACCACATCCGACTCAGAGGTCGCGACCTTTGCATCGGTCGCTGTTTCCGGTTCACTTGTCTGGCAGGCACTTACTGCCAACATCAATACTAGGAACAGAATTAATATTGGGAATAAACCTTGTTTTTTCATCATGTTTCAACCTACCTCCTTATGGTATCTAAAAACATAAACATGGATGACGAACTAAGCATGAGCAATATTAGCTATGAAGGAAGCTATTTGTCTGAGCCTTGCAATTACAGTTTCGTCTATAACAAAATTATTGGTGATTAAAGGCGTATTATAACGTCAATTGGGGATATCGTTCAGGCCGACATCTGAGATTTTGATGAGAATTGTCAACACATTTCCACAGTTGCCCAGCAATCAAAGTACGAGTCGATGGTATCGCAAAGTTTCGGGGATCAATCTGGAAATTGCGGATATCGCCTGCCCGTCCAGGTTACACCTTGCCCTGAGAGCACCTTGTAAACCGAGGCAAATATCATTGCAGAAAAAATTGCCGAGCCAAGCGGCAGAGTCAGGGTATGGAGAGTTTATTAACAAATGAGCCTTCAATCCGCGACTTACGTCACAAAGACCCGTTGGTGGAGAGATTTTCCGAATGTTTCGCTTTGGAAATCAATATTGCGATACAATGTAATAGATCGCCAGTACAGGGGGATGCCCCCTTTCCAAGCCAAAGGAAGTACGCCATGTCCGATGAAAATACACATGATGAAGTCACCATTTTAGTGGAGTTTCCTGAACAGCCCGGTGTGCGCTCGGCGAGCCTGGCCGATCTCTCAGCCGAAGATCTGGCAAACAAATCCTCCATGGCACTCGATAGTGCCATGGGGACTATTCAAGGGATGGCCAGGCGCGCCATCGACTCGGTCAAGAAACTTTCCGACCCACCTGACAAAGTCGAGCTCTCCTTCGGTTTGAAGCTGGACATTGAAGCCGGAGCGCTGGTGGCCAAGGCCGGCACTGAGGCCGCCATCAACGTAAAGCTGGTCTGGGAGCGCGAAGAGAAGCCCTTCGCCACCATCCCATCCGCGGGTTTTGTGCCGCCAAAGGAATAATAAGGACGCGGATCGCCAGAGACGTGCCAAAGGCAACGCGGGAAAATAGAATTAGTCTGTCACCGCGAGGAGCCGCCGAAGGCGTTACGACGAAGCGATCTCTCACTTGACGAGGAGATTGCTTCACTCCCGCTGGAAGCGTCCGTTCGCAATGACATCGATGAGAGTTTCTTTCTGCACTTCGTGCATGAGCAACGTCACAAACGCTGTGGAGTCCCTTTCAGGGATCGGAATGACACATACTTTAGTTAGACTCACCTAAAAGTATACTCTGCGAACTCCGCGTCTCCGCGGTGAAATTGGTAAGCCATAATTACTCTCCCCGCTTCACGCTCCCCGCTTCACGCTCTCCGCTCCTCTCTCTACACTACCCGAACGGTACTCCCCCTCTCCGTCTTCTCCACCTCAATACGCACCGGGAAAGCATCCTTCAACTCATCGATGTGGGTGATGACCAGGATCTTCTCGAAGTCCGCTTTGACCAGGTTGATGGCCTCCAACAGCCGCTGGCGGCCGATCTCATCCTGGCTGCCGAATCCTTCATCGATGACCAGGGTCTGTAAACGCGCCCCCGCCCGCTGGGCCAGCATCTCCGAAAGGGCCAGGCGGATGGCGAAATTGACCCGGAAGGCCTCGCCCCCGCTGTACATTTCGTAATCGCGTGTTCCGACTCGATCACTGATCTGGATATCCAGTGTTTCTTTGAGATCAGCGCGACTTTTGAGCTCGCGTTGGGTCTCGAAGCGGATTGACATTTCCCCTTCGCTGAGCCGTTCCAGGAGTTCATTGGCGCGCGCTTCGATCGTTGGCAAAGCCTGTTCGATGAGCAGGGCTGGGACACCATCTTTGCCGAAGGAAGTTTCCAGTTGTTTGTACTGCCCAATCTGGCGGGCAAAGGTTTCTCGCTCAGTTTCTAAGGTCCTGCTGCGCTCTTTCAAGTCATCCAGGACAAGTACCTTTTGCTGCGCTGCACCGACCTCCATGCGCAATCTGTTCTCTTGTTCCTGGAAGTCGAGTAGCTCGCGTTGAGCCTGTTTCAGGTCGGGAGCGCCTTCTTCAGCAGCAGCTAGCGCGCTAGCTGCTTCATCGTGGGCAGTCTGTCCTTCATCGATTTCGGATTGCAGATTGGAGATTTGAGATTGGAGATTAGAAATCTCGCGCTCCAGAGGTTCTGAGGCTGCCTGGGCTTTCTCGAGTTGACGGTAATCCTCGTCAGCAGCGCGGCCATCGGCCTCAGCGCGGCGGGCGGCGTCGTGTGCAGCGGCATCGTAGCCAATCTCCTTGAGTTCGGCATCGATCTGGGTGAGTTGAGCGCGAGCTTCGGCAGCAAAATCCTCTTCCTCCAGGGCGCGCTGAATCTCCTCCAGACGTGGTCTGCCTTCATCTTGCCATGCTTTCTGCTGCGATTCGATTTGGGCTATCTGAACATTGAGTTGATCCAGGCTGCGGGTGTGCTGGCGCTGGTCATCCTCGAGAGGTTGTAAGTCTGCAATCTGAGTTTGCAGGTTCGAAACTGTTTGGTCGGCTTGGTCGAGAAGCTTACGATTAGCCCGGTGCCTGTCCCCCATTTCAGTGCCCTGGGCGGTGAGTTCATCGATCAAGCGTTGGCGTTCATCGGCACTGAGGGGTTGTCCGCACAAGGGACAGGCAGCACCCTCGGTTACCTTCAATTGGTCGATGCGAGCTTTTAGCTCTTCCATCTCAGCCTTAAGGCGGGGGTTTTCAGCTTTGGCATTGGCTAATTGGTCTTGGGCGACAGCTAATTCGTTTTCCAGAGATTTACGCTCTGCCAAACGCGTTTGGAGATCAGCAACCAAGGATTGGAGCGTAGCAACCCGATTTTGCAGATCAGAAACGCTCGACGCTTCCCGTTCGACGCTCGACGCCTGTGCTTGAAGATTTTCAAGTTCTTGCCTGAGACGGGCGCGCTCAGCCTCGATTTGCGTACGCGGTTCCTGGCGGCGCTTCTCGTGCTCTCGGAATTGCTCAGCGATCTCATCCCAACGGCCAAGTTCCTCACGAGCCTCCTGCCAACATCTATACGCGTCCTGGATCTCACTCGCTCGCGAAGTTGTTTGGGCATAAGACTCACGCTCCTTTTGGCTGTCAGCCAGCCTCAATTCCAGATCGTTCACCCGCTCCTTCGCAGAGGCCAACCTTTGTGCCAGGACAGCGACCATTTTGCGCTGCTCTTTGATCAACTCAATGGTTTTTTCGATATTCTGAAGCGATTCCTGCTGAGTCTGGCGTGTCTTCGATAAGCGATCGAGTTCAGTCTCAAGCGCCTTCAGTCTCGCTTTGCGTTCATCTTCCTCGGAGAGTTCACTGTTGATCTCGGAGAGACGACCATCCAAGGATGCCATTTGCCCCTCGATGGACTTGCGCCGCTCGACAGTGCGCTTGCGATAATTCTCCCAGACTTCCAACCCCAAAATACTGGCCAAGATACGTTTGCGGTCCCCAGCCCGCTGTTGTGTAAATTGATCGGCTTTGCCTTGTAAGAAGAAGGCCGCGTTGACAAAGGTCTCATAATCTAGGCGCAGTGTCTCCTCGATGCGGCCTTGTGTATCGCGCATTGTCCGCTCAGTTAGCGGTTTCCATGTGACAGTATCCAGTGACCAGTGATCAGTGATCGGGGAGTGTTCAGAACTAGACTGGTTACTATCCACTGGCGACTGGTTACTAGACTGCGCGATCTGGAACTCAAGCATCCCCGTCTTACCGATCTGATTGGTGCGCTGTACCCGATAGATGTTACCTTCATACTGGAAGATGAAGTCTACTTCAGCGCGCTTGCTCTGGGTGTTGATAACAGCCTCTCCGCGCTGACGTGCCTGTCCGAAGAGCGACCAGGTGATGGCATCCAGTATAGAGGATTTCCCCGCTCCATTGCGGCCAGCGATGCAGGCCAGATCGAAGGAAGTGAAATCAATCTCCACTGCATCACGATATGAGAGAAAACCTTTAAGGGTGAGTGTAATTGGAATCATTATTTTAGAACATCGCCGTTTTCAACATCCAACCTGCAATTTGCGATTTGCGATTTACGATTATAGTACAATTTTGCCATGATTTCGAAAGCAGAGAGACGTTCTTTGATCAATAGCCTGGGGAGAAAGCTGGGCTGGACTCGCTCCAGCTACTACCTGATGAGTGCCTTTGTGGTGATCATATTCCTGATCATCTACATCTGGTGGCCTTTAGCTGAAGAATATCTGGCTTTTGTACCCTGGGATGGGGAATGGTGGTGGTATATCGACTGGCTGCTGATCGGCATCTTCCTGGTGATGTCGCTGCTGATCATGGCCAGAGCTGACCTCAGGGCTGACGCGCTGATCGTCTTCGTTGGCCTTGTGGGAGGCTTGGTCATCGAGAGTTGGGGGACGCAGACTGAGATCTGGACCTACTACACTGCTGAACGCCCTCCACTATGGATCATCCCCGCCTGGCCCATCGCCAGCCTGTCTATTGACCGCCTAGTAAGATGGATGCATCGACGGGTAGAAGAATCCACTAAGAACACAAAGGGACACGAAAAAATCCCCTTTGTGCATCTTCGTGTTCCTTCGTGGATTCTAAAAGGATTATATTGGCTGATCTTTCCTGCCTTCTACGTTCTGATGCTCTCCTTTGTCTGGCCCACCGCAGATAAGTCACTAACTATCATGGCACTGATCCTAGTCGGCTTCTTGACGCTAACACCCACGGATCATCGTGTCGCAGTGTTGACCTTTATCGCCGGTTCTGGTTTAGGGTATTTCCTGGAGCGCTGGGGGACAACAAGACTGTGTTGGACATATTACACATTAGAAACACCACCCCTATTTGCCGTATTGGCACATGGTATGGCGGCAGTGGCCTTCTGGCGAACCGCCCTGGTGCTCGATCTGATGTGGAGAAAGATTACAGGGAAAGCGCAATTGTCTGGGCGGCCGCACTGGTCAACGGTTTCAGACCAAATCGAGAATTAGATTTCTTCAAAGGGCAAATGTGCCCATTCGTTGAGACGGTCTTTATTGATTACGTGTATCTTTTGGCGGGAAACTTCGAGTGCCCCACTGCGCTCCAATTTCCTCAAGGAACGCGCCACAACCTCTCGCACTGTACCCACGCGCGCTGCCAGGTCATCTTGAGTCAACCTTTGGGAAGCGTTGCCCTTGAGCTGTTCCTCCGGCAAACTGTTGATCAAGCGCGCTAACCTGGTCGTCACCTGGTAGAAGGAGAGTTCCTCGACCATGCCCACCAGCATGCGTAGATTCTGTGACAAATTCAAGATAAAAGCCTGGGCAACTTCAGGGTGTTGATGCATTGCTTCTCTAATCGCATTCGCGCCAACAATCCAGATCTCGCTCTCCTCCAAAGCCGCCACACTGACAGGGTTACCCTTATTATCGAAGACGGGCACTTCATTGAAAGAATCCCCCTCCTCAAACGTGTTGACAATCAATTCACGTCCTTGAGGGGATATTTTATATAGTTTCACGCTTCCTTTATGGATGATACACAAACCCTCGCTCGGTTCCCCTTCCCAAAATACCGTTTCGCCAGCATCGTATCGAAAAAGATGGGTGGCATCCTTCAGAGGCACCAAAATCTCTTCGCTGAGGCTGGAAAAATATCGGCAGGCGCGCAAAGCTGCCAGCTTGCCAGACGATTTAGATGAGATCCTACGCATGGGAAGCGGACTATCCCTCACCAATCGGAGACCGCATAACACCATCCGTGCCGCGTTCGATCTCCCAGGGATAGACGATGTGAGCATCAGTGATCGCCGCAAAAAAATCAGGCTTGGACGTGCCAAACAGGTTGCGGTAAGGGTTGAAATGAAACACACAGGTATAAGGGAACCCCCCAGCAGCAGAAACACGATTGCGAACCGACGTGATCGTGCGACCCGACCCCCAGACATCATCCACGACCAGGATAGGCCGGCCCACTACCATCTCACTGCTAGGGAATTGGATGAATTTCGGCCAGGCATATAACTTAGATTCGGACTCTTCCATTTCAGCAGGGAAATCTACCGCCGCAGTCAATACATGTGTGATCCCCAATGCCTCAGCCAGCATGCCCCCCGGTATGATGCCCCCGCGGGTGATCATCACCATGCCCTCGAACTCGAGTTCGAATTGGGGGATTAGATGATCAATGAGTTTATCAACATCCTGCCAACTGAGAAATTCATGCCGCAATTGCATGGCTAACTCCAAGTTTTCTGCTAGGGGTAACACCCACGCACAAAGGAATAAAAAAAAAGGGTGCAAGGGGGGGTCGCCCCCATGCACCCTATTTTTTGTCTTATCATGTTTTCATTTACAAACATCCTCAGCAATTATAGCAAAGAAGTCGGGTCTACTTCAATTCGACAATCTTTTAGCGGACGACCTTTCAGCAAGGCTAGTGGATTCGGGCCGCGTAGAATGATCTGCCAGCGGTAGATCCCGCTGAGGCGGGCGTAAAAGCAAGGCAATGGGCCGATGAGCTCCGTCGAAGAACTGCCTGCCTCTGTCATCCAGGCTTGGACCTGCTGGGCTACTTTTTGGGCTGATTCGCTTACTTCAGCAGAATCCTGCCCCCGGAACTCAAGCCGAATGAGTCGCGCAAAGGGGGGATAGCCTAAATCCCGCCGATAGCCCAGTTCCTGGAGGTAGAACTGGCGATAACTGTGGCCCGCAGCTGCCTGGAGGACATAATGATCTGGCTGGAAGGTCTGCAAGATCACCTGGCCTCCTAAAGGGCTGCGGCCAGCCCGACCGGCGACTTGCGTCAATACCTGAAAAACGCGCTCACTGGAACGATAATCCGGCAAGTTCAAACCCACATCCGCCAGGATGGCGCCCACCAATGTGACCAGAGGCAAATCCAGGCCTTTTGCCAGCATCTGTGTACCGATGAGTACATCAGCTTCATGGTTGGCAAACTGCTGCAATATGGCGTCATGGGCCCCTTTTCGACGTGTGGTGCCCCAATCCCAACGAATTGTGCGCACACCAGGGTACAGCTTGCGCATTTCGGCTTCCACCTTTTCGGTGCCGGTGCCATACTGCCGAATTTTGGTTCCCCTACACTCAGGACACTTACCCGGCATGTTGCGCTGGTATCCGCAGTGATGACAAATTAGTGCGTTGGCACGTTGTAACGTTTGAACGTGGAACGTTAACGGTGTGTCACAGCGTGGGCATTTCAAAGAATGGCCGCAATCACGACAAAAAACATACGTTGCCATGCCACGCCGGTTGAGAAAGAGGATGGCTTGCTGACCGTGACCCAAGATTTCAGTCAAAGCTTCATGCAATGCCCGGCTGAAGATAGAGCGATTGCCCGCCTTCAACTCCTCACGCATGTCGACCACCTGCACAGGCGGCAACTCGATGGTCTGGGCATCTTTTTCTAAGGGCTGATAATGGGAGATTTTGGAAGCTGTCCGCGCCATCTGCAAGCGCACAGCCTCTTTGTGAGCCAGGATGCGGTCGGGCAAGCTCAAGGCGGTCCACTGCCCCTGGGCAGCACGATGGGTGCTAACAACATCGGGTGTCGCCGAACCCATCAGGCAAACCCCGCCCACCTGACGGGTGTACGCCACAGCCACTTCACGGGCGTGATAGCTGGGGGCTGGATCGGACTGATAGTACGAGTCATCATGGCACTCGTCGATCACGATCAATCCCAAATCCGAAAAGGGCGTGAACAAGGCGCTGCGCGGACCGACGATCACGGCGAGTTCCCCGGATCGGGCACGCCGCCAGGTGTCATAGCGTTCGCCTGCGGAGAGCCGTGAGTGAATCAATCCCACCCTGCCTGGGAAACGCGCCATGAAGCGGCGCACTGTCTGTGGGGTCAGGGCGATCTCTGGGACCAGGATGATGACCTGCTGGCCTGCTTCGAGAACTGCATCTGCGGCATGGAAATAGATCTCTGTCTTCCCGGAACCGGTAACACCGTAAAGCAGATAGGGTGGCATGGATTTCCCCGAGGCTGCCCGTTGAATCCCTTGCCGGATCTGCTCCCAAACGTCTGTCTGGGCCTGGGTCAGATCGGGGGGTAAGGCGGGGAGGAAATCAATCTCGTCCAAAGGATCGCGCCAGACCTCTCGTTCTTCGATAGCGATGAAGCCTTTCTCTGCCAGCTTTTTGATATCGGTTGAATTTGCACCACTCAACTCATAGAGGCGAAAGACACTGATAGGGTCAGACACGCTGATTAATTCACGGATCATTGCGTATCGCCGTTCGAAAGCAGCCCCACCTTTCCTTCCCAATTCATCTAATCGAGCTTCGATCTCTTCAGGGGAACAAGCCAACTGGGCCACGCGCACCGTTTTGGGACGCACTGTGGGGGATTGTAATACTGGTTGCGAATTGACCAGCCCTCGCCGTTGCAACGCCTGCGCTGTAGCCCGCCAGCGTTTGCGAGGCAAGGCGCGCTCGATTTGCCGCCCTCGCAACGGACCCCGTTCTTGTAACAACTTCAGCAGACGCTCTTGAGCATCAGTCAACCCGTCACCTTTAGTTTCTGACTGCTGACCACTGACTGCTGACCACTGACCACCAGCTTCTGTCAACTGGTACAGCGTATCCGCCACCTGACCCAAGCCTGGGGGCAGCATCAATGATAGACAGGAGGCCAGGGGTGTAAGGCTCTGTTCAGAGATATAGTGAGCCAACTGCACTTGCGCAGGAGTCACCACCGGTTCAGGATCGATAAGCGAGATGACCTCTTTGGTCTGCGGAACGGATGGATCAGAGACAACGCCCAATACAAGCCCCTGCACGGTCTGCCGCCCAAAGGGGACCGTCACTAGATGACCATGCTCAATCTTGCTCTCTAGATGCGGGGGCAAGTGATAATGAAAAACCCCCGATACCCGGGGGATGTTCACGGAAATTTCTACGAAAGTCGTCATTCTATTTCCGACTTAACTTGTAGAGGATTCAGCAGATTTTTTGGGCGGCTTCTTCTTTTCAATAGGGCTCAGAGATAACCGTTCTATACGCATACCATCCATGGATTGGATCTTGAAGCGCAGACCTTCAATATCGATGGCATCACCGACCTCAGGAATACTACCGAGTTTCCCAAGGACAAATCCAGCAATAGTATCGTAATTGGGCTCGTTGAGATTCAATCCCAGAGCTTCATTGACCTCCTCAACAAGCGCTAAACCATCTAAAGAAACTGAGCCATCAGGTTGTCTCTGGATTTCCGGTTGAGAGATATCAAAGGGGTCACTGACTTCGCCGACGATCTCTTCCATTAAGTCTTCCAGCGTGACCAAACCCGCAGTGCCGCCAAACTCATCCATGACGATGGCAATATGTTGCCGGCGGTCACGAAATTCCTGCAATACCCGCCTTACAGGAACCGTCTCGGGAACGAAATAGGCCTCGCGAATCAATTCACGCGCAACCCAGTTCTTACGCTCATGGTCATGTTCGGCGCGTAATAGATCTTTGATATGTACAACCCCGAGGATATTGTCGAGATTATCTTCGTAAACGGGAAATTTTGTATATGTAGAATGAGTAGCAATCTCAATACTCTCATCAAGATCCATGTCAGCTTCGAATCCCAGGATCTCTGTACGAGGGATCATCACCTGGCGGACCAATAATCCACCAAAATCGAATACTGCGTAGAGCATTTCGCGTTCTTCGTCTTCGACCACTCCACCTTCAGCGCTGGCAGAAACGATCATTTTCAATTCTTCGACCGAGTGAACCAATTCGTGCCCTGAGGCGGGTTCGACGCCAACAAGTTTGAGGAGATAGTTTCCTGTGCCATTCAGAGCCCAGATGAAGGGTTTGAAAATCCATTCCGTCCAAAGAGTTGGGCGGGCAACCCATAATGAGGTATCTTCAGGATTCTGCAGGGCAATGGATTTGGGTGCCAATTCACCCACGACAACGTGCAAAAAGGTGATGATAGCAAATGCAAATCCTGCTGATAGGCTGTGGGAGACCTCACTCTGAATATCTCCGGGGAATAACTGGATGACCGGTTCCAGCAAATGAGATAAGGCCGGTTCGCCGACCCAACCCAAACCCAAGCTAGCCAGGGTGATGCCTAATTGGGTAGCTGCAATGACCTGGTCCGGGTTTTCGAGGGCTTTCTGAGCCCATTTCGCGGCCTGGTTTCCCTGGGCAACCAGTTCTGTAATACGTGTGCCCCGCACGCTGACCAGGGCAAACTCTGCTGCCACGAAGAATCCATTTGCTAACACAAGCACGATTACAGCCAGCAATCCTAATAGGTCAATTCCAAGCGTTTCCATAATTTCTCTCTATACACCAGAACGATAAATTACTGCCGCCCCATAACCAACAACTCTTGAATAATCGCCACTGATATCACCGGAGGTAGCATAATTGGCAATCTTTACCTTGTCTGCTCCTAACGCTTTTGCCGCCCAAAGCACCGCAGCGACAGCCCCACGACCACACGCAAAGCCCACCCCGTCTTCCTCGGCTTGCAGAAAGCCCTCTGGATCAAAGGCTTCCAGCAAACTGAGCATCTTGCCGTCCAATTGCTTAGCGATCTCCTGGGAGTAGAAATGGGATAAATCCGTGCTGGCCACTAAGAGGGAGTCCCGCTCAGCCAATGTTTGGGCCAGGGCTTTCCCTAGGGCATGCGTGACCCGCTTGGTCTGCTCGCGCACCATCACAGGCAGAAGTTTAAATTCCCCGGCCAAGGCTTGCTGCAAGAAAGGTAATTCGATCTCCAAAGAGTGCTCGTCATCGTTGCGCACTGGGGTTAACCCAAACCCTAATTCAGCATTCAACCGTTCATGGACATCTTGAACAGCTTGCTCGTCAATTATCAAGGACCCCAGCGGCGTTTGGTAAGCATCATGATGCGAGGTAAGTAAGGGGTGTGAGTAAGGCTGGTGCATCGGGGAAATGACGGCTACCAATTCGGGCTTCAAACCACGCACAGCGGCGTAAGCATGCCCGGCAACCGGACCGGAATACATGAAACCGGCGTGAGGCGCTACCAGAGCGATAACTTCGCCATCGATCTCGGGAACTTCAGCAGCATCAATATAGCTCTCCACGCTAGTACTCAAACGATTGGGGCTGCCAGGATACCATTGACCTGCTATCGGGGAGGGGCGAATATCAGTTATCTCAGCCATCTTTACCTCCAAGATATAACTTCTCTAGATTTTAGCACACCCTGGTCAACTCCACACGCAGGGCTTTCTTAAAGTCTTAAGATGTCATTGCGAGGAGCCGCTTTTTGGCGACGAAGCAATCTCCCACTCTGCGAGGAGATTGCCACACTCCGCTGCGCTGCGTTCGCAATGACACATGAAACGCGACT
>CAZUSV010000053.1:0-29852 GCA_964622645.1 uncultured Anaerolineales bacterium
GTTGCAGCAGGGACATCAACTACATTCACCGTGGATCGCACAACCTACACATATGATTTGAATTCATGTGGGGGTAGGATCTCAAGGAACAATGCCATCAACCTTACCAATGGAGGCAGTTTAGTTGTTCCAGCGACTTGTGAGACAACCACTCCTGTAACCCAAGTGTTATCCGCTCGACCCTTATTGGGTCGATTCACAGTTGATAACAGAAGCACATATACTGCCTATGTGTATTTGCACGGCGCAGGCGGGCAATTCTATTACCTGACTGTTGCAGCAGGAAAGTCAAAGACATTCACCGTGGATCGCACAACCTATACTTATGATTTGAATTCTTGTGGGGGTAGGATCTCAAGGAACAATGCCATCAACCTTACTAACGGTGGAAGTTTGGTTGTTCCAGCAACTTGTGAGACAACCACTCCTGTAACCCAAATATTATCCGCTCGACCACAATTAGCCAGATTCGTGGTTAACAACCAGACCGCCAATCCCGCTTATGTATATTTGCATGGCGCCGGTGGGCAGTTCTATTACTTGACTGTTGCGGGAAACACCTCAGCGACGTTTACTGTGGATCGGACGACCTACACCTATGATTTAGGAGCCTGTGATGGGAAGATGTCGAAAAACAATGCGCTTGACCTCACACATGGCGGCAAATTAGACATCCCCCTTTCGGCTTGTGAATCGGGAGCTTCCTTACCATAGTCAGCGTATGGTATTGATCCACTAACTTATCGAAAAATGGCGATCTTCTAGGGAATAAATTCCTATTCAATGACCAGAACCTATTCCCAGGGATCTGGTTTATGCGTTGACAAAAAATTCCAGGGAAGGCGATTGAAGCAATAGTTGTCTTTCTAGTTCCTTGCTGGTTGGAAGGACAATATAATCGTACTCGATGGCTGGTTTCAAATCTCAGCTTATTTGAGTATGATGTATTTAAATCAAACGAGAAGAGTGGAGCCGCTATTCAGGCTCCACTCTTTCAATTATAATCATTGTGCCAAAGGTGGGAATCGAACCCACACTCCCGAAGGAACACGAGTTTGAGTCGTGCGCGTCTGCCAGTTCCGCCACTTTGGCATCACCCTGCTAGGGTGTGGCAATTTTAACGAAAGATGTATACAGGGTCAAGGATGAAAACAAAGGGATACGATGCTAATAATCAACCACTACTCAATGCTCATCAGCGCTTTTCTAATATTTGGTTTGATAGCATTCTTCTTATTGAGAGATGGCTATCAACCGAAGGATGGTGCGATTTTGATTGCTGTTGCGGTTATTCTACTATCGGGATGGTTGTTCCTGAGACCCCAGCAAGGATCTGTTGACAAGTTGGAGCAATTCGAGGCTGAGTTAGGCCAAGGTCGTATTATGTTGTTGGAAATGCAATCTCCCTTTTGATTCGCCTGCGCGGCAGCGAAACCCATCGTGGATGGGTTAGAAAGTGAATTCTCAGATAGCCTTAAGGTTGTACGAGTAGATGTGCAGTCTGCTTTGGGGCGCAGTCTTGCCCGTGAATATGGCTCTTTTACACCAACTTTTGTATTCTTCGACCTGCAAGGTGAAGAGTTGTGGCGAGAAATTGGCAGCCTCGATGCTGAAAAAGTGCGTCAAGCGCTTGCCAAATGACGGTTATTATGACGAAAGGAGTGAATTGTGAGCCAAGATTTGTTCAGTGGAGAACGACTCTATTTACGGGCTTTCGAGTCTGAAGATGTCTCGGCATTACACACATATCTAAATCACGACTTGCTGAGAGGGCGGCGCTATATCCCCCGGAGTATCTCAAATGATTTGCCGCTTTCTGTAGCACAAGTTGAGGCGGTTATTGAGCAATTGTCCAAAGCAGAGAAACAATTCCATCTTGCAGTTGTAGCCACTGGGATAGACAAAGTGATTGGACATGTGAACTGCGATTGGGGCTGGGATCCCCATTGTCCGCACATCTCGCTGATAATTGCACCAGATTATCAACGCCAGGGTTATGGAACTGAGGTGCTGAATTTATTGTTGTCATACCTCTATGAGCATACCCAGGCTCACAGCGTTGGTGGAGGTATGGCTGAATGGAATTTGGCCGCGCGTGAATTTTCCAAGAAGCACGGCTTCAAAGAAAGTGGCAAGATGCGGAGGGTGGGGCTGCGAAAGGGTGAGTACTATGACTGGATTGGTGTGGATATCTTGCGTCCTGAATGGCAGGCGCTGAAAGGAGCCTTATCATGGCTTTGCAAGGGACGAACGTGATTTTACGTGAGCAAAAACCCGAAGATATGCAATTCCTTGTTGATCTGCGTAACAACCTGGAGACTCAAGCCTGGAGTAAGACTCTGCCCCCAGATTACACTGAAAGGATGTTTCTCACTCAATTCGAGCAACGCCAATTCTCCTACGTTCGTGATGATGGACGATTCTTGATCGAAAACAAGGCATCTGGTGAGAAGATCGGCTATATCAGCTTTACTGGGTTGGAATTACGTTGGGATGTAACGATTGGCATTATGATTGCCAAAAAATTTTGGGGGTCAGGTGTCGCAGTTGAAGCGTTGGAGATACTCTTACTTTTTTTATTCGAGGAATTGGGAGTCCGCGTTGTGCGTTTGTGGACTCATACCGGAAACCTGCGCGCCATAGGCTCAGCGGAAAAACTGGGTTTTAAGTTGTCTTATCGTCAAAGGGAATCGATTTTCAAAGGGGGGAAGTTGTACGATAACGTCAGCATGGATTTGCTGCGGAAGGAGTATTATGCGCTACATGCTGAGTTGGAGGATAACCTGCCACCACTATAAGAAAGTTTCCCATTCTCTTTGAACCAGTTCGGGTCTCTAGGAATTCCTGTGGTAATGTCCAGATTTTGGGGTATGGGGCGTGCAGAGCACGCCCCATACCCCAAAATCTGGGAGCTACCTCGGTGATTCTTGGAGAGCCACGTTCATCTATGAGAAGTTACTCCTAATCGAGTATAATTACGCTTCGTTGTGGATGAAAATTCTAGAGCTTACAAAGTTCAATGGAAAGAGTTGGGACCTATCTCCGGTTTTTCCTATCTAAACTAACGAAATAAGGATATAAATTCTATGAGCGAATACAAACTATCTCCCTGGAGCCTTAAAGATCTGTTCCCTTCCAACGATGGGCCGGAAATCGATGCTGCTTTCAAAGGGTTAGAAGCCAAAGCTGAGGCGTTCGAAGCTTTCCGTGAGAAATTGACTCCTGATATCGATTTCGAGGATTTCATGGATGCCATCAAGGCTCTGGAAGAAGCCACTGAAGCAGCATACACGCTATACGCTTATCCAAGCTTGTGGTTTGCCGCCGATACCCAGAGTCAGGATGCGCAAGCTTTGTACGCACGTGTACAGCAGTTTATGGCCAAATTGCAAAACCAGACCTTATTCTTCTCCCTGTGGTGGAAGAATTTGGATGCTGATGTGGCTGAGAAGATGATGTCCGTCTCTGATGGTTATACATACTGGCTAGAGGAGATGCGCCATTACAAGCCCCATATTCTCACAGAACCTGAGGAGAAGATTGTTAACATCAAGGATGTCACGGGGTCCCAGGCGCTGGTGACTTTATATGATGCCATCACCAACCGTTATGTGTTCAAGCTTGAGGTAGATGGCGAGGTCAAAGAAATGACCCGTGGCGAATTGACTGTCTATATACAGGGGACTGATGCTGATCTACGCAAAGCCGCCTATCAAGAAATGTACCGGGTTTATGGTGACGATGGCCCTATTCTTGGTCAGATGTATCAAAACTTGATCCGAGACTGGCGCGCTGAAAATATCGAATTGCGCAGTTATGCTACCCCAATCTCTGTCCGTAACTTGATCAATGATGTTCCCGATGATGTTGTCAAAGCACTTTTAGAGGTCTGTGAAAATAATGCCGATATCTTCCAGCGCTATTTCAAGATCAAGGCGAAATGGCTTGGGGTAGACAAGCTGAGCCGCTATGATATCTATGCCCCAGTAGCCGAAGCGGATAAGACTTTCGAATACGATGAAGCTGTCAAACTGACCTTGGATGCTTTCGAAGATTTCGAGCCGCGCATTGCTGAACTGGCCAAGAAGATTTTCGAGAATGATCACATCGATAGCGAGGTGCGCAAGGGGAAACAGAGCGGTGCATTTTGTCTTTCTGTGGTGCCCGGGCATACTCCTTATGTCAAGGTGAATTATCAAGGCAAAACCAGCGACGTGGCCACCATAGCCCATGAATTGGGCCATGCTATTCACGCTATGCTGGCTTTTGATCACAACGTTTTCACTTTCCACTCCTCACTACCCATGGCTGAAAACGCCTCTACCTTCGCCGAGATGCTGCTGATTGATCGCCTGCTTGAGATTGAGGATGACCCTGCCGTGTGTCGCGACATCCTCTTCCGCCAGGTGGACGATGCCTATGCCACCATCATGCGCCAGGCTTTCTTTGCCATGTTCGAGGTGACTGCACACGATATGGTTGCTGAAGGGGCTACGATCGACCAAATCTCCGCAGCCTATATGGAGAATATCGAGAAGCAGTTTGGGGATGCTATCGAGTTGAGCGATGAATTCAAATGGGAGTGGGTCTCAGTGCCCCACTTTTACCATTATCCTTTCTACGTCTATGCCTATGCCTTTGGACAGCTACTCGTTCTCTCGCTTTACAAGCAATTCAAAGCGGAGGGCGATAGCTTCAAGCCACGTTATATCAAGATCCTGGAGGCGGGTGGTTCGGCCTCCCCGTTTGATATCTGTGCCGAGGCTGGACTGGATATCACCAAGACTGAATTTTGGCAGGGTGGTTTCGATGTGGTCAAGGAAATGGTCGATCAGTTGGATGCAATTCCGGTTGAATAGATTATTTCGAGATTAAAAAATAAACCCGCAGGCATCCTTACTCCTGCGGGTTATTGTTTCATGCTAACCCCTCTGTTATCAATTTGAGCAGATTCTCTAAAGCCTGTAATTCTTCTTCTTCGAGACACTTCCAGGAGGCATAGAAGTATTCATCGGTAAGTTGCTCTGCTTCTTGGCGCAGTTTCTTCCCTTTTCTTGTGACTAAGAATTTACCCTTAGAACGTCTCACTAATCCCTTGCCGGTTAGGCTCTTCAGGGATTCTTCGTAAAGCGAATGTGGGTGACCGCGAAAGTGTAGTTTTTCCTGCAATTCTTCCAGGGTATCGACTTTCTTCTCCCAGAGTAATGACAAGGTTTCCCAGGTCGGTCCGTCGAAACCCAAGGGCTGCCAGGCTGCCAGGTGAGCATCATCCCGGTAGGCAGCCAGGTCGCTCAAGCATTGATCGATTTGGACTAAGATGGGCGCGTTTTCTCCTGGGTCAACGCGGCGGCTGTGAGTGATACACCATTTACCAGGGGGCTCGGGGGAGGAATAGCTGGCCTTGACCAGGCGATGCAACAACACACTCAAATAATGTAAATCGTTGGGACCCAATGGGTCAAGTTGCTCCATGCAGGCATAGGCAGCAGAAATCGCCTTTTTCACCAGAGAATGACCCTCTTCAGAAAGTCGGTACTCCCCCTCACCGGCAGATTTTAGCAACCCTAACTCAGTTGCATGTTCCAGTCTCTGGGTATATTCCTGAAAGGGCATCCTTTTTTGCAGGATTTCATTGGAGACCGGGACAGGATCGAACGTGAAAGTAGTCAGCAACAGTCCCCCCATCCCAGTATCGATGCCTGCTTTGGAAGTGATCCGATCCATTGCGGGATAATATTGCCTGCCCAATGCCCGCAAGGCTGCTATCATCACAGGCCACATTTGGGATGTCATCTTGGCGACCTCCTTTCTTAGGGGTCACAGAACTGATCGTAAGTAAGCGTCCACTTCACCTGGCAATTTCGCGCAATTGCAGGTCGGAATAGGCTGCCACAGTATTTGGTTTCTCGTAACCAGGGGAGATGACCACACGGATCAACCCAGATGAGAAGCGATTGTCTCGCAGAGAAGTCGCCAACACGCCGTTCAGATACACGCGAATTTGATTCCCCCGCATCACTACCCGTAAGCGATTAGCATCACCCATTTCAGTTCGCAATTTTGGGTGATTGGTCCAACGCATCAGCGTGTCGCCCCACTCTTTCTGCTTGTGCCAGCCAACCTGAAATGTGCCTTGAGCCGAGATTCGGAAGACATAATCTCCCTCATCGCAGTAGCGCAACTCCAACCCAGCACTGATTTGCTCGTAATTGCCCTTGATGAAGCGGATCGTCACGCCGATGTCGAAATCGTCAAAGTGGGCGGGTGTGCGAATTACCGGGGATATCATATCTGATGGCTCGAAGTTAGCCCATAGCTCGGCCCCTTGCTCGTTTTTGAATTCGACTTTGTCTTCGTTGGAGATCACCCAGCCGGGGACCTTGGGATCGCGGAAATCAGCGCCCAGGATCAGATCACCCAATTCAGGTTGTGGTGTCATGGATGTTGGAATCCTGAAGGTTGTGCCGCAGTATTCGCAATTTACCACGGATCCCTTGACAGCCTTAACCGAGAGGGTCGCTCCGCAATTGACACAGTTCAGCTCTTGGAGATCACTCATAGCCTCTATTTTACTGCATTGAGGAAATCAGCTAGCATGCCGTATGCCGTTGTTTGAGGGCTGGGATCGGTTTCGATCAGGGAGAGTTTCCCCAGAACATCAGATTCGAACTCCACAATCGAAGTGGTTCCCATAACCCCATACAGGGGAGATTCGATGCCGACCTTTTGGGGTGCTACCCGCGCCTGAACATGATCCTGTTCCCGAACAGCCTCACATACCAGTTTCCAGCGTCTGCCTTCGGCTTTTGCCTGAGCAATGTCTTCCCGAGAAATATCCCTGATTCCAGTGCGATCGACATCCTTGGGCTTGAGAGGGATCCCCATCAGCACTGTGACCAGCGCACAGACTTTGATCGCCGCGTCCCAACCTTCGATATCGCCGCTGGGGTCTGTCTCAGCAATACCAATCGATTGGGCATGAGCGACAGCTTCATCGAAACTTTGGCCCTCTTCCATCAGAGTCAGCAACAGGTTAGTGGTGGAGTTGAGCACTCCTCGAAAAGCACGCAAGTTAGCCACTGGCAACGCCTCGCGGAATAGAGAGAATATCGGCGCTCCATCCATCACCGCGGACTCGAAGAAGAACTCGCGCCCTTTCGATTCGGCTAAATCGGTCAGTTCACGGTATGCATGCACCACCGGGCCCTTGTTGGCAGTGACGACATGCATTCCTGCCTCTATGGCCATGCGGATGTAATCTGCCGCCGGTTGGCCGCTCTCATAATTGACGGGAATGGACTCGAAGAGCACGTCCGCGCCGCAGTGCTGGATGAAGTCGAAGGAATTGGAAATCGGGGATTGAAGATTGGAGATTGAACCCAAAGACTGACCTGTGTCGACGAGTTCAAGGGCTTGCGTGAGATCTATTTGGTCTGGGTCGATGACGGCTCCATGGCTGCGGGTGGATATACCGGTGACGGAGAAGGTAAATCCACATTGTTCATGAATGTCAGCTCTTTTTCTGAGCAGTAATTCGGCCAGGGCTTTACCTACGTTACCGAATCCGAGCAATGCTAAATTGTAGTGGGGCATGATTTCTTCTCTATTATCACCAATTTCGCGCAGTTTTGGGATGGTTTGTCGTCATATAAGCAAATTATCATCATGAAAGGAGTGTTGTACGATGAAGAGACCCTGGCTTGCTGCGTTGTTGAATTTCTTCCTGATGGGCGCGGGAACCCTCTACAATGGGAACCGCAAAGCCCTCGGGATCGGCCTGACAATAGGCGCCTTGGTGCTGAGCTGGCTTGAGTTCCAGGTTAGAGCTGCGGCTCCCAGTTTGTTTCCCATCATGTTCGGCACGGTATTCTTTATGAATATCTTTTTCGCCTATGATGGATACAGTGAGGCCAAGGCCATCAACGAGAAATAGATTGTCTTTTGATGGTTCGATGAGCCCCCGGTTATCTCCGGGGGCTTATCTTTTCTGGTAAATCAAAGCGCTGGAATATACCTTCGATCAAGAAGTGGCTGATGGCAGCGATTTCATCACCATCAAAGGTTAGCACCTGCACCCCAAAGGGTTGGTATTCTCCACTGGACTCATCACGTTGATAGAATCCGAAGGCAGGTTGCGAATTCGCACCTGTATTGCGTAAATGCCATCGCCCACGCGCTTCACCCGCAAAGAGCATATTGCTGATGGCTGTTGCGATGGCCTGCCTGCCGTAATACCAGGAAGGAGATGGCGGCATCACAAAGCTGGCGTCCTTCTTGATCAACCTGACAAGCCCATCGATGTCTGCGTTTTCCCATGCGTTGACATATTGCTGAAGGAGCGTGTCGATAGGTTCTTGGGGCCTGGGGAATACCTGGTATGAGCCTGCTTTTTCCAGGGTTTGTCTGGCTCGAAAAAGAGCGCTGTTCGCGGCCGATATAGAGATGTCAAGGGCGTCTGCCGTCTCACGAGAGCGCCAACCGAGCACATCCCTTAGCAATAACACGGCGCGTTGACGCGCTGGTAGGGTTTGTAAGGCGATCGTAAAGGCCAGGGTAATGCTCTCATGCAGGCTGTAACGCGCCTCTGGGGTGCTGCTGATGCCTGCCAGCACCTCGTCGGGGATCGGCTCTAGCCAGATCGGTTCGTTTATAGGGGCAGCGAAAGGCTCGTGCGGATCTGACGAGGGGTATTTGGATGAGGGCAGCGTTCGTCGGGAGGCTTTTTTCAATGAGTCAAGACAAGCGTTTGTGGCTATTTTATAGAGCCATGCACGAAACGTCGCCCGACCAGCGAAAGTGTCTCGTTTTCGCCAGGCTCGCAGCATGGTCTCTTGAACCATATCC
Source organism: uncultured Anaerolineales bacterium (assembly GCA_964622645.1). Lineage (GTDB taxonomy): Bacteria > Chloroflexota > Anaerolineae > Anaerolineales > UBA11858 > NIOZ-UU35. The sequence goes on from CAZUSV010000053.1 coordinate 8,845, forward strand.
TCGGCATCTTGCAGCGACCCGGTGAACCGGTAGCAATGTACCGTCAATTCATCACGGTATGATTCTACGAGTTGCCCAAAAGCATTTTGATCGCCTGCCAGGGCTGCATTCAAGTTTTCAGCTTCCATAGATATTATAACGGCGGGAAAGGATACGCTCTGCGATCTTGGGGCGGGTAGGGGTACTCTTCCATCTTGATCAGCCGCTCGGCGCGGGCAAGCAGCGCAATGATCTCATTGGAGGCAAGGTGCTCTCTCAAAGCGAGCACCAACTCAGAAGGGGAGCCCAGAGCATCCTTGAATTTAACCAGATCTTCTCGAAGATTTTCAGGGATTGTCTGACCGGCGAAGTCCCAGATCACCGTCCTCAGTTTTTCTTGCACATTGAAACACAGCCCGTGATCGATCAACCAGAGCTCTCCCTCAGGTCCAAAGATTAAATGGCTGCCTTTACGGTCGGCGTTATTGATGAGCAGGTCAAAGAGCACCACCGGATGGAGACGCTGGAAATCCTCGTCACGCAGATTGAAGTAATGGTAATTGGGGTCGTGGTCGATAAAGAATTGTAGTGATCCAGGGCCGAATGGGCCATCTTCTCTGAAGACGGTCGGGGGTACGAAACACCATCCCAGCGCCTCGCTGACCAGATAAGCGCAGGCTTCTCGATGGGCCAGAGTATCATCTGGAAAATCCCACAGGGGTTGTTCGCCTTCCTGGGGTTTGTATACAGCCTGGAAAGATTGACCCTGATGATTGACCTGAATCAGGAAGGTGTAGTTGTAGCCACGGACAAATTCTCCCTCTAGGGATAAGTCCCCGCCTTGGAGAGCCGCGAGGACTTTATCTTGCGAAAGTGTGGTTTGTTCTTGAGACAATGGAATACTTTATAATCGATATTTGCGGCAGATGAGGGGTGCACTTTCCATTAAGTGCACCCCACATCTGCCGCAATAGGCTGATTTGCTAATTACGGTGGTGACCACCATTCTTCTTGACGCAGAAGTGTCCTTCGGCATCCATCGGTTCCCCACACTGGGGGCAGAGCGGACGACCGCGAGAGGAGACTTCGATCCCCCACAGGCCCAATGCTAACAGTTGCGAGCGAGTGCACCAGAAGCGGGCTACGCTGGGCTCGATTTCAGGTTCTTCTGACTCAAAAACGTCATCATCGTCTTCATCGACTTCGAGTTCAGGGATCAGCTCGTGAATGACCAGCACAATCAGATCTTCATCGATGTTGAAACCCAACCCGATATTGGCTATCCGGAAGGCTGGGTCTACGGGGGGATGGATGCGCATGGCATCTTCGATGTAGTCTGCCGAGGCAGCGGGGAGTTCGGGGTATTTATCGTCGATTTCTTCTAAGAAGCGTTCGATACCCACGGCCAGGGATTGCACCTGAAATTTTTCAGCGATCAAGGTAACGGTCTGGTGGCCTTTTTGTGCTTGGATATAAAAGACGCGCTGACCGGCGGGTCCGATCGCGTCGGTTGTGATGTGATCTACAGGTTGTAAGTTAAATTCTTCTTGTGGCATGTTCAATTCCGGCTTATCGTAGTGTCTATCCGAAAATTGCTTAGGCCGGTCTGACTGAAGGTCCGCTGTAAGCGCAGACCGAGTTGAACACGGTCACGCCATTGGCGGGCCGACCGGTTCAAGCGAATTTTCGGATAGGTTCTTAATTCTAACGCGCAGATGACGTGTCGCAGTGGTGAAAGTGATCTGGGGTTAGTATACCAGAGTCACTTCTTGGATTTCTTTTTAGGTTTCGGGGTGTGCTGGGGGAAGTCAAAGTTGACTCCATGGTTATAGTTGATAACTCGCGCCCAACCTTCCCCGATGTGCAAAGTCGAAATAGAAGCTGGAGCGATCATCAAGCGTTGAAAGAGATCGATGTGCACACCCAGGTAGTAGGCCAGGGCTAATTTGATGATATCACTGTGCGAGACGCAAACGATCAAATCTGTCGATTTGTGTTGGGTACTCAATTTCTCGATGGCTGCTACGATCCTTTGCTGCGCATCAGCGAAGGTCTCGCCTGCAGGGAAACGCGTCAGTGAGGGGCTGCTCTGAACGGTTTTCCACAACTTGCGGCGGCGCAATTGCTTCAGGGTCTTATCTTGCCAGTCGCCAAAGTCGACCTCCAAGAGCCCAGATTCTGGGATGACTTGCTGCCCCAGGGCTTCGGCGATCGGTTGAGCGGTCTCCATGGTCCTTTCTAGGGGACTGGCATAGACGGCTTTGACAGGGGCCTTGGCGAGTGCCTCACCCAGAGTCTGGGCTTGGGCCAACCCCTTTTCGTTGAGATGCACACCGGGGATCCGACCAGCCAGGCGACCCTTGGCAACGTATTCATTTTCTCCGTGGCGAATGAGTAGGAATGTAGGCATATGGGTATATAATACTCTATATTTGTTGATGGGGATATGGTGTATCATCTTACTTGTTATGGGAACCTATATCTTGACAAAGCCGGACGAAGAAATGTTCGAAAAATGGGATGAAAGGCATGTTCCATATGCCTTTCATCCCATTTTTCGAGGAATCTTTTCGATTCTTAAGGAGATATGAATGACTGAAAAAGCATATTCAATTGACGAACAATACCTGATCGAAACACTCAAGAACATGGTGAGCATCAATTCGGTCAACCCCTCGCTCACCCCACAGGGTAAGGGCGAAGCTGACCTGGGCATATATGTAGCCGATGAGCTCGATAAGCTGGGTCTGGAAACATCCTTTCATGAAATCGAGCCGAAACGCGCCAACACGGTGGGGGTGCTCAAGGGAACGGGGCAAGGTCCGTCGCTGCTTCTCAACGCCCACATGGATACCGTCGGCGTGGAGGGCATGACCATCGATCCCTTTGGGGCGGAGATCAAAAATGGCCGCTTGTATGGCCGCGGGTCCCAGGACATGAAGGCCAGTCTGGCGGCGATGATGGCGGTTGCTAAAGCCTTTGTCGATGCGAATATCACCCTGGGTGGGGATTTGCTGATCACTGGTGTGGCCGATGAAGAGTACGCCAGCATCGGCACCGAAGCGCTGATCGAGCAGGTCTCAGCCGATGCAGTCATCGTTACCGAGCCGACTGATATGCAGATCTGCCGGGCGCACCGCGGCTTCATCTGGTACGATGTCGAGACCATTGGCCGGGCGGCACATGGCAGCCGCTATGCCGAGGGTATCGATGCCAATATGCGCATGGGGCGTTTCTTATGCCAGCTTGAGGCATTGGAGCAAGAATTACTCAAGCGAGAGGGTCATCCACTGACAGGACCTCCTTCCCTTCATGCGGCTCGCTTGCGAGGGGGGGCGGAGGTCAGTATCTACGCCGCGAGTTGTTTGCTGCAAATCGAACGTCGTACTGCCCCCGGAGAGACGCAAGACCAGGCCACGGCTGAATTACAGGAAATCATCGACCGTCTTTCAGCTGCTGATGAAACCTTCAAGGCTACTGTCAAACCCACCTTCCGGCGCGAGCCCTTTGTGATCGATCAGGCCGCCGAAATCGTTCAAATCCTGGAAGGCGCACTGGTTGATCGCCTGGGAAAGAAACCTCCACACCGGGGACAGACCTTCTGGACTGACGCGGCTTTGTTCGCCGAAGCCGGGATGGAAACTGTGCTCATCGGGCCGACGGGCTATGGCCTGCACAGCGCCGAGGAATGGGTCGATATCCAATCGACCATCGATCTGGCGTATGTGCTGGCAGACACAGCGATTAAGTATTGTCAATAAAAAAAGTAATCCACGAAGAACACCAAGAAACACTAATATTTCGTGCATCTTCGTGTCCTTCGTGGATTCATAGGAGAATTTAGGATGACAGTTCAGAATCCAAAGTTTGGTACACTTTCCGTTTGGGCGGGCGAAGAGAGTAAAGACGGCTGGCAGCGAGCGACCCAGGTGCCGGTTGTTCACAGCGTTTCTTATGGTTATGAGGATCTTGATTATTGGTATGATGTGGCCCTGGGCAAAGAGTCAGGGCATATCTACAGCCGCAATACCAATCCCACCGTGGAAGTCTTCGAGGAAAAGATGCGCCAGCTCGAGGGTGCCGAAGCTGCGACCAGTTTTTCCACGGGCATGGCGGCCATCAGCAACACGCTATATTCTTTGTTGAAGCCTGGAGACCGCGTAGTTTCCATCAAGGATACTTATGGCGGTACTAACGAGATTTTCACGCGCTTCTTGCCGCGTTTGAATATTGACGTACAGTTATGCACGACCATTGATCATGAAGCCATCGAAGCCGAGGTCGCTAAGGGCTGCACGGTGCTCTACCTGGAGACTCCCACCAATCCCACGTTGAAGGTTGTCGATATCGCCCGCCTGGCCAAAGCCGGTCACTCGGTTGGTGCGACGGTGATCGTCGATAACACATTCTCTACACCCATCAACACCAATCCCTTAGCCCTGGGCGCTGACCTGGTGATCCACAGCGCCACGAAATATCTGGGCGGTCATGCCGATGCCCTGGGCGGTGTGCTGTGTGGGTCGCGGGAACTGGTCAAAGGAGCCTTTGCTTACCGTGAGATCAATGGGGCTACCCTGCACCCCATGGCGGCATATTTGATGATCCGCGGACTGAAGACATTGGCGCTGCGCATCGAACGCCAGAACCAGAATGCCATGAAAATTGCCCAGTTCCTGAAGGGGCATCCTAAGGTTGAGGATGTCTTCTACCCAGGTTTGGAGACTCACCAGAATCACGAGATTGCCAAAAAGCAGATGCGCGGCTTCGGCGGCATGCTGAGCTTCTTCTTGAAGGGCGATTTCGATGCCGTGCGCGCCTTCCTGCCGCGTCTAAAATATGCCCATATTGCTGCCAACCTGGGTCCCGTGGAGACGGTTGCAGGTCCGCCGCGCACCACCAGCCACGTAGAAGTCTCCCCCGAACAGCGCGCCGCTATGGGCATCCCCGAGAGTCTCATCCGCTACTCGGTGGGAATTGAAGATGTCGATGATTTGATCGCTGATCTGGAGCAGGCGCTAGAAAATCTCTGATCCCAGCATTTCTGCGCAAATCATCATAATCTGCGTAATCAGCGTTCCAGCTTACCTCCCTGGTTTGTGCTTACGCTTGATATCGGTGATCGTATCCTCTGATAAATCGGGAATAGTTTCCGCGTCTTCGACCCCCAATGCTTTGCGCTGTGCTTCTCGCCAGCGCTCCAGTCGCTCGATGATCTGGTTTTCATAGCCCTGGTCAGAGGGGTTGTAGAAATAGGCGCCCAGCAGTTCGTTGGGCAGATATTGCTGGGGGATGAAATGATCCTCTCCATCGTGGGCATATTGATACCCCTTGCCATGCCCCATGGCGACCGCGTCCCGGTTGGCATCCCTGAGGTGGTTGGGGACGTCACCGACTCCCTGAAGCTCGATAAGTTGAAAGGCTTTGAAGTAGTGTGTGGCGGAATTCGATTTGGGAGCGGTTGCCAGATAGAGCGTCGCCTCTACAATCGGGAAAATGCCTTCCGGCATGCCGATATATTCGAAGGTCTGGGCGGCAGCGTTGGCGACCACCAAGCCCATGGGGTCTGCCAGGCCGATATCCTCCCCGGCCAGGATCAACAGCCGGCGCACAATGAAGCGCGGATCTTCTCCGGCGTAGAGCATCTTGGCCAGCCAGTACAGGGCCGCGTCAGGGTCAGAGCCGCGCACCGACTTGATGAACGCTGAAATGGTATCGTAGTGAGCGTCGCCGTCCTTGTCGTAGAGCACGGCCCGGCGTTGGATCGAATCCTGGGCGACTTCCAGGGTGATGTGAATGACATCATCTACTCCAGCAGGCGTGGACTCCACGGCCAATTCCAGGGCGTTGAGAGCGTTGCGGGCATCCCCGCCCGAGACATAGATCAGGTGCTGCAGAGCGTCTTCATCGATCTCGATATTTCTATCGCCGTAACCTCGCTCAGGGTCTTGTAAAGCACGTTGCATCAAGGAACGCACATGCTCTTCCCTCAATGCATGCAGCTGAAAAACGCGCGAGCGCGAGACCAATGCGCCGATGACTTCGAAGTAGGGGTTCTCCGTAGTAGCCCCAATCAGCGTGACAGTGCCGTTCTCGACATGCGGCAACAAGGCATCTTGCTGGGCTTTGTTCCAGCGATGGACTTCATCGACGAAGAGAATGGTTTTCTTTTGGTAGAGCCGCCTGCGTTCTATGGCTTCATTAACAACTTCGCGCAAGCGCGGTTTACCGTCAAGTACCGCTGAAAGCGTTTCGAAGTGCGACTTGGTCTGGTTGGCGATGACCATTGCTAAGGTAGTTTTTCCCGTTCCCGGCGGCCCCCACAGGATGATCGAGGCGAACAACCGGTCTGCAACGATAGCCCTGCGCAGCAGTTTTCCCTCCCCAACGATGTGCTCCTGGCCCTCGAATTCGTCTAACGTGCGCGGGCGCATCCTTGCGGCCAGTGGCGCCTCGGTCTTCATCTTTTCCTTCATAGCATGGTCGAAGAGATCGGTCATAGCCCCCATTATACCCATTATTTAGAATATCGGTTCTATATATTTTTGGGCTCTGAGGGAATTGCCAAATCCCCCCGATATTTGGTACGAAAAAGTAAAATTTCACCATATATGGGTCTGGATTTGCCACGCCGATGGCGGGCCGAGCACACCGGTCATTCCCAAAGACCCACGAAATCTCGTATCTTTCTCCGATTTTGCATGATAGTATTTACCTATGATGAAGGTATCAGCATCTGGCGTTGGAGAAAAATTACCCAATTGCCTATTGCATCTACATGAGAAATAAAGGATAGAACATGGATTTTGGGAAAGAACTAGCTCTTGAAATAGGAAATGCCCAGCAGGAAGGTATCGATGCTTCGGGAATATGGGAATTATTCGAAAACGCCACTCCCGAACAGCGGGTGACGATTTTCACTAACACATTGGAAGCTGGCTTGCTCGATGATGATTGTTGCTTTGAATTCCTGACCTCCATCCGAAATGATATTGACCTAACTACTTCTGAAGGACGAGCACTCTACACGGGTCTTTTAGACAAACTTCGCCAACTGTATCCCAACCTCTATCAAGAATCGAGCCAGTATTACCATCGAGATCTGATCAATCTCGCGGTCATTGAAAATCATTGGAACGAACTACCCACCTTATTGACCCCTTTCATTTCAGGGAATCACCTTGATCTATTCATAACGATTATCGCCCAATTGAAATATCATGGTCAGGTCAAGGTATTGCTCGAGGCCATGACAACCGCTTATCCAAAAATCAAATCTTCTACCGAATATGTTGAATGGGCTAGTGATGAATTTGCTGGAGATCTAATGGAATTGATGCTGGTTGATTATTTGGAAACAACGCCTGATCCCCGGCCTGATGATCCCATATTCTTGGAAGCAACCGCCTTCCTCTTGCCTTGGAAGGAAGGTTGGCTAGATTGGTTCGTCCCCACGGTCACCCAACCTGAGCCGACTGAATGGGAAATTGCAGATTTTTTTGATGATATGGGATCTGAGGCCTGGCGACATAAATTTACTACGATGCAAGTGGAATTTATTGCCGCCCAGTGGCGTAACGGTGTGCCACTAACACGTGGTTTGTTGGCTTGGCACAAATTGGGCGAGATATTCCATGCCCAATTCGAAACTGTCCAGAGATCGCAAAACCGACCCAGACGTGAACAAGAGAAGGGACGTTCTTTGTTGGTTCGATACCTGATTCCGGATGCAAAACAAATGGACAAAACCCTGGGGGAATCATTCTCCCTGATGGGAGGAGAACCCTATCAAGTAGCTGCAGCCTTGGAACTTATCCCGGCTTATTTAGATTTTATCGAAGATTTAGGATTGATTCAGCCCAATGAAAAGCGACACGCTATCAAGCAAATCAAATCCCTGGTTGTGCAAGTGCCCCGAATCCTGGCCTATTATGAGTGCGATCAGGTAGCACTTAAAAACATGTTAGCAGCCTGGGATCGATGAGGCGAGATATGCTAAGGCCGGTCTGGCCGCAGGCCAGACCGGCCTTAGCATATTATTCAATGACATTGCGCGGAAATACTATTCAGACCAAAAACTGATCGATGTAATTCAAGTACCCCTGGCGACCGCCTTGTTTCGTCCATCATGCCCACCTCGCCCAAGCGCCAGTCACACATTCCCTGAGCTGCTTCGTAAACTTCCAGCGTGAGAGGGCTTTGGGGTGGGAATACTTTCCTTCCCCGGTACATTCTGACCAGGGTCTCCAGCGCCATATCCACGTTGTGGTCGGTGATTTCGGGATTCCCGCGGTAGACGGAGACAATCGCAAATTTGATATTTTGCAGGATATCAAGATGCTCTTCGGGTTCGTGTATAGAAGTCATATCAATCCTTAGCGCCTTCAAGCACTTCATCCGATTTTTCTGAGCCGAGCTTTCTGGTAAGCGCGGATTTCTTTTTCCAGCGGGTGACTGTAAGGAATCTTCATGTGAGTGAGTGATATCACGACTACTTCTTTGCTATCTTGGGGTGAGATTCCACATACGATACCGCCTTCATCACCGCTGTAGAGAACGCTTGAGATTTTAACTTGTCGATGAGGTGGAATGAATGAACCCTGTGTGCGCAAATAATTTGCCGTGGCCCGCCGAACTTCTGCCGAGATCGGCAGATGTGCTTCCATTTTCTCTAACAAGGTTTCAATTTGTTCAGGGATATCAATTGTGGAAGCGGCGAGTCCCAGTGTCTCCTTCTCTTTCGAAAATTCCATGAACTCGATTAGCGGCAGCGGGTTATTGGGGTCACCAATGGGCAAATGGCGTTTGTTTTCTGGGATCGCATCCAAATCCACAATTCCCAACACAGAAAATTCTGAGCCGATATTCCAGCCACTCTTGCCATAACCCAGCATCTTTTCAACTTCGCCCTTATTGATAACGATAGTTGGGCACGATGCGCAAAACCAGCCAAAATCCCCACCCATGACAAATGAATCGGCGATCTTCTTGCCTCTACGCGTGGCTACTGCATAATTCTGATATTCGTTAACCAGATCGCTACCCCCACAACCTGGGCATTCGCCAGGATCGTCATTGAATGATCTATATTCGACCTGACGGGAAATTTTCTGATTTTTCATTTTTCCTCTTCTTCAAAGCCCTTGCCGATTCCATCGCTGCATCAGAGAACTTCGGGTCTTGAAACGCTCTCGCAGAGCATCCAGCCTTGATTGAAAGATCTCTTGTGCACCCTGGAATTCAGCCAACCGTTTGAGATCTACCAGCATCTGGGTGACTTTATCGTAATTCTTGGGGGTGTAGGATTGGAGAAGTACATCAATTTCCGGCCAAATCTGTGGTTCTCTTTTGGCTAATGCTTCCATTTTAGCAATATGTGCACGGCTGGCGGCTTCTGCTTGACGCAGTTTTTCTGCTTGTTGGAGCTCATCCTGCCGCGTGAATAGACTCTTAATTGAGCGTCGCTTTTGAGATGGTTCAGGCGATTTATGGATGAAATCTAGTAGATGTTTACGCAAAGCCAAAGTTGTGCCAGAGTCTCCACCAGCTATTTTTGCCAGATATTGATCGCACTCTGCTCGCGAGAGATTTTTTACCAGTTTGCCATAATCAACCTCTGGCTTGCTTTTGGTCGCTGGACTAATCTCTGCTGCTGATTCGATCAGAAAATCATCGATATCAAATACATGAGTAAAGAGGGTCAAAGCTGGCGATAGATTGTTCAAACCTGCTGGGATTGGTGGTTCGAATGTTTCATCGAATACACCTTCATCTTCATCTACAAATTCATACCAATACGGATCCAGAGTGATGGCTTTCAACCAGGCCAGGTAGAGCAATCGGAAATCACCCTGAATTAAATCATCACGCAGTCGTGTGAAAGTAGAAAGCGTTGCGTTGGCTTCCACCCATCCCAAGCCTTCTTCCTCGTCGAGTTCGATATCCAGCACTTGGTAATCCCCGCTGGTCTCGAAGGAAATATGATAGGGCACACAATAAGGTTCCAAAGTAGCCTCATCCATCAATCCCTTAGGAAAACGGAAGATCAAACGGCGGCTACCCCAATTGGCCATGTACAGGTGAGCATCGAAATATTCCAACAATACCTGTTTGGGGTCATGTTTGAAATCACTCCAATGGTATTCAACGATTGCCTGGCTGGTGGTCACATCGATATGACTCGACAGTCCTTGTACCTCAATCTGCTCTTCGTGCGTGAGAATACGATCGATGGTTTGCCATTCGTAATATTGATATTCGCTCATAATGACTTCTTTCTCCAACGCCAACCGCGTTTTGTTTTCCTTTTTGGAGATGGTTTTTGGAATCGTCGGAATTCGGCCAATATCTCATCTCGATCTGGCAGGGGGAAATCGCCAGGGGTCATTGGGCGTTTGACAGGTACTTCGAATAGGTCAGGGATTAATTCATGACAGAGCGACTCTATGGGTTGGGAAGATTTGATATCGAAATCGAGCGTCAGGGCATCTCGCAAATTTGATCTGATAGCTGCATCCAGGTTAGCCTCGCGCCCTTTTATCGAGCTATTCTCCATCGCTTCCCGGCGATCTTCGAGTTGATCCTGTAATTGCTCCTCGTTTCCGCGTTGCTTGATGAGTTCAAGGCCGCGTTGGATGGCCTGGGTTCCAATCTCTGTCAGCCCATACTTATCGAATGAAATTGCCATTAGATTGTACGACCAGATATTTGCAGGATCATGGTGCAAAAGCTTCGTGAGAATTTTTGCTCCCTGGTTCAGGTCCCCTTTGAGCATGTACACATCAGCAATATCCAGCAGGTGTTGGTAGGCGTTATTCCCTTCATTGAAGTGTAGATTGTAAGCCAGGCCGCGTTTGAGCCAGTCGATAGATTCGTCCGGAGCATCCAGTCGAGAATTACTGGATAATTCCCAGAAAATGTCTTCATACCACAATAAAGGGCTGGCTAGGGGGGACTCAGCCACTTTCTGCAATGTTGCCATCGCCAATGCCCAAAATTCCCCGGCTCTGTCCTTTTCTTTATGCTCTAAGGCAATTCGATGAAAGGTAAAAAGGATTTCAAACAAAGCCACTCGTTTGAAGTCGCTGATAGACCTCTCTGCAAAAATCCCACTGAGTAATTCCTCTGCAGGAAGATTCCAGATCAGATCGGCTTCAAGCGATTCGGCGACAATAGTTTCTGCCTTGGATAAGCTAATATCCGGAATGACAGACTCCAGGCTCTGCTCAGAGAGATACCGCGATTGAAGGGTATCGATCACGCCCAGGGTGACACAGATAAATCGGGAATTTGCGTGTTCCCAGGTTGGTTTGATAGAAGGTAGCATTAGGTATGCTCAATATTCGGTTACATCATGATTATTTTACTCGACAATTTTGCAAACACCATCACTTGCCAATTGGCGAAATAACCTAGGGATTTTTCCTACAACCATAATCACCAATCTTTGCCCGGCGCGGGTGGCCGCCATATAGATTTTGCGGGTATTGTTCAAAACCAGTTCAATACGATCTTCTTCCGATAAACGCAGGCTGCCCTCTTCTTCGAAGATCTGTTTCACCCCAGCCAAAAAGACAATTGGCGCTTCCAATCCCGTCCCGGCGTTGAAGGTGGTGACGCGCACATAGTTCCCCGGGTGGGAATCCTTGGGATCGAGGGCCGCGCCCTTGTCCAATTTGTGGTCGATAGCATCGATCAGTCGTTCCGCACCCAAAGCATCGCTATACAGAACCAGTAGATCAGCCCGCTGTATGCCTTGCCTGACCAATGCCGAGATTTCGTTCGCTACCCGGCTGATCTCGTCCTGTGGGCTGGTCAGGGGAACGATTTGAGGGGCTGCTCCAATAGACATGCCGCTCAACTCAGGCGCCAAGATTTCTGCCACGTCCGTGTCGGCATCTTGCGGCACGCGGGCCTGGTAAAAACGCGTCGCAAACTCCAATATCCCCCTGGTGGTGCGATAACTGTGCTTTAGTTGATACGAACGCCCGCGCACTTCCAGCCCCAGCGATTTCCATGAAACTCCCCGCCTTATGAATCCTTGTGTAGGATCAGCGGCCAGGAAGAGATGCCCGGTTTGGGATTTGACCATCGTTTGCACGATCTCGAACCATACCGGGGCAAAGAACTGCGCCTCATCCACCAGGACGACATCAAATTGGTGAGGCACTACCACTCCGTCCTGGACGAATCTCCACATTTTCAGGGGCAAATCGGCCCAATCCATCTTGGGTTTCAACCGTTTCTGATACTGCTGGATGGCGCTATATACCTGGGTACGCTGATCTTTATTCAGCCCAAAACCACGTCCGCGCCGGTCTGCTTCTAGATAAGTGCAGCGATCGTTGATGGCGTTGTCTTTGACCCACGCTACCTCACTGCGTAACATCCCGGTCGTCAGGTGTGATTTCGATAGCGTTTGTTCTTTGACCTGTCGGAGCAATCTGCTGCGCTCGTGGTCCCCAATGGGATCACTCCATGGTTCTAATCCTGGCCAATGGGCGCGACACCAGCCATTGAAGGTGTACCAGCGGATATTGGTGGGCTCCTGCCCTGTCAACCGGTAATAGCGTGATTCCAAATCGCGGATCAAGGCCCGGTTGTGCGTCAGTACCAGGAACTCTTTGCCTGGATAAAGCGCATTCAAAAGACGCAGGCGATAGAGCAAGATCAGGGATTTGCCGCTCCCCGTCACCCCGTTGATCAAATTCAAGCGGAAGTTCTGGGCCAGAGAATCCCCACTACCGATCAGCGCCAGATCCATCTTCAAAGCCGCTTCCTGATCGTAATCGAGCAGGAAACCGGTCAGTTCAGCTTCCAGGTGGCGAGCGGGCGCTTTACGGACGGTCAATGTTGGCGGCACAACGACTTCCGGTGTGAAGATCTTTCGAAGCTGCTCCCATTGATTTTCAGATATCGAGGGGTTGCTGAAGATCTGTTTCCATAGGCGCCCGGATTTGTCTGCGAGGTAATTTTTCCCCAACCATTGGATGGATGTCTCTGTCGAGGCAGGGCGCGCCCGATTGAGTTTTCTCTGTTCGATGTTGGGGAAGATCAGCGCGGCCTGGATCTTGGGAGGGCTGCCCTGCCCGAAGGATTCCTCTATCTTTTGGGCGAAATCTACCAATACCTGACCTTCGGCTTCTCCCAAGGGTGGATCATCCGACTCCAGAAGCAGTAACTGCGCTGCCGGGCGGGCCTCCTTCGAGCTGGCGGAGCTGACTTTTAGCAGCAAGGCCTGTCCTCGTGAATTGCGGATCAAGAAATCCGGCGCTTCGGGCGTCCAGGGAGCCAGGTGGTGCCAGACGAAGTAATCATCTGGGGTGGCTTTCAGTGCCCGAAATGTCTTCAGCACTTCTGGTGGCAATACCCCGACAGGGTTGGCAGGGAATACTGTAGCCATTTCAATATCTCTGCCCCTGGGAAATATCGAAAGTGGTGCAGTGCTCCAACAGGTCCTTGAGCAAATCTACCCAGGCCAGATCGTCCGGGTCTTCGGGCTGGGCGCCCAATACCCGGCTGCTGCCTACCAGGATCAGCTTGGTGCGTGGGCGGGTAATCGAGACGTTCAGGCGTTCGGGTTGAAAATAGAAGCTCGCCAGTCGTTCCGCAAAGGCCAGGTTCGAGGTGGTCATCGAAACGATCACCACTTCGCGTTCCTGGCCCTGCATCCTTTCGACGGTATCAACGACCAGTTCCTTGAGCGCTTCCTCAGAGGGCATCACCTTGCGGAGCAGCTTGCGAATCGTGCGCCCCTGCGCCCGGAAAGGAGCCACGACCCCTATCTGAGTGGGGTGGATTTTGGCGCACAGCAAGCTCTGGATCAGTTCGACCACCACTTCGGCTTCTTGGAGGCAGCGTACCGATGCATTGCGATGCCCCAGATCGAGGAAGACAGCCGGAGACTTCGGGGACAAAGCAAAAGCCCATTTCCCAGAATCACCTTCGAGTTTCAGCCTGCGTGCAGCCGCCTCGGGGGTTGGCTTCAAGCGGTTTTCATAGAAAGTTTTGCTAGGCCAGGCGTTGAGTTCATCGTTCAAGCGGTAAGTGATCTCCAGCATGGACTCGTAGCCGCGCCCGTTCAAATAACCGAAGATCGAAGTCCGCCCGACCTGTGTTGCTCCGGAAGAAACCACCGGCGGCAGTTGGCGGTCGTCGCCGGTAAAGACATAACGCTCTCCAGCCAGCATGCCCATGAGGGCCAGCGGCAGGGTGATCTGGGAGGCCTCATCGAAGATCACCACATCGAACTCGACGTTAGCCAGGCGTTGAGAGCGAGTGGCAAAGGGTGTCCCCCCGACGATGTAGCCATGCTCTGCGTATGCGAATTCGGACTCGGCAAAATTACGATAGTTGGGTGTGAGCAGGTCGCGCGCCGCGCCTTGCTGGCCAACTTTGCAGACAGGCAGGCCAGCATCGATCTGCCAGATATTGTTAAGGGCGTTGTTGATCGCCCGGTGGGTCAGTGCGGTCACCAACACGCGGTAGCCGTCTTCTACCAGCAGCCGAGCTAGATGAGCCAGCACATAGGTCTTGCCGGTCCCAGGTGGCCCCTGGATCAGGTAAGCCAGATCAGAAGCATAAGCATTGGCCAGGGCCTCACACTGGCTTTCATTCAACCCTTCAGCTCGGGCAGCTTCCCAGGCGCGTTCGTAGCGGGCGTAATCGATCGTGGGGGCCAGATCGCCGCTGATCAATGGTAAGATGAACTCCCGGCCTCGGAGAGTATCGCTGACCTGGTCGAGGGCATCCATGAACATGCTGCTCAGGTCGAGCATACTTTCGTCAGCGATCCAGCCAGCCGGGCGCTCCTTCAGCAAGAAAAGCTTGCCGCCGATAATGATCACGTCGATACTGGTCTCGTCATCATAATCCAGAAAACCTTGGATCGTATCCTGCCCCTGGGGATCTCCACGGTGCAAGACCAGCAAGTCGCCTTCCCGAAACCGGGAGTCGTTGACCCGGCATTCCAGTTTCAGAACTTCTCCGCTGAGCTTCTTGACTCGCAACCCCTCGATGGCATAGCCCTGCTGAACCCGTTGGGCCAGCGGTAAAGCCCACTGCTTTTCGAGCTGCTGGCGCTGGATCTCGAATTCCCTGCGGATAAAAGCTTTCAGCCGTTGGAGTAACTCCTGATAGTCAGTAGACATACATCCCTTTGAGTGCCATCCAAATTACTATTTCTCTTTGCACGATGAAGACCATCCGAACAACGCCCGACGCTTTTGCGAAGGGTTGAACATAAAAACTGTACCTGTACGGCGCACATCAATGTAGAAAGTGCCGAAATTTACCAGGGTGACTTTCTCTTCCCGTTTTATGGACTGGTAGATTTCTTCCAGGGTCGGAGCTACATGTGCCTCTGGTTGAGTTCATCCCATAGTGACATAACTTCTTTTTCTTTTGCCCAGCGGGTGATATATTCTTGATCCAACTCTTCACCCATTGTGCTTACAATCGCAGCAATGTCGTGTATATGCTTGGTCTGCTGACTCAAGCTGTAATACCACAACTTGTAGATAATCAGATCTTCTGGTGAATGCAGATAAATCTTTCCAAGCTCAGGCCCAAGATCAACTAGTTTTCGGCGCTTGAAAGCCTCTTCTCTCAGGCTGTCGCCTTGCCGAAGCAGGTAAATATCGGCCTTAAAACCACTGTGCATGTGAATTGCACTGAGAGGGATATCCGCCCTATCGTCCAGCATGTGATTCAGGATGATATCTGTGGGAACAAGCATATCTCTCGCAGTCAATTCTTCCGAAAGCCGATTGACTGCTTCGATGTGCACCTGAACGACAACGTCTAAATCTCGGGTGGCACGGGGCTCACCCCAGGCCCAAGCCGCCACAGCACCCCCAACCATGTAAGGTGTCTCTGCAGCCTCTAAGGCTGCAAGTACTAATCTGACAAATTCACTATATGCCAAAATTGGTTCAGTCATGAGTAGCCTCGCGCTGATTCCTGCGATATTGAACAACTCGGTTGGCTAAATCCGATATAGAAAATCCCTGCTGAATTCGCTCGACTGGTTTAAGTTGACGGGTTACTGCAACTTGTGCGCTATCGACATCCGAAACTGCGCCTGCAATCGCAAGTCTAAGCGATTTGTGGATGCTAGCATGCCCGCGCAGATAATAACCCGGCTTATCCTTCTTGCGACTGTACGCCAGTTCGAAGCCGGCTGTACTAAAGGCAGCCTTTACAATGCGCATGTCTCGGTAAAAAGTATCCTCCCATGCAGAAGTACCAAAACAGCCTTTTCCAAGAGTGGCTTCTACGCGCGCGATCAAACCGGTCCGAGTAAGGTAGCGTTCATGCCAGAGAATTTCAAGGAGAAGTTTTCGTCGTGCTGTGACCATATCCCGCTGGGCGGCATCATGCAGTATGACTTGCTGTGTTTCGGGAGGCAGATCGTTCATGATCTCATTGTATGTAGATAAACCTGATTTGTCAATCAGGTTTATGTGTCACTTTGAAGTAGGAGTCGATAATGGTACTAATATTCACTCGCCCGTATCGCCAACCCCGCCGCGACGCTGCTGAAAGCATTCGATTCCTTGACCTTTTCCACCTCAAAGATGCGACCCAGCATCTCCGAAAACAGGGGGATACTGGATGAACCACCCGTCTTGACCACGGCGTCGATCTGCGCGGGTTCCAGCCCCGATTCTTCCACTGTGTTCAGCAAAACCGTTTCGATCTCTTCGTAAAAATCCTGGATATCGGCTTCGAACTGAGTGCGGGTATATAACTCCCACAGATCGAAATCTTTGCCCTGGAGTTCGATCACCGTGGTACCCTGCTCGGAGAGGGCCATTTTGGCAGTCTCGACTTGATTGTAGAAGGGGAATGCCAGGTCGTTGAAGATCAATGATTGCAGAGTCTTCAACCTCACCGGCGCAATGCCGCGCTGGATGGCTTTCTCCAAAGTATTGTTGATCACCGGCGAGCTCAATTCGGGCAGTGCCATCCAGTCGGGGATGGTCTCGATCAATTCGCTGATCTCCGGCATGTGCTGGATCACGCCAGCGCCGAAATGGTGCAGCAGACGTTTTTCGATGATGGCCCGGTCGAAGTCGGCCCCGGCGATATCGATGCCGCCGTTGGCATATACCTGTCGCTTGCCCGGCTCGCCCAGGCGCATAATGGTGATATCCAGGGTGCCGCCGCCGAAATCGAAGATCAGAACCGTTTGGGGTTTGGCCAGCGTCTGCTCGTAGAACAAGGCTGCGGCGATGGGTTCGAGTTCGAAATCGACCTCTTCGAAGCCAGCCTCCTGGGCCGCTTGGCGCAATATAGTCTCTGCCTGTCGGTCGAATTCCGCATCTTCAGAGAACTTGACCGGGCGCCCCAGCGTCACTCCAGTGATGGACTCCCCTAAGATCTCCTCCGCCCTGCGTTTCAAGTGCTCTAGATAAATCTGGATCAATTCGCCCACGCTGAAATAGCGCTCGAAGATCAACGTCCCGGAGATATCACTGGCCCCGCCGCTCTTGCGCAATGCAGTCTTCAGGTACTGCAGCAAACGACCTGGTTTGAGCACATCTACATCGACAAAGACATCGTGCCAATAATCGACTTCGGAGGCAATCACACGCACCGCCCCGGTCAATCGCTTCTCGTAGCGCCGCACGCGGTTGACGTTGTGCTGGTAGTACAGCTCGATGGCTTCCTGGCCGATATAGCTGCGCTGATCACGGGTGATGTAGAGAATGGTCTTGACCACCTCGGGCATGGGATTGCCTGGATCGAGAGGCAGCAAGCGCACGACATCGCCGTCGCTGATGGCCACGCCAGAGTTAGATGTCCCGAAGTCAAGCCCTACTTTTATCGTCATATGCTCTTTAGCCACAGAGAACACAGAGATGGCTCAGAATAAAAAACTCTGTGAACTCGGTGATCTCTGTGGCAGTTTATGAAAGTACCGAAAAAGCTGCGAAGGCTGATAATTCACCTCCCGTAGGGACGGGGATCGTACCGTTGGCGAAGATCTGCGCGATGGCGTGGATGCTCAGGCTGCCGTTAGAGTGGAGTGCCAGACCCCAATCGGATTCTGCCACCGCGGCCGCTCCGACCACGCGCACCCCGGCCTCGCGGCGCGCTTTGGTATAGAGCGTTTTGCCCACCCGCCCCAGGTCCGTGACCAGTCCCAGGCTATCCCCTGTACGTTGAATGGCCTTGCCTAGCTGTGTCATGACAAGCAGTGATTTATCTGGGGGCATGATGAATGCAGCAACCAGGTAGTCGGCGTGCTTGACCTTCATGGCTTCCACAATGGCAGAAGGGGAAACCTCCACCGGTACATAACGCAGGTAGCCATGTTTGCTGACCAGAATGATATGCTCACCTTTGACAGAGAGCGCCAGATCGAAGGGTTGGTCATTGGAGGTCTTCGTGCCCATGCCGATGTACTGGTTCTCCATGATCGATGGGGCTAACGCTGTGCGGATCTTCTTGAGAAAGCCGCGCCGGCTGGTCTGTACGAAGTAGTCGCTCAACGCCAGCCTGGAAATGGGTGCTAAACAGGCCAACTCGTCCCCGGCTTGCGGTGCGTAGGGGATGGAAGCTGACTCCCACTCGAAGGGATCATTCGTCGAGATGGGCAGCTTGTCTACTGGGGTTGTTGCGATGCGGCCCGAGGAGAACAAGAAGAGCAGTTCTTCATTCGCAGGGACAGCCAAAAGACGAGGTACCTCCTCAGGGATCGGGGTACCTCTCAAATTCCCGATCGTGCGTCCATCTTCCAGGTCAGCAGGATCCACTTCGATGCGCAGCAAGCGGCCATCCAGGGTGTAGATCAACACGTTCAGCATCTGGATTTCATCTACCACTTCGTCCGTTACAAGACCTTCGGATTGCGGTAGCTGGCCCCCATGTTGGCGCTTGATCAGGTCGAGCTGATATTGCAGGTGCGCGATCTGACGTTCGTACTCCTGCACACGTTCTTTGGAGCGCAAGGAGGTGTTTTCAGCCCGCAATTGCTCGTTCCACTCGTCGAGATCATTCAAGCGGTTGGCGATGAACTGGATGATCGTGGGCGCAGAATTGGGGCGCTGCTCGACTTCAGCCAGCCATTCATCAATTTTTTCGGGAGTGAACACGATATCCCTCCAGGGGTTTTCAGAATGCCAGAGGACGATTTTACCATTGAACATTGTCACCCTGAGGTGATGCCAGAGCGGCGAGTGTACCGCAAAAATGTCGGTAAGGTATAGAAAAAACTGCTCTGAGCGCTTCTCCACAGCATTGTTGTCATTCCGCGGGAGCGTCTTTTTGCGACCAAGGAATCCCCCAGGCGTAACTTATCAGGGATTCCTCTTCACCCTGCAAAGAACGCAGGGCTCATCGGAATGACAAACCTCGGAAGGTATTTGCTAAGGCCACCGACACTTTCGCGCTATACTCCAGAGAGGCTCTCCAGGAATCGCCGTATATCCGCAAATTGGACATTACCACGGGAAATCCTAGAGAGCTGCCAGAGGCGGAAGGTTATAACAGGGCAATTGAATTTAGACATAACCGTTCTCGATGTTGAAGCCCAAAAAAATTCTGGGTGGCGAGCCAACCGCGTTGGCGGCTTGAACAGATGCCCTGCATTTGAATCACGGCTTTCTTAAAGTCGTGATTCTGGTGACTGGAAGTCGCAGCAACGGCTGCAAAACCTGCCTTCGCAGATGTTGGTGCAGTTCGCTATGCGTGCCGTACTTCGGACTTTAAGAAAGCCGTGGCATTTGAATCGGATGGGCTTGACAGAAGATCAAAATGGGCGTATAGTATATATACTTCATTCAATGAATAAAGTAACTTAATGACCAAACACCCTCTTGGCAACCGCGACCTGATCCGTGCAATCAACCGCTCCACAGTTTTGAACACCATCAAAACTCAAGGAGCGATCTCGCGCGCCGAGATCGCCCGGCTGACTGGGCTAAGCGCAGCGACGGTTACGGGCATCACATCAAAACTCATCCAGGAGGGCCTGGTCTTCGAAAAGGCGGAAGGCGATTCAAGCGGCGGTCGCAAGCCGATTCTCCTGGCCATAGATCCCCGTGGTGGTTATGTTGTGGGCATCAAGTTGATGGAGGATCATGCCATTGGCGCCATCACAGATCTGGAAGCCACGATCATTGCCAAACACGAAGAGGGGCTTCAGGACCTCTCTCTGGAAAACACCCTGGAAACGCTCGAGAGTGTTGTGGAAAGACTGGTGGTAGAGGCGGGGATTGGTAGAGAGCAGCTCCTGGGAGTGGGCATTGGGCTAGCCGGAATTGTGGATGCCAGGAATGGTGTCCTGAGATATTCGCCGATTTTTGGCTGGCATGATGTTCCCTTAGAAGATCTGCTGTTCTCACACCTGCAGGTACCCGTGCATATCGACAATGATGTCAATACGCTCACCTTGAATGAGCAGTTATTTGGCGCCGGTCAGGGGATAGATAATTTCCTCGTGGTGACAGTTGGGCGGGGGATTGGTTTGGGCATGGTGGTCAACGGCCAGCTATACCGGGGCGTGAATGGCGGAGGCGGCGAGTTCGGGCACACCGTCATCGACCCAGATGGCCCGCTGTGCGCCTGTGGAAAACGCGGTTGTATCGAAACCTACATCTCCGACCCGGCCCTCTTACGCCTGGCAAAGGAAGCATCAATGGGTGGGGGAATCGCGGAGGATGTGGAAACAGTTCAGGCATTGATTGGAGTCGCCAACGCTGGCAATCCTGCGGCGCAGGCGATATTCGAACAGGCTGGAGAGCGACTGGGCTATGGCATTGCCAACCTGATCAATGTCCTTAGTCCTGAGGAGATCATCCTCAGTGGAGAAGGAGTACGGGCCGGAGAATTATTGTTTGCACCTATGCGCGCAGCCATCAGCCAGCATGTCATGCCGGGGTTGGCCGAAGATACCGAGATTCGGCTGGATGTTTGGGAAGACGATGCCTGGGCACGCGGTGCTGCCAGCCTGATCTTGCAAGAGTTGTTCAAATCCCCCATCGAGCGCGGCAAAGGTTCGAGTTCCTGATGAGAATCGCCACTTT
>CAZUSV010000054.1:0-29796 GCA_964622645.1 uncultured Anaerolineales bacterium
TAACAAGACAAACAAAAGCAAGCGCATGAGATTTTCTTACCTCAAGCGCTCGCTACATTTATATTCCAATTTGGATCCTGCATGCGGGCCGTATTATAAAGGAGGGTCCCAACTCAGTCAAGGAGGTAATTCGGAGTTTTTTACACCAATTTCAAGGAATTATACCCCGGAGTGCCGTAACGGAATCTCGATATAGAAGATACTCCCCTCGCCCAGCTTGCTTTCCAGGCCTAATTTTCCACCATGCCGCTCGACAATCGATTTGACAATCGCTAATCCCAGTCCAGTGCCGCGTTCTCGCTTAGCTTTGCGGTCAGTACTGCGATAAAACTTCTCAAACAAATAAGGTTGATCGACTGGCGAAATACCAATGCCTGTATCTTCAACAATAAAGAGGATCGTACTCTGTCGTGGTGTGACCCGCACCCATACCTTGCCTCCCTCAGGTGTATATTTGACCGCATTTTCTACTAAATTGTGCAAGGCCTGTTGCAATAATGGCTGGTCAGCTTCAATGAGCGGCGGCAAATCCCCTGGGACATCAGCTCGAAGAGTGATCTTCTTTTGTTGGGCTTGCAATTGGAAAGATTCAACAACCCAATCGATAATATCCCGGACTGAAAGCATTTCCAATTGCAGTCCCACTCCAGCTTCGATACGACCAAGATCAAGCAAATTGTTGACTAAGCGAGAAATACTCTCAACACCCACGACGATCTTGCGCACATACTCAGCCTGATGCTCGTTGAGCTCGCCCACCATCTCCAACATGGTGGCATATCCTCGCATGAGTGTGAGCGGAGATCTCAGATCATGGCTTACTGTGGAAACAAATTCAGATTTGAGAGCATCGAGTTTTTTGAATTGGGTGACATCTTTAAGAACACACACCCGTCCAATGCTCTGGCCATCGGCGGTTATCGTGGAGGCTGTCGCCATAAACGTGCGCCCCCCTGGAAGTGCCACTTCCACCGATTTTGGGACCTCAGCAGCCAGGCGCAGCAAATCAACCAATTCAGCCTGATGGATAACTTCTTCGATTGGTTTACCTATACTGGCATTAATTCCCAATTCCAAAGCTTGCCATGCTTCAGTATTCAGCAGCAACAAGTGATCGTTTTGATCTGTAACCAAAACTGGATCGGGTGTGGATGCTAGAATGGCGGCCAGACGTTCACGCTCGAATTCAGCCGTCATAAACAAGCGCGCATTGGCTGCTGCAAGTGACGCCTGGGTACCTAAAGTTTTGATGAACTGGATTTCTTCGTCAGTGAAGGTATGAGGTTGGGCAAAGGCTACCCACAAAACACCATAATAGGATCGTTCATGGTAAAGGGCTACAGCTACCAGGCTTCCCAAATTAGGTGCATCATGCTCGAAGCTCAATAACGGTGTTCGGGCGGGGTTTGCCAGTACGATACTATCTTTATCTTGGTTATTCATCAGAGTCAGGAGCTGATCATCAAAGTAAGCAAAGGTTTCAGTATCTTCCCCAACTCCAAATCGGGAAGGAATTTTCCCATTCGCACCACTTTCGGGAACAACACTCGCATCAAGCGCGATGCGCGCAGAACTTGCCCCAATTGTCAATGATGATTCAATGATCGGTTGCAATGCCTCTGATATCTCCAAGTTAGAGGCAACACTCTGACTGACCAACAATAATCGGTTTAACTCATCTAAACGCGCTTTCAGCCTGGAGCGCATTTGTTCGAATGCATTTCGCAATCTTCCTGCTTCATCAACCCCACCTCGGCTTAGCGTATGCTCAAGCTGACCCTGGGCAATTCGCTCAGCCTCTCCAGTCAAAGATTTGATGGATGAGGTAATCACCCCTAAACTTAAGCGCATCAGCACTGCGGCAACACCAACCAACAAGAAAATCATCATCAGGATTGGTACAGCAGTATTCAAAGCCAATTGTTGAGCTTGACTAGCCGGCACCATCAAAACTACCCCCCAAGAACGCCCCACTGTTGGGCGAGAGAACACCAGCAAGCGCGTCCCATCAGGAGCAGAGCCATCATAGAATGCAGCCTCACCCCCAACTTGAGAAGGATAATGCGGAAAAATCCACTCAGATTCAGAATGATAGAGGATCTCACCTTCCTCATCTACAAGCAGTCCTACTCCCCCAATATCTGCAACGCTGTTCAGATTGGTCAATATAGATTGTGTATAAGGATTACTGTGTAGATCAGTCGTTCCAATGAGAACACCTTGCCCTTGTTCTCCCTCACCAGAAATCGCTGCCAGGAAAGTGATTTGAGCTGGTTCTCCCCCATCGATGGAGGGTACAGCATAAACCTGGACAGGGATCCCAGAACGGGCCATATCAACACCAATTTGCACTTGAAGTGGAGCATAGAAATCCGAGAAGTTTCCAGCTGGGAACGCGGCAAGTTGATCATCCTGTTGGTTAATGATGTACATCTGTTTGAAAAACGGTACCGAGTGATAGCTTTCGGCTAAGGCTTCTCGAATTTGAAATGGCGTATCTGCAGCTAAATCAACCTGAGAAGCAATCTGTAAGATCAGGTTTTGGCCCGTATCAAGGAAATATGGGACCCCACTAGCAGCAACTGAAGTTGCTGCAGACATGCGGTCTTCGAGCATTCTTTCAGCAGCATTGCCGGAAATTACCCAATTGCCTATGGAGAATAACATCAGCACAATAATGACTGCTGGGATCAGGGAATAAGAAAAACGCGCTTCTAAGCTTCTTTCAGCTGGTGATGGCTGCCATGGAGCAGTCCCACCCCAGGATGTTGGATATGCAAATCGTACCAATTCAGCAATTACCCCTGCAATCAGGATAGGCACAGCAATTGCTAACGTGTTTGTCCCCAGATAAGAAATAGCGAAATCTACTTTCCCTTCCAGCGAACCTTCAAAGAATAAAATCGAACTTATGAACAGCAATAATGGTAATAAGAAGGTCAACGGTACTGCTGCGAACAGCGGGTGACGTAAGCCTCTATACCATGATGTTCGATATCTCTGCTGGCTGGCAACCGAAAACAGTAACGCGATCGTCGACATTTCCAAAACAGTAAATATGGAATGTGTTCCCCAAAAACCAATCAACAACCCAGTGAGAAGAGCCAGACATACTGCAGCAATGGGCCCCAAGAATCCCGCTGCTAATACCCATGGCACTGCTGCAAACAACATCATGGGTAAATAGCTGGGATCAAAAGTGATCGAAGGGAGCGATAATGTATTATTAAGGGGTAGCTTAAGACCAAAAAACAAACTGGTAAGAGGGGTGATGACCAACAATACAATGAATACAATCCACTGATTTGTCCCCCAGGGTTTGTTGTATCCCCGCCAGAAAAAAAGCAGATATCCGATGAATACCAACCAAGCAAAAAAGCCTATCCATCCTCCCCATCCATCAGGAAAGATAAAAAATGAAGATTCTTGGAACAGTGACAATATCAGAGGCATGAGATTGCTAGTACCACAGTAATCCTACACTTGTATTATAGCACCACTCATGGGTCTCTAGGAATTCCCGTGGTAATGTCCAAATTTGGGGGTGTGGGATCTACCCCGGCGATTCCTAGAGAGACTCACTCATAACCATTCAATAGTATCTTCAGTTGCCAAAGATAAGTCAGCGTAAACACCACGGCGATGCTCAGGGAGATCCCTTGCCAGAACAAAAATCGCCTCATCTGTCATCTTGCGTAGCAACTCACCCTTGGCATGAGAAAACTGGGGCTTAAATCGAAACGGCTTTCCAAAACGAATATGAGCGCCAGGCTGCTTCCAGCGCGCATTATTGCGGAAGACAGGAAAGCCAACCGTACCTTCGATTGCTACTGGAACGATGGCCGCCTCAGATCGCGACGCCAGATAGGCAGCGCCATCTCTGCCTCTTTGCAAGGCCTGACCTCGAGTACCCTCTGGCGCGACCAGCAAACATTCCCCAGCCTTCAACACTTCGAGAGCCTTGCGAATAGCTGTACGGTCGATCTCATCGCGCTTGATGGGTATCACACCCCACAAACGGGGAAAGATCCCCACAAATGGATAATTATAGACTTCCATTTTGGCTAAGGGTACAATATCCCTGGGGGCAACAAATAAAACTGCGATGGGATCCACAAATGCAATATGATTGATAAGAAAAATTACCGGGCCTTCGTTAGGGATGTTCTCACGCCCCTCGACACGATCCAAGCGCACCAATAAGGTGAATCCAATCGTTTTCAAGAGGAAGCGCAAGACTTTCCGGACAGGGATCCATGCTTTGTGATTGTAGCGTTTCAGCTTATTCCTTCTTTGCAACTTACTCAAAGGGAGACTCCTGCTGTGGTTTGCGGTAAACACCCTGATAATCGGGTGGTAGCAATTGAGCCACCGCACGCATTATTTGATCAGTTCCTAGCTCAAGTTGTTGACGCCGATCCCCGTGAGTTTCCAACCTGAAAGGAGCTCCAACCGTCAATGAGACATTGGTACGGCGCAAACGTTTTAGATTGCCATAGATGCGCCAGTTCTCAGTACCGGTTATCGCTACCGGCAAAATAGATACATCCGCTTTTAGCGCCAGGTAAGCAGCACCCCGGGTGCCTTCTTCCAAAGAGCCTGTAACACTTTCTCTGCCTTCAGGTGCTATCGCTACGATACGGTCCTCCGCCAACCCCTGTAAAGCTGCTCGGATTGCTCGACGATCTGGATAGCCCCGATGAAGCCAGATGGTGCCATAAGATTCCATCAGCCAACCAACAATGGGAAAATCAAATAATTCAATCTTGCCTACGATCTCAACCGGAACTAGGGACAACGCCATGCCTACAATTACGTCAGCATCCCCAAGGTGATTTCCAACAATGAGCAAAGGTCCTTGTTTGGGGAAATATTCTCGGCCGCGCACCTCTAAGTTGATTACTAGCCTGACCACCAAACGCACAAGACCGTGAAGAAGCCAGCGCACAAAACGCCGCTTGGGTGTCAGTTCGGGTAGACGCACCAACTCCGGGCGATAGAACTTGCTCTCTGGCTTAGGAGGATTGTTTGACATGGTCTTGCTAGACATGATCAGCATATACGCCACGATATTCTGGGGGTAATAGGGCCGCGATCTGCGCCATCACCATATCGGCGTTTTCTTGACGGGCCTGGCGACGTGCTTTGCCGCGCCCTGTCACTGGCGGCAGGTTCACTGGGCGGCCAATTGACATTTCGATTGTGGGCCGCTCCGCTCGCAAAGCGCGCTCCAGAAAATCATCCGTACTACCAACCACGCCAACAGGTACAACCGGCACCTGGGCTTTATCCATTAGATAGGCAACTCCTGGCTTAGCCCGCCGCATCCCTGGTTGATGCGAACGTCCCCCTTCAGGAGCAATCAAGAGGGGATAGCCTGAGCGCAAAATAGATAATGTGATGTCCAGCATGCGGCGGTCGTACTGCCCACGGTGGATAGGGATGCCGCCATAGAGACGCGCCAGCAAGCCTTGTCCAGGTCGATCCCAGACATCGGCTGCCCCGGCTACTTCGAAAGACATTGGCCAAAAGGCTGTCACAAAGGGGGCCTCGAATAAAGAGACATGGTTGATCGCAATAATATAGGCGCCCTGTTTGGGGACATTCTCGGCACCGGCAACCTTCACTTGGCTGAGGATGTAAAAAACCCATCGAAATAAAGCTCGCAAGGGGGGTCTGATAAGGCGAATATGCCAGGGGGGGTGGTACAACTCAGCCATCGTCCAGGTTAGCTACTCTTACCACGCACCAGGTCGAGAGAGATTTCAAGTACTTTGTCGATGCTCAGGTCGTCCGAATCGATGATCACCGCATCTACCGCAGCACGCAGTGGAGCTACATCACGGGTAGAGTCAATCTCATCACGCAGCCGCATGGCGTCCAGAATCGACTGGTATGTGGTCTCATCGCCACGGGCAGCGCTCTCGTCATAACGACGCTGGGCACGTTCCTCCGCTGAGGCATCTAAATAGATTTTCAGATCTGCATCGGGCAGCACAACCGTGCCAATATCGCGACCCACCATGACAACCTGACCTCGTAGACCAATGCGCCGCTGTTGGGCTGTCAGCGCTTTTCGCACTCCTGGAAACGCAGAGACAACCGAAACGTTGGCATCGACCTCTGGGCGGCGAATCTTCCAGGTCAGGTCATCGCCATTCGCCAGGACATCGTAGGCGCGACCATCATCCCTGGAGGGTGGCTGTACATCTATCTGCACCGTCTCTGACAATGCGGTGATGGCTTGCTCGTCTGCCATCGAAAAACCTCGATCGAGAGCAATCCATGTTACCGCCCGGTACATCACACCAGTATCAAAATACAAATACTTCAATTCCCTGGCCAGGCGTTCTGCCAGAGTAGATTTGCCTGAAGCGGCTGGGCCATCGATCGCAATTTTGCTAGGTAATTTCATTCAATCTCCAGAGCACAGCAGCCCTATTCTTCAGATTCAACTTCAGTCTGCTCGAGGGATTCAGCGTCGATACCCACATCATCAGGGAACAAATCGGATCGAGCCCAAAGTAAGAGGTACTCAGGCTGCTCAGGGGCTTTGCGGAAAACTAACCAATCCACCCAGGCCTGCGGCAATATACCTTCCCAACCCGGATAAAGCCGCCAGGCAAAATCTTGCCCACGATATGCCGCTGACCAAGACTGGGTTTCACTTCCCAAAGATGCCACGACAACTGGGGGGAGGATATCGTTATCGACTGAAGATGAATAGACTGCATTTCGATAATCGCGCAGAACCCATTTCAAGGCAGGCGATTCGACCAACGCAACCACCTCGATTGCATTTGCCTCACCAGTCTGTGTGAGAGAGAGCTCCCTCAAAGTCTCTGTGAATAACCCAGCCTGACCCGTTCGAGGCGCTATTCCCCACAATTCGGCCGGGCTGTGCGCGTGAAACTGGGAGACGTCTATCATAGCTGAAATTCCATAAACGACCAGGGCGGCGCTAACACCTATAACCATCCCGCTGCGTGCAGTTACCCAATTCCATCCCAGGGCCACGAAAGCGGTAGTCAAAATCGCCAACATCAAGATACCCAGCACGACCAACACGCGCAATCTGATCGCATCGGCAACCGTCAAGTGCAGCCCGGCCAAGACCAACCATGCCAGAGTCAGCAACACGAATATCGCCGCTGCCTGCCCCAAGCTGACAGGGTTCCTGGCCTCTTCATCGAAATAGTCAGATAGCCCAATTGACCCCAAACTCCATAGCGGCACTAAAACCCAGGCCACATCACCAACCTGTCGCCCGGTGAAAGCTGTCACCAGGAACAAGGTTGATAGAGTCCAAGCCCCCAGAACCCACACCAGGGTGCGACGAAACTCCCATTCTCGAACCACGGCCACGACGGCGAAAATCAAGGCTAGCGGCTGGTACACCGCTACGGCCACCCATACCCGCCCAACCGGGATTCCGGATGGCATCACCCAACTACGGGCAAAAGCCGAGAGCGAACTTGCCCAGGCCCCAAGGCCGGCTGGAAATGTGAAGAAGCGGGTTGCCAGGATCAGGATGGTTCCAATAGCAAACAGAATCCAGTTTCGAAGGAATTCTGGGGTTGCGCTGGCGGGGTGCGGGGTGGGTTCATCATCTTTGAGAGAGTCTATTCCCAGAGAGATTCCCAATAATCTTGTAACCCCCCAGGTGAGTGCCATCCCTAACAGCCCCACCCAGATCGCTGGGCCAGAGAGCAGTGCTAACCCAGTAAAAATCCCTGCTGCGGCTGGTTTACGATCATATAGCAAAGCCAAGGCCAAGATCGAAAACCCGATCGCCAACATGCGACCATCTGCCTGGCGTGACAAAGCCACCAGACCCGGGTCAAGAGCCAGGCCAAATGCCAGAATGAGTGTCGCCTTTCTGCCCAAAACCCGGCGGAAAGCAAAGGGGGTCAAAACCAAAAGACTCCCCACGAGAGCGGGCCAGAAGCGCGCTAAGGCATTGCTGCTCCCAAAAATAGAGAAAGTCAGACTGGTCAGGGCAAGATATCCCGGTTGAGGGGCAGGGGTAACCAGCTCCCCTCGGGCCAGATCAAATGCCTGCAGGGCCAGACCAGCCTCGCTTTCAGAGAGAGGCACATCCCCCAAATTGAGCAGGCGCACGCCAAGGGCCAGGGCAAATGCCAGGAAGTAGATCAAATCTTCATTGGTAAGTTTTCTCATCCTACAAATTCCAATATTCTACACAGAAATGTGCTTGATATCATCATGTTGAACACGTTTTTCGATACGTAAAATATTCATAAGGAAGCCAGGAAAGCAGGAACGCTGAAAGCGAATTCCTGTTTTCTTGGTTTCCTCATGGAATTATTGTTCGAAGGCAATTGACTACCACAAACTCTAAACAGAAACCCGGTTTCGAAAATTTGAGCTGAAAGCTGGTTTCTCAGGCTCGATTGGTATTATATCTCTATTCACGCCAGGGGACTTCGTAAATTGTTATTTCCCCTTGCTGAAAAGCCGTTGGGAGGTTACGAATGAACTTGGTTTCACTCAAACCCGAGGGGCAAGATTGGCTGCCAGCGGCATACTCGCTGCGTTCCTTGGTGCCCACGACCACATAGCGGATATCGTATTGATCGAGAACCTGACGGGCCTCACCCCAACTGGGGATGCAGTACAGGTGCTCGATATCCGCTTTGCGAGAGCCCATCTCATCCGTACCGCCGCGCCATTGCACCTCGTGAAATTCCCACCCCAATACAGTTGGCTGACCGCTGTGAACAGACATGCGCGCGAAGGTTGTGTAACTGCCGCCCACAGCCTCAGCCACTATGCCCAGGGGAGCCTCTCGAAGCCATGCCATAGCTGCGGCTTCGTCAGGCGAGCCACGCTGGAGATAAGCCGTGCCGTCTAAAGTCCATTGGGAGGGACCGAAGCCATTGGTCTTGGTCCACAACCCCAAGACTGGATAGATCAGCGCCAAACCTAGCACAATACTCATCCCCAGGCGGAAAACAGCCCGCCAGGGTGGCCTGAGGCGCGCCCACATAACGATTGTGGCATAGGAGGCCACGATCCCCCACATCAGCCAGGCCAGGAAATAGAACTTGAAGATGGTATTGATACGATAGCCGAACAGGTCACGCAGGTAGATGAACTCGGGGGCAAGGACGAGTAAGCCAGCGATGAGTGTGAGGAGTAATATGAATATGTGCGAGGGTGCCAGGGAGCCAGGGAGCTGTGGAGATACTGATTCTTTTTCCTGATCTTGATGTCGAGGCCATAGGGTAGCGAGTACAAAGGTCAATAAGGTCACTAAGGTCAGCAGTGTTCCTGGAATGGTCAGGCGGCGAATGAGACCTTCTCTGAGCAGTGCTCCCCAACTTGGTGCGGCTAAAGATCCCAGGTAAATGTCAGCAGCTGCAGCGATTTCGGGAAACAAGGATAGCGACGATATGATCCCTGTTATCACTAGGGACACCAGAAACAAGAGTGCAATCAACCCCAGAACGACCTGCAGAGGGCGCTTCAACGTGTGTAGATCGGCCTGTGCTTCGCGATTCCACAAATGAAATAAATAGACAAAGATGGGCACCAGGAGCGGCGCAAACATGAGCCACAAATAGATCCCGCGCGTCACATAGATCACATTGGGCAGCGGGCCGCCAGCCTGGGAATCAAACCCGAGATAAAAGGGCAAATATGCGATGATCCCAGCAAGACCAAGAGATAATCCTGTAACAAAGAAATCTCTAACAAAAGAACCTACTTTCCACCGTCCACCCCCCACTATCCAACCCCTCAGAACATATGCACCTGCAAAAAGAGTTACATAAAAGGGCGCATCCCAGGTGTTCAGGAAAGCCATCCCGCCGAATATCACTGTGCTGACAAGGAATAGCATTGGGCTGAGGTTCAGGCGCGGCCAGAGTAATCTTTCGAGGCCACGATCCATGAAAATTTGGAATGCCAACGCCATGGCCAGAAAAGCAAAGGGCATCGCCAAAACATGGGGGTGCAGGTCAGCGAGCAAGTAGGAGAAGAAAGGGAACTCTCCGATGATATCGCCCTTATTAGCCCCGTTGAAATCGAAATCTTGCAGGATGCGCGAGGCCTGCCACCACCACCAGTGAGGGAAAGGATCTGTCGGGGGAGGGTTGCTAAAACTGCCCATATCCAACCAACTCCACACCGGGGAGACGAGTGTACCAGTTTCATCCGTGCGCCAGAAGACGCCGCCCAAACGCAGGAGATGGAGCAGACCACCGAGGTTACTGACGATGAGAATGAAGAAGGGGGCCAGGAGGGCAGGGAGCGGGGAGCGGGGAGCGGGGAGCGTGTTACGAGTTGCGGGCCCTTCGCCACGGCTAAGGACAAGATTCGAGGCAGGTTCTCTTTCACGTAAAGCTAACAGGTTGTAGAGCAGCCCGTATGAGCCGATCGCGCTGAGGGCGAAGACCAGGGCGCCGCCCAGGTTGAAGGCGACACCACCTAAGGTGCCGGCGAGTCTGGCGAGCATGGCCACCAAGACATAGCCGAAGTAATAATAGGAGATGGCGTAGCCAGACAGCCAGGGGTCATGAGGGGGCAGGGTAGGCGAGCGCAAGATGGAATTGATGAAGGCTAACTCCATCGGTTTTTCGGTGCCGACGATCTCCGGGTTGGCAGCGCGGACGACAGCCCAGCCAGCAAATGCCAACAAGAAAAGGATTTCCACCGTCCATACCAGCCGCCGTTGTGCGCCGAACCAGGCTTTGATCTCACCCCATCCAGTCTGACGAAGAGACCAAAGCACAAACCCTACTAATAGTAGCAAAGCCAGGAGCTCTCCACCCACATCATTCTGCAAGACTCCCAATGATCCTAGCAACCAGAAAATATAGCCCCACAGCAGCCATCCCAGGGCGCGACTGAAGGCGTAGCCACGGTCAGCCAGAGCTGGCAGCAAAGTATAGGCCAGCGGGAAAGTCAGCAGGCCGAGCAATGTGATGATGATGTACCAGAGAATGAAGTCAATCATGAGTTGTTGATGGTTAGTAGATGTCAGTTTTCAGTTGTCAGTTGTCAGTTGTCAGTTGTCAGTTATCAGTAACCAGGTACCAGTATACTGATTACTGATCACTGGTTACTTGATAAATCACTGTATCACCATCCCGGAATACTTCTTTCCATAAAGTACCATCACACGCAGGGAACTTTTCTAACCCAGGGCCGGGATATTTGGCGCGCTCGAGCTGGCCCAGTACGATATAACTGACATCATAGCGCTCCAGGAAATCCTGCGCCCATTGGATATCCTCGGTGCGGTAGAACTCGTGCACGCCATCGACGCGTTCGTAGATCCAATCGTGGGGGACGATGGTACGCTGCTGGCGCATGTGCCAGTTCCAACCGATGACGCCCGGTAAGCCAGTATAGATGGTGTAGCGCGTACCCCAGTGATATTCAACCTGGTTGGCTTCCACGATGACTGGCGAGCCAACGATATTGTCTTGCATCCAGCGGATAGCGTTGTAGTCTTCAGCGAGCACCAGTTCTGCACCCTCATCGTGATACGTCGCATATTTCATATACGTCATGCCATCCAGGGTATGAGGCGCGTCTACAGCCATGCGGTCTTGGATTTTGGCAAAGCTGGCCAGGACCGGGTACAGAGCTGCAGATGCAACCAGGAATATGAAAGCAATCTGCCAGACTAATCGTCTGCCTGGCTTCCAAGAAGCGAGTCCCGATAGAAGCCAGCCAAACGCAGCCGCAGCGCTGACCGATAAGAAAGTCCAGGCCTGCATATAGAACTTGAAGACCGAGTTCATGCGGCCGATATCGCCGATGACATAGACGACTTCGATGGTCAGGGTGAGTACCAAGGAGGTGCCGATCAAGAAGAGCACAAAGCGTTTGGCGTCCGACAGATTGGGCCTCAGGAGCAGTACACCTGCCCAAACAGCCAGAGGCAGCACAAACCAGATGATGTGCACCCCCCTGCCAATGGGTAGTTGCTCCTCACCCAGGGCTTCAGCAGGCAAGTTGATCCCCAATGCAAGAACCACAAATCCAATCAACAGCAATCCACCCCAGATCAAGCCCCGGTGGGGTTCGAGCTTTCGCAGAGCAGAAACAGGGGTTCTGGCCATCCATTCGAGCGTCTCGGAGAACATCCATGAAACGACAACGAACAAGAATAGACCCCAATGCGTCAAATAATCTGATGCCGGCGTATGTGATCCCAGCCAGACTTTCAATTCACTATATCCCTGGCTGTACCATTGTGAATAGGGTTGGTATGCCACGTTTGAGAGCAGTACGATAAGAATAACACCAGCAATTAGAATGGCAAGGCGTTTTAGTTTTGTGTAAAACTCTCGATCTCGGCCACCCAGAGGGCGAACTTGCCAATAGCGCCAGATGGCATAGCTGAGGGCAACTGCACCCAGGGGCAAATAGGTATAGATGTCAGAGAGATTCACCGGATACATAGCCCCGATTGCCAAGCCACCAAGCAAGAGACTCAAAGTCACCTGCAACGGAGACCGCTGACCATTCAGGGCCCAGGCCTTACCAAGGACAACCGACAAGGCCCAGGCAACGACAATCATAGCGATCGGCAGAGCGATCATGTGAGCGTGCAGGTCTGCATACAAGAAAGTGAAGAAGGGAAATTCTGTAATAGGGTTGCCATGCTCAGCCCCAATAACCCGGCTGGGGTTCCAATACCACTCATCCAGGCGGTAAGGTAGGGGGGTTCCAGAAAACGCTTTGAAGAGACCTTCGATGAACCAAATCGTTTTACGTAAAAATCCGGCCGCGGCGATTTGCTCGGCAGATCCCGCCAATCGCTGATACCCCTGAACGATCATGCGCAATATGCCAAGGTTGCCGAGGACGGTCATTCCTAAAGCCCCCCCAAAGGCAATCAGGGACCGGAGACGGAAAGCGGGAGACCGGATCCCCATCTCGGTCTGCGGTCTTTCGTCTGCAGTCATCCGTCCTACCAGGTTCCACACAATCGAGAAAGCTCCCATGGCAACCATGGCAAATAGCGTTGGCAGGATCAGGTTATAGGCAAACGAGGGCACGATCCCCAAGAATTTGACCAGAACAGCGACGATCACGAATCCATAATAATAGTAGTTGATATACCCGCCAGCGAACCAGGGATCATAGGGTGGGAAGGATGTGCTCTTCAACACGGCGTTGAAGTAGGAGAAATCCATGGGCTTCTCACCACCCTTCCAGGGGTGCCACAGGTCAGGATTTCCCAGCCGGATAAGCAAGAAGATCAGGAAGAAAAGTAGAAACAATCCTTCTACGATCAAGAAGTAATTGCGGCGCTGGCGCCATTCAGCCAGTAATTCTTCCTTTTGGCGGAGGGCCAAATAACCACTCAACAGCGCCATCAGCAGGATGCCCCCCAAAATAGTCAGACGATTGAAGGGGATTCTCGCCGAACTGGCCAGCCATACGATATAGGACAACACGATCAGTCCAATTGTACGCGCCAGGGGATATCCGCGATCTTGAAGACCCGGCAAAGCAAAACGTACCAAGGGGTAGCTGATCAATCCCAATAAGAAGACACTCACATACCACACAATACCCCCCACGAGTTGATTGCGGTTATGCAGGGCGTCAGGATTAAATATTTCCGACCAGGTGCCCCCGGCACGCTGCACCGCCAGACGGTCTGGTGGCAGCATCAGGTTGCCGGGGAAGGTGTCCGCTTTGCGTGGCGTGACACGAACGACTTTAGTGAGGTCAACTGCTCCGAGGATTTTCTCTATATTGGCAGGATCGAAGTCGGTTGATTTCTGGAATACAAACACCTTGGGGTGATCATATACCGTGAAAGCTTCTTCAGAGAATTGATCGTTGATGCTGAAGGAACCAAGCGAGGGCTTGGATTGGAACACCTGGATGAGCTCAAAACCCAAATTACCCTGGAATGATCCCGGTTCGGCAACGGTATAACACCACTCGATACTGCGCTGGATGGGGCATCCCATAAGTTGGCGGTAATACTCGAAGGTCAACGGGTAGCGTTCAGGCACACGCGTGGTAGTCCCCCACTGGCGGCTGGACGTGATCAATATATAGTCGGCCTGGGCCAGGGTGCTGGTGAAGCGATTCAATTTTTCATCGTTATCATCCCAGTACATCTCGAAGTTGAGCCCGCCCTGGTAGATACCGCCATAGGGATCATATCCATCTATACGCAGGGGCAGGCCATCATCCCAGGTGCTCTCGTTGGCAAGCGCTGCGCCTGTAAATGCAAGTTCACCCTCGCCACGCAAAGAAAATTCCAGGTAATAGGTATCCCCTGCCACTAACTCTATTGGACTGTCAAGTTTCAAGCTATAGCCTTCGCCACGATAGTCCGATTGGGACGTAAAGGCAGAAGAAACCTCAGCGACAGCGACGGGAACATCATCGGGTCGCAGAGAAAAAACCAGTGACAAGGTCTGCTCTTCAGGGGAAACAGCCAGGTTCGTTAAAATATGAGTTGGGGCGAGATTAACCAGCGTGCCAGCAATTTCTGGACTGAAAGCCAAAGTATAAGGTCCTTCGAAGCGAACGATACAATCAAGAGAGTTTTGAATGGTTTGATCGTAGAAGCCGTCTGCTGTTTGAATCTGGATTTGTAGCGGGCCACACAGGTCAACCTCTTCCAACCCCCCAAGAACTTCGAAACTTAAATAATACGTCTGAGCTGGGTCGAGTTCAAACCCTTGATCGATATTGATCGCATAGCTATCACTCTCTGAAAGCGTTGTCGGAAGGTCATTCCCCGGCACAACCTGAACAGTTTGCGGGTCTTCACCTGCCAGGGATGCTGAAATGCTCAACAGCATACTTCCTGTCGTGCTGGTGTCCAGAACATGGGGCAAATAGATTTCTGAGAGGCTGCCGGTATAATTAGAAACGAAAAAGGTCTGATAAGGCGCATCCTCCCGGATGATCGCGCTCTGAGAAAAAGGCAGGGGCTGGAAGTAGACTCCATCATCAGTGTGGATATCCAAGGTTATCGGCCCGGGGAAATTCTGGAACATCCAGCGAGAAGCTTCCACACGCGGGTGAGGTTGGGTATAAATCCTTGTGAATGCAAAAGCCCACAAAAAGGTGGAAACCAATACTAAACCACCAAAACTATATGCAATAACTTGTTGCACGTTGGCACGTTTAAACGTTTGAACGTTCAAACGTGATACCGCAAAAATGAACCACGCTGCGAAGATCACTAACGTGGGGTAGATGGGCAACTGGTAGCGCATAGTGCTGTTCCACTGGGACGATTGCCAGGTGAAGTACAGCGCCGTCCAACCCCACAGCAGGATGTGTTTCTGCCACTCGCCCTTGATACTGCGCCAGCCCATCCAAATGAATCCAACCCAAGCCAGAAGCCCTAAGGGCAGTCCCAACCCCCAGGTCACCAGATTCTGCCAGGAAAACCACACAGGACGACGAGCCCACTGCAGCGCGGGAGGGAAATCTACATCGCCACCGGCCTGGGCGCGTAGCGAGTTGATATTTTCGATCCACAGCGAATTGGGTTTCAACCCCAAAAAGCCTGGTCCAGAGAAGGCATAAGGCTGCATAATCCGGAAAGTCAGGATACTGACAAACCCAGCCAGGATGACATAGACGATTACACGGGTTATCTCTCGTTCACGTTGTGCGGGTGAGAGGCGCATTAAGTATAGGGCCGCGGCCCCAGGCAAAACCACCGCCACCGGCACGGCGTTGATCTTGGACGCAACGGCCATGCCGAGAGATAGCCCGAAGAGGATGCTGGGCCAGAAAATGGGGTGAGACCAGAAACGTGGAGCGGGGAGCGTGGAGCGTGGATTAATTCCGTTCAATGCGTCTCGCTCTACGCTTTCCTCTCCCTGTCCTGAGTTTTGTCGAAGGGTCCGCTCACCGCACATAGATACTTCAACGGCAAAGTAAACGGCTAAAAAGGTAAAAAAGTTGATGAAGGTATCGACGGTGAAAAAGTGTGATTGCTGGATGGGTAGCACAGCAAAGGCATAGAAGGCTGCACTCAAAACCCCAACACGTTTATCATATAAACGACTTGCTGTCAGGAACACTAACCAGACGACAGCCAAATCGATCAAGGCGGAGAGGGCCCGGCCAACAAGATAAACCTGGCCGTAGCCTGTATTCCCCAGCCATTCGGCAACGTAGCGAACGATGAAAATAGGCAAAGTGCCGTATACAAAGAAGCCATGGCCGCGGTTATGGGGATTGAGACTCGACGTTTCGGTATCGAAATAGTCGCCCAAACTCTCCACTGGAGAGATGCTGGATTCCACCATGGTGAGAAAACGTTCGTCAGGATGCAGGTGCTGCTC
Source organism: uncultured Anaerolineales bacterium (assembly GCA_964622645.1). Taxonomy (GTDB): domain Bacteria; phylum Chloroflexota; class Anaerolineae; order Anaerolineales; family UBA11858; genus NIOZ-UU35. The sequence continues at coordinate 16,314 of CAZUSV010000054.1, forward strand.
TTCATCCCAATCCAACCCTACCAGGCGCAGATAGGCACCAGCCGCCAATATCAATACCAATAAGATGATGTAGAGCCAGGGAGAAGATGATTCCTTCTTGACGTTGGGTTCATTGTCCATAAGCATAAACGTTGACTACTGGTAACTACTCAGCCACGGAACGGATATTCCCAAAAAAAGGGTGTGGGGGGGGGGGGGGGCCCCCCCCCGCGCCCCCCACACTTTTTTCGGGGGATTCCCTTCTGGGCCGAGTAATTACGACTATTGTTCAACCGGTGGCACAAAGTAGATATTAAAATCCTTGCCTTCGATTGGAGAGTCATATAGCTGCATCGAGCCGGATGGATATAGGTCTCGTAAGGTTTCCAGCGCGATTGTGTCTTCAGGTTTGAAGATAAACATTTTCACCCGGGGATCATCCAGCGTCTCAGAAAGTTGTTCTGGCCACAGGGCATAATCACGTCCGGGAACTCCAGCCCTGATGCCCACCAGGCGCGTATCCACCCAATGGGGATAGGGCACTACCCAGGCGCTATCCTGCGTCCCCACCGTATCTCCAAATTGGCGGATGATTGCACCCAGTTCTGAGGTATTCCAGGAGGCCAGGGAAAAGTAGTTTCGATATTGCCTGAAGACAAGATCATAGTTCTGGGTACTGGACCACGCCAAAAGGAGGATGCCCACACCCCAAGCGAGTAACCTGCCCCCGAGAGGGTTGTTCAGACTCCCTTTGAGGGTGGTCAGCAGTCCGTCAAGCGCCAGCCCGACGATGAGGAAAACGGGGATCAGCGCACCCCCAGTACGATTGAGAGAGGGGTTCTCCGCTGGAAAAGCTAGCGACAGAATCGACGGCATCATCAGCAAGGGGATCGAGATCAGCAAGAACAAGTCTACCCAGTTACGCTTCTGCAGATAGCGCACCGTCAACAGCACACTTCCGAGGAAGAACAGGGCTGCAGAGACAATGCCTAAGGCTGGTCGATGGGTCACAGAATGCACCCAGATTTCGCCATCATCCCAGAAGAACATAGTTATCGCATCCCAAAAGTTCTTGAGGAAAATCTGCCATGCAGGAGAGGTGAAGGACGCCTCGACTTCGGTCATGCGGGTCAACATGCGGTAAGAAAACGAGTCCAAGTTGGATAAAGCGAAGCGCAGCAGGGGTGTGAAAATCAAAAGGGATGAAAAAGTCAAAACGACCAATCCCCCCATGGTTTGCTGACCTTCCTTTTTGGAACGGTGATGAAGCAGGTAAACCCCAATGGCGGCTAAAACAACAAAGGGAACAAAGCGGAAGGGGCTGTACCCATGCAAGCCCAGCCCTAAAAATAGCCCAGCCAAGAGGTAATCATTGCGGTTCCCCCGGCGCAGGCCACGAATGAGGAAATACAGCGTTGGAGCAGCAAAGAAAGGGTAAAGCGTGAAACGCAAGGCAACCCGAGAGATCACATTAGGCCAGTAAGCGATTCCGGCAAAGGCCATCGCCAGCAATCCCACGCGGCGATTGGCAATTTCCTTTCCCAATAAATAGATGAAAGGGAGCGAAAACAAACCAGCCAAAGCGGTGCCAAGCTTCAAGCTGATGAAGGATAGACCTGTTCCAAAAAATTTAATCACCGCAGCCGTCAGATACATCTGGAAGGCTTCACGTCCCGTGTTACGAGTGAAGAAGATGCTATATTGTCCTTCAAGTATATCGGAGACATCGAGCAATTTCTCAGCATGGTCGCTGAACATCTCCGATGGAATGCTATCCAACAGATACAAGCGAAAGAAAGCTGAGAGTGCAAATACTCCCAGGACTAACAATGTCCACGGAGCAAAGGTTAGGCCTCTAATATTGATATTATTAATGACTATGCGCAATCTTTCACGCCAGGGAATAGCAGTCTCATCGAACACCCAAAAGGCATAACAGAACAAAACCAAGGACATCAACCACAAAATGAGATTCATGCCTGTGAAACGGTTGCCACCAAACGAAAGAAAAGCCAGCAAACCAAAAATAATGCTACCCACCATCGGGATCATGCGCACAGTCAGCAGATCAGATCGATACTCTGGTTCTGTTACATTTGGCAGTGCCAGTTGCCCACGCAATTGTGCCCAAAGAATGACACCCAATGCAAGGATGTAAAATACGATCCCGGCGTTCAGGCTGCGATCGGGGGGTTCTAGCGCGCGTTGAGCAAAAAGAGCCAACCCCAGAGGCAGCACTGCCCACCAGCCAGTCCAACGAACTAGGTCAAACGTGTTTCTCAGAGATTGATCAATCTTAGCCGGTTGTGAATGTGGCAGCTCTTCATCTAGTGGCAATTCCTGCACGATTTCTAGGAGAGCTTGCTCAGGCGCTTCATCATCAGGCAAGGGGATTTCGACTACCGTGCCTCGCCAGAAAAATAGCTTGGATTTAACGTAATCAAGGACAGAGGGCTCTTTCATACCAAGGGACAATGATACTCGATCTTAAGGGAGGGGGCAAACGGGTGGAGGAGGAATCAAATGTATCAGAGGTGCCAGATGTATCAGAGGTGCCAGGTGTATCAGAGGTGCCAGATGTATCATAGGTGCCAGATGTATCAGAGGAGTCAAATGTGCAGAGGATTCTAATGCTCACTTCTAGCTCCTCTAGCACGTTTGGTTCCTCTGGCTCCTTTGGCTCCTCTGGTTCCTTTGTCACTTTTTTCTGGCCACGTAGAATGTATACGCTCCGCTTTCAGTCGCAATCGGCTCATCATAATATGGTTGCACCAATCGCCGCGTGAGAGATAGATTCCATCTTGTGGGTGAGAGAATCCATCGTCCAGTGAGCATTCGGCTGAACCACGCCGGCAGCCCGAAGTAGTGCCCCCACTCCAGCGTGTGCAATGCTTTGGGGGAGAAATAATGCCACCAGCGTTCAATTTTGAAACCCGCATCTTCAAGACGTGCTTCCCACACATCCGGGGGATCGCAGTGATGATGCCGGGAAATGCGATTGAAGAAGGTCCGGTAGGCATCGCCCAGCCGGGAGAAGCCAATCTGGTCAAGAAAGCGGCCAACAGATAGATTCGGCAAGAAGTTATGGTTGGGCACACAGAATATAAACGCTGCGCCTGGTCTAAGTACTCGAGCTGTCTCAACCAATACTTCATCGAGATTGGGAATATGCTCCAATACAGAATTGCTCACCGCGCTGGCGAAATGGTCATTTGGGAACGGCAGCGCTGCACCCTCAGATTGTGCCAGTCCATGGTAAACCTGTCGAGAAGCGGCTTCCTGCAGCGGCCCCCACCAGGGATCGATGCCCACCTCGAGGCGGCGCTCGAAAGCAATACTGGCAAAATGGCCGTCACCGCATCCCAGATCCAATGTCGGCGAGGGCAGATCAATAGCCTCATAGAAACGCGCTTCCACGGCCCGCAGCAGGGCGCGAAAGTAGGGTAGTTCGCGCAAGTGAAGCCAGAAGTAATCTTTGGGCGATTGACGATTTGAGATTGAAGATTGGAAATTGGGTTCCATTTCGATGATATAATTACATCACTTTTGGAAAAGCGATTACACTTCTAGGAGTTCAGAGATGATCAGGACACAAATCCAGTTGACAGAAGAACAGCATAAATTCCTGCGTGAAAAAGCCGCTGAATACAACGTCTCGATGGCCGAGTTGGTTCGCCGAAGTGTGGATCTACTTGCCCAGCAGCAGACTCAACCGAGTCGAGAAGAACTCAAACGCCGGGCTATAGCAATTGCAGGTAAATATCACGATTTCAAAGGTGCAACAGATGTCTCGATCAACCATGATAAATACCTGGCAGAAATCTATGCGGAGACAGATGACAATGATCTTGATTGATACTGCAGCACTTCTAGCGGTTATTAACGCTGAAGACTCCCGTCATCAGGCAGCCAAAGAAGTGTGGGTTTCGCTCATCCAGCATGATACATCCATGATCTGCAATAGTTATGTATTGTTAGAAACTCTTGCTCTTCTCCAAGCGCGTATTGGTTTGGATGCAGTACAAGATTTCCAAGAGAATGTAAAGCCACTTCTAAGTATTGAGTGGGTTACTGAAACTGAACACAATGCTGCGATGCAATTGTTGTTGGCAACCAATCGCCGCCGTATAAGTCTGATAGATTGCGCCAGTTTTGCCACCATGCGCCGCCTGGGGATCAAGACGGCTTTCACCTTCGATAAGCACTTCACCGAGCAGGGCTTCGAAGTTATGCCATAAGACATGCCTTCAGCACGCACTGCGACGCGTCCTAGGATAACTCTTCCATCAACTGTGCATACAACTTCTCATAGGCTTCAGCATTGGCTTGGGGGTCAAAGGTTTTGCTGATTTCACCTAGATCACCCTGATATCTGGCGGGATCAGCAAAAATCTGTAACAGCGCCTCAGCCAGGGCATCCGCATCGCCAATGGGGACAACTGCGCCCATGCCTGTCATGAGTGGGGGTTGGCGCACACCAGGCAGATTGGAGGCCACACTTGGCACACCGTTGAGCATGGCTTCGATTTGCACCAAACCAAAAGTTTCCGTTGAGTTTAGGCTGGGGACAACCAACACATCTAGATTGGAAAAAAAGGCCGACATTTGATCGATATTCAAATTCCCCAGAAATTTCCATTGCCCTTTTGCCTGATAGCGCTGAATCGTTGGAAGCAGCCCCTGAAAATAAGCTTCCTCACCCATGACATCCCGATATTGCCCAGCAAAAAGCACCGCAGTATCCGGATAGCTTTCGGTAACCGTGGGAAGGGCATCTAGCAATATCTCGATCCCTTTCTCCGATGCGAAACGTGTCGCCATACCAATGACCGGGTGGTGACCATCAGGATTATGCTGTAACGCAAACACATCAATCTCAGACTGGCTTGCCTGGGGAAGTTCTACTGGCGGAAGGATCACGCTCACTTTATCTGCAAAACGACTCAGATAAGGGGAATAGGAGGCGAAATCTGCGGTATAGGCACTAATCTTGTGGGTGAATATCGCAGCGATATGGTTCATCAGATGAACGACCTGGTTGACGAACCGATTGAAAATCCCTGGGGGCAATTTGAGATCACAATGATAGGTAATCACGGTAGGTTTGCGCAACAGGCGCCCGCGCAAAGCCACGCCAGCGGCATCGAATTGCGGTAAATGCAAGTGGATGATATCGTTCTCCAAGACTAGCTTCCAGGCCAGGTACCCAAACGTGGGCATGATGACACCCTTGCTCACCCGGAAAAATACCGGCGCGCGGATTATACGCACACCATCTATGATCTGCTCCCGTGGCAAGGTTTTTTCATATTGTGAGGTCAACACGGTGACCTGATGACCGCGCCTGGCCAGAGTCCGCACCAGGCGTTCAACGTAGATCGTAAGCCCACTGGTGTGAGGGCGATAGTAAGTCAGGACGGTGAGAATGCGCATGGGGAATGTTACAGATTACAAGTGACAAGTTGCAAGTGGTAAGTTACAAGTGGCAAGTGGCAGGTTGCAAGCAAAGTTTTAGGCTATGAAAAGAGGTGTATGTTGGCTTTGACCCATTCAAATAAGAGGCGGACACCCTGTTCTACGCTGATCATTGGCTGCCAGCCCAGATCGCGTTTGGCTTTGCGAATGTCTGATATATAGATTTGCTGATCCCCGGGGCGCCACTCGCTACGTTCTACAGCAATCTTTTGGCCTAATAGGTCTTCTAACACGGGGGCGAATTCACGCCAGATCGAGATGGTGTTCTTTGGCCCGCCGCCGATATTATACACTTGACCTGCGGCAACGTTGATTCGGGCAATCGCCGCGTCGTAAGCATCTAGCAGATCATCGATATAGAGCACGTCACGAACTTGCTTGCCATCCCCATAGATCATGATCGGTTTACCTAACAGCGCAGCAATCACAAACCAAGCCACCCAACCCTGATCTTCGATGCCGAACTGACGCATCCCATAGATGCAACTCTGACGGAAGACTACTGAGGGTAGACTATATATGCGGTGGTAATCGCGTACATATTGATCACCAGCACCCTTGGAACAGCCATAAGGCGATTTGAAATCCAATGGTTGAGATTCAGGAATGCCAAATGGCAGATGCGCATACTTGTAACGGGTGCTATCTTCCACAACACCGGTTTCTTCCATCTCGCCATAGACTTTATTTGTAGAAGCATATAACACAATCGGTTTTCGGCCTGATCGGCGGGCTGCTTCAAGGACGTTGAAGGTGCCCAGGGCATTGTCTTCGAAGTCACCCCGCGGATCCACCACCGAGGTCGTTACCGCCACCTGGCCAGCCAGGTGAAGGACAATGTCTACATCCTTGGTTGTTCGAACAAGCTTATCTGCATCCCGGACATCTCCGACAATCAACTTGAATGAGCCTTCGCCAAAAGTCGAGTGCAACCATTCGATATTGCGCGGCGCGCCTGCTCGAGAAAGATTGTCATAAACGGTAACCTGCTCACCGCGGCCTACTAGACGGTGAACGTAATTCGCACCTATGAAACCAGCTCCTCCGGTTACCAAGTAATGTTTTGCCATTGAGTCCTCCGCGGGCATCAACGTTGAATTTTAATGCGTCGCACATTCTGAAAGATTTCCCCTAAACTAATGCGGCTCATTGCTAAACCATATATACCGAAAATGCCGGTCACCAAAATGTACATCAGGTGCAATGTCAGTGCATATGCAAATGCAATTGAAAAGGAAAAATCAAATAAAGCCAACGCCCCTACAATGGCAGCTTCGAAAACCCCAATATACCCAGGGGAGGAAGGCAGCGCTACGCCTAAGGCAGAAATCCCTTGAGTTGTAAGCGCATGCAGAATTCGAGCATTGGGCGAAAAAGCACGCAAGACCAGGTACTGAATGGTGATCGCCATGATCCAACTGATAGCCAGCGAGATCAGAACCTTGGCAAAACGCCCAGGGGATATCAAGACCTCTAATCCCTCGAGAAAAGCATCCAAGCGGTTTTTCCCCAGACGAAGAATCAAGGGCCAGCGCGCGCCCAATTTCTCGAATTGAGCCAAAGCCCAGATGCGGTTGCGCGCTAAAAGATAAAGGGTCAACAAACCCAGGAGCACAATTCCCCCAATCAAGAAAGCTACTTGTTGTGTATTCGAGGATACCAGCACAAATGGCAAAATCCCTAGAACCAGGCTAACTGCTATGATCATGTCAAAGGCGCGTTCAATCAATATCGACGAAAAAACACGCCAAAATCCAAGCCCTTCTCTCCCCAATAGATAGACGCGCCCCAATTCGCCTAACCGAAACGGCAAGACATTATTCAGCAAATACCCAATATGCATGGTCAAAAAAACTCGCCAATAGGACGCGGCTTCCTTTAGGATTGTCCACCATGCAAAAGCACGCAACACATACGAGAGCAAATAAATCGGTAGGGCCAAAAGCAGATATGCCCACTCTGCCTGACGTAAGGCGACGAGGACATCTTTCCAATCGAAAAAGCGGAACAATAAAACCAACATCAGCAAACTGATGATGATACCGGGAAGCATCTGCCGCAAGGTAGATTGAGAAGTTTTTTCTGAAGTCTGCTCAGTCATCATGTATAGTCTCTCTAGGAATCGCCGGGGCAGCTCCCAGATTTGGGGGTGTGGCACGGGAATTCCTAGAGACCCCATGTGTATGTTCAAGACCCATAAGCGGGGCGTAGTATACTCGATTTTCCAGGAGGGTGGAGGGAGGAGAAGCGCTGCTAATGAATGGTAGGTCTTGGAGAAAGCACAAAGGCGTAAGTCAGATTGACAATCTGACCTGCTTCGAATTTTGGACGCGGACGAAGAAGTAGAACAGCAAAGTCCCTGCGCCCAGGATCGCCAGTGCCAGGCCAACTCCAAATGCATCAGCTAAAGCTCCCAAGATTGGAGCGAAAATGGCCACCAAGATGGTCGTGAATTGAGCTTCGATAGATAACCCAGAGGCCATTACATGCTGCGAAATCTGATCGCTGATGTAGGCAACGTTCATCGGTTTGCGCAGGTTTTGAAGCACATAGAATCCCAGGAACACTAAAATGGAGATGATCACGAGATCCAGCCAGGTTGTCAGCCCAGCAAAGAAGAGAAAGCCTACCCCCACCAGGAAGGTGACATTGATAGCGTTTGCCAGATTGCGGAAGCGCTGGCTGGCCAGATCTGAATTGCGAGAGGCGTAGCTGGTCAGCAGATAGACAAAGAAATACACCACTCCAATCACCAAACCGCTACGCTCCACGTCATCCACAAACAGAAGAATGGGCATAGCGAGAGCAAAGCTCTCTAAAATAGGTTGCAAATAATCTTTTGAGATCTTGAATAGGGCGGTGAAACTGGCGCTGTTGAGGATGCCACGCATGGCCTGCTTGTCAGTGAAAATACCCCAAAAATCCTTCCAGGTAGCTTTGGCCTGTACCCACAAAATGCCTTTCCCAATGGTTACAAGATCGCCATCCAGGAATTTTGGATAGGTCGCCAGATTGAACAAATCGATTACATAAGGGATCGTGGCTGCCAAGAACATGGTGCGGTAGTCGCCAGTATAAAGAAGCAGCCCTGCAGCAATCAACGAGTTGAACGCAGAGCCTAACTGCGAGGCCCCTCGCGTGCGGCCATAATAGGAAACCTTCAAATCAAGCATATTGTTCCGTTTGAGATATTCCAATATCAATGCTTTATGTGTCCCTGAACGGAAGGCCTCACCCAACCCGAAGAATATCATCGCCAGGGCGTAAACATAGAAATCATCGAACAAATAGAAAATTGAAAATGAGACCAAATAAGCAGAAAAAGCGAATACCATGGCCCTGCGACGACCGAAGGTATCCGCCAATATGCCAGTGGGAATTTCCATCAAGTTGTTGGTCAGGTCACGCACCGAATAAAGAAGACCTATCTGCAAATAGCTCAAACCGTTGGCGCGAAAAATCAAGATGATGAATGGCTCGAAAAAGCGCAGGTTTTTGAGGAATCCATACGCCGAGAAGCGGTAGAACATGCTGTCTTTTTTGATCATTTCCTAAATTCCCTAAAGATCGGAACCTAAATCAGGCTGCAATATTTTGCTCACCCACTCATGCCAAGTATCCGATGGGGCATCTCTTGAACCTACTCCCAGCCATGCCAGAAATTCGACATTTCCCTTTGGTCCTAACACTGGCGAACGCGTCAATCCCCAGATGGCAAACTGCTGCTCTTCAGCAAATGTTAACACATCCAAGAGCACCTGGCGGTGGACCTCAGGGTCGCGAATGACTCCTTTCCCGCGCGCGGCCACTTCTCTGCCAGCTTCAAATTGGGGTTTTATCAATGCCACTGCCTGGACCTCACCCCTACCCCCCCAGCCCCCCTCCCCCTCTCCACGCGTGGAGAGGGGGAGGGGGGGGGGTGGGGGGGGGGGGGGGGGGGGGGGGGGCGGGCGCGGCCGCCCCCCCCCCCCCCCCCCCCCCCAGCCCCGCACGACGGGTAGCAAAACCTTCAATGAAATAAACGAGGCATCGATGGTCACAAAATCAACCGCTTCAGGCAAACTCTCAAGGTAACGGGCATTGGTATCTTCCATGACCACCACGCGTGGGTCATTACGCAGCTTCCAGTGCAGAATACCTTTGCCAACATCTATGGCATAAACTCGTGATGCACCCTGTTGAAGCAAACAATCGCTAAACCCACCCGTAGAAGCCCCCACATCGGCGCAGACGCGTCCCTTGACATCTAATCCAAAAGCCTCAAAAGCCGCCTGCAATTTCTCGCCACCGCGCGAAACAAAGCGCGCCCCCTGATCAACGCTCAACTGCATATTGGTCGATACCTTCACCCCCGGTTTGGCTACCACCTGACCATCGGCGCGCACTTGCCCGGCCATCACCAAACGTTGGGCCTGTGACCGGCTCTCAGCCAATCCGCGCTCTACCAGCAGGAGATCAACACGGGTTTTCTTAGGCATGGGTTTATTTTAACCCAAGTAAACAGTTTACAGTGTCCAGTAATCAGCTAATCAGAACTGGTTACTGACAACTGGCAACTAGCTTGATAATGTCAACTTTCAGACGAGAAGTCCGAATATAGGGGGGTACGGGGTGCGGAGCACCCCCGTACCCCCTATTTTCGGAAGTTCTCGCGAAGTTGACATTGTCGAACTAGATACGGATTGACTAATCCTCCATTCCCTAATATCATTCCAATATGCTCGCTGCGCTAATCAAAACACTGCGCCCAAAACAGTGGGCCAAAAACGTATTCCTGATCGTTGGTCTGGTATTCGACCGCAAATTAACCAACTTTCCAGCCTTCCTGCATATTGCGGCCGGATTCTTCCTATTCAGTCTGTTAGCGAGTGTTGTTTACATCATTAACGATATCGCTGACATCGAAGCAGATCGCCAACACCCGAAGAAACGCTTCAGGCCTATCGCTGCGGGAGATATTCCCATCCCTGTAGCATGGATCGCTGCCATCGTCATCCTGGTTCTGGCCTTGCCAGCAGCATACCTGCTTTCACCCAGTTTTGCCGCCATCGGCATTTTGTACTTGTTGCTAAATTTATCCTATTCCAAATGGCTCAAACATATCGTCCTGTTAGATATCATCGTGCTGGCGTCATTCTACGTGATCCGCGTTGCTGCGGGAGTCACTCTGATCGACGTGGAGCGATTTTCCCCCTGGCTGTATATCTTTACCACTTTCCTGGCATTGCTGATTGGCGCAGGGAAGCGCAGAGCAGAGTTGAGCCTGATTGCCGAAGGAGATAACGCCCATCGCCGCGTTTTAGATGGTTATACGCTCAATTTTCTCGACCAGCTTACTACTCTGGCTTCAGGGATGACCATCATTACCTATAGTCTGTACACCTTTTCCGCGCCCAATTTACCTGAGAACCATGTCATGATGCTAACCACCCCCTTTATTATTTACAGCATCTTTCGCTACCAATACTTGATCCAGGTCAAAAACAGTGGCGGTGCGCCTGAAGATCTGATCCTCTCAGATCGCCCTCTCCAACTGGCCATCATGCTATACGGGTTTACCGTACTGCTCATCTTCTACATCTTCTAACCCCGCGGCTATCATGCCCAGTTTTACCGCCCACGCTCCCGGCAAAATTATATTATTTGGTGAACATGCTGTCGTCTATGGACAACCCGCTATCGCTGTGCCTGTCACCCAGGTGCGCGCCACAGCAAGGGTGACTCCTGACATTAAGGGGGATCCAGGGATTATACTCATCCAGGCACCCAATGTAGATCTGGATACCAGACTGGATGAGCTTGATCTGGACCATCCCTTTGCTGCTGCAATTGAAGGGGTTACCAACACCCTGGGGATTTCTCAGATCCCTGCTTGCACGCTAAGAGTGACATCGACAATCCCTGTGGCCTCCGGACTGGGCTCTGGGGCCTCTGTCTCCGTAGCCATAATCCGAGCACTAGCAGGATTTCTTGGCCAACCACTAGCAGACGAACAAGTTTCCGCGATTGCATTCGAAGTAGAGAAGATCCACCATGGAACGCCCTCGGGCATCGACAACACTGTGGTCACCTATTCCAAACCTGTCTACTTCATCAAAGGCCAACCCATAGCAACCTTCAACATCACCAAACCGTTTACCATCATCATCGCAGATTCCGGCATCGCCAGCCCCACCAAAGAAACCGTCGGGGATGTACGCGTGGGGTGGCAGGCTGACCCAAAGAAATACGAAACACTCTTTGCTGCTGTGGGAAGCATCACAAAATCAGCCAGGGATGCCATCGAAGGCGGGCACCCCACACGCCTGGGACCATTGATGGACGAAAACCATGAATTACTCCAAGAAATGGGCGTCTCATCCCCCCAAATTGATAAAATGATCAGCGCTGCAAAAGAGGTTGGTGCAATCGGAGCCAAACTCTCTGGTGGTGGACGTGGTGGCAATATTATTGCCCTGGTGCCCTCAGAACGTGCCAACGATATTGCACATGCGCTTCAGAATATTGCTGGAACGAATTCAATCGTCACAGAAGTGCACAGCTAGGCGCGGAGATCACAGCTTTACTATTCCCAATTTGCATGATCCCCTTCGAAAACCTGGTTGCCCCCCTGGGCTTTCGCCTGATAAAGAGCATCATCGGCATATTGCACAACAGAATTATACATAGCCACAAAATAATCTCGGGTCACAGGGCGGATAATCTCGTCAGCGGATAGGTTGCTTTTCACTAAAGTACACGCACCAATGCTAACCTTGATATCAATATTGTAGCTTGATCCATCAATGGTTTTATTTTCCAACAAACTAAAAATCCGTTTTCCTACTCTTAATGCGCCATCACTTGAAGTTTGTGCCAGGATAATGGCGAATTCGTCTCCCCCAATGCGCCCAATGGTATCATTTCCACGTGTTGCATTGCGAAGAATTTCCCCAACAGTCATAAGAGCTTTATCGCCAACCAAATGACCATGACTATCATTAATGGCTTTCAGATTATCGACATCGGCCATTAGCATCGAAATATCATGTTGTGATCGGTATGCTGTTCGAAATTCACGTAAAGCAACTTGTTCGAAAAAGCCGCGCGCATACACCCCTGTTAGTGAATCTATGGCCGCCATTTCGTACAACTGCACATTGTGAATAGCCACAGCAGCTTGATTGGCAAACAATTGAACAATATCCAGATTTTCCTTTTGGATCGTAGGTCGATCCAAATAAATTACGCCAATGGTGGATTCGCCCACCATGAGCGGAACAATCGTACTGGCGTCAACAACTTGAATTGTGCCATTGATCAATACATCGTTAATACTCGAAACCTTTTCTTTTTCCAAACTCTTCTTAATGCTATGACTTATTTTGAAACGACCTGTAGATGCTCGAATAATCAATTCGAAATCTTTTACCATCGCCAGAAAACTCTCTGTTTCTACCGGTTTTTGAGGAACATATCCGCCTTCATGGAAAACCGCCAAAAAAGAATTGACAGCACCCAATAGGCCTGAAACCTGCCAAAGAATCCCCTGCAAGAGGTCATCGAGGGGCTGGATCTTATGCAAATCCGGCGTAACGTCCAAGATATATTGAAGGCCTCGTCTGCTTTTTTCTAATAGCTGAATTGCAAAGGATGCTTTTAAGCCCACATCTGTCCACAGGAGCAGTTTTTCTGGTCCCTCACTTTTATCATAATACCCTTGAATATCCAAACGCCTCAACATCTCCCTCGGGGGATTGTCACTGGCGTATCCAGTTTGCAGAATTACCTGCACAAGGGGGTTAAATTCTCGGAGTTGCTCAACAACTTCTTCTCCTGTCATACCTGGCATATAGTAGTCTAGCAGTACGACATCAACATGTTGGTTTTTCAAGATCTCGATGGCCTCAGGCCCATTTTCAGCGGTCAATACCAAATGCCCTTCTCGCGCTAACATTTTTCGGTTGATCAACAAATATTCGAGATCATCATCTACTAACCTTTGGTGCTAGTTTGACAAACGCATGAAGTTCTCGTAAGCTGGTTTTAG
>CAZUSV010000055.1:0-29545 GCA_964622645.1 uncultured Anaerolineales bacterium
TCATCCCATAAAGCTACATTTCAAACCCTATCTATGAAAGTGATAGGTGGCTAGAAATCTAGTATAATCCACTTGGGGCACGGATTGTTGTCTTTAAATTCTGCTTGAGGAATAAAATGTTTAAACAAATATTAGTACCTTTAGATGGTTCAGAAGTTGCTGAGGGTGTCATCCCGTATGTAATCACTGAAGCGAAACTTCATGGAGCGAAAGTTTTAGTTTTGCGAGTAATCGCACCACTTCGCCAATCTCTTATGGCAAGCCCAAGTGCTATCGAACACGCTTATGAACAGATGGATAGGTTTGCCACGGATTACTTGGAAACCATATCGACAAGATTTTCCCGTGAGGGTGTCGAAGTAGAACCGATCTTGGAGAAGGGCCGACCCGCCCAGAAGATTATTGATACTGCCCGTGACTTAGAATGTGACCTGATAGTAATTGGTGCCCATGGAGAAAGTGGTACCGGTCAGTGGCGCTTCGGTGGGGTTGCCAATAAAGTTGTCAAGGCAAAGACAGCTATCCCAGTGTTGGTTATCCCTACCTAGATAACCCCGTCAGGGTAGGAGACCCTTCGCTTCGCTCACTCCGAAGGCGGGCCTTTGGCCATGATACCCTGTAGAAATAACCTGCGAAGTAATGCTTCGGCCAGGGGGTAACAAGATGGGGCACTTGGGTGCAGCGCGCGCCCCACAACCTTATGGGGTTACAACCAATGCCTAACAATTCCTAACCGAAATATAAGTTCTACTTTTCTATAATTATTTATATATGGTGATTACTCAGCCACGGAACGGATTTGCCCGAAAAAAGGGTGTGCGCAGGTGGCGAAGCCCCTGCGCACACCCTTTTTTCGGGAGATTCCCTTCTGGGCTGAGTAGATACTAAACATGTTAGAAAAAAATTTTGGGTTGGTGAAATCTTATGGAAACTAATTCCTTGCTCTATTTTGTCAGTGGGACTGTTATTCTCATAATTGCCTATGTGATCTTGAGATATTTGCCGCGGCTCATTGACCTATTCTTTGAGAAAGTGCCCGGGGCGAAGCGCGTCGATAAAACGCTGGCTTACTTCCTTTCGGATTCATTTGGGACTGTATTGGTGGGGATCGGCATTTTCTATGCAGTTTCGCTGCTTCCGCAGAACGCCCAGGTCTTGGCGATGCTGATCACTATCGGCAGTGGTGCTTTCATCTTCATTAGTGAAGGCTGGCTGGGAGATGCGCTGGCGGGGATCAGCCTGCAATTATTCCCTCAGTTTGGTGTCGACGATTGGGTTACCCTGGGTGGTGACAAGCGTGGAAAAGTCGTCCGGTTGGGCTTATTTCGCACCCAGTTGTACACCGTCGACCTGGACATCATCAGCGTCAAGAACACCAAGGTGCTGGCGGAGGATATCCTAAACCATACTGGCTTATTCCTGCGCAGGCTGGACATCATCATCCACACAGCCTCCTACGGTGAGTATGGCGACGATATTCAAGCCTATAAAAATGCAATAATGGAAATTGCCAATGAGATACAGGACCAAATTTGTCCAGAGGCTTTCCAGCAGGGCTATAAGCCAGAATTGCACCTTATGGAGTTCGGCGAGTCCTCTGATCATTACCACCTCTTCTTCTACACTTACGATCGAGATGATGTCTGCCCGGGATCGATGGACGCCATGCATACTGCGATTGCCGCAAAATTGCGGCCACAGGGTGTTACCATCGGCCAGGTAAACACGGTTAAGGTTAATAGCGTTAAATCATGAGGAAGCGTGACAGAAGACGAGGTTTGACGCTGCAAATCTTTACGTGGGCGTTGGCTGCAGCTATGCTGGGAGAAAGCAACCCTTTCCCGGAAACCTTCAATAAGGTCATGCCGGTTTTTTCCGAGATGGGACAGGTTATTGCAGAAGTCGCCGAGATTGGTGAAACTCGCACTCCAACACCTACTGCTATCCCGACACCTACCCCAACTCCGGTCGATTGTCCCCTGGCATTGCCCTCGCGAATTTCAATTGGAGATCAAGTAAAAGTACTCGCCGAATTACACTTCCGGTCGTCGCCGAAGATGGCAAGCAACAATTTGATTTCTTCACACCATAAGGGTGATATTCTCCGAATTATCGGCGGGCCCGTATGTACACCGCACGGGATGGGCGCCTATTTATGGTGGCAGGTGGAAACTCTCGAGGGTGATACCGGCTGGTCAGCTGAGGGGGCTGCAAATACTAAAAATTATTTTATGGACCCGATGGGAGAATAGGGGCACGTCAGGCGAGAGTGGTTTGATTTTTTACTGTTCGTCACGCAGTTGGGGATCTGCGACTTTGTGCAGGCCGCGCGAGACCAGATAGAATCCCAATGAAAAGAGCGAAAACGCCAACGCCGCAGGGATGAGCACGTGCCACTGCGGTCCGGAGCCACCGATCATGCCGTACAGAAAGGCATCATAGATCAATGTGCCCCAGTTGAGGTCGATGCGCTGCAGGCCAAAGAATGACACAAAGCCATAGGCGATCACCGAACTGCTCACAGAGATCATCATTTGCAAGGCAGCCAGAGGAAGCATATTGGGCAGAAAGTGCTTGGTCATGATATGCACCGCCCCACCTCCGGAGATTTGCGCAGCTTCCATGAAAGGCTTGGCGGCCACTTTGAGGGCAGCGCCGCCATCGTCATGCGCACCGCTGCCCGCGCCGGTGACCAGGCCAAAGATCAAGCCCAGGGTCATGGCGCCCATATCCCGGAACCGCGCCCCGAGGATAATCATCAAGATGGGGGCCGGCAGCAAGATCATGGCATCCATCAGGTTGGTGAGCATCAAATCAACTTTGCCGCGGAAATAGGCTGCCGGGATACTCAATAACAGGGCAACCAGCGCGGTCGTAATCGCGGCTGTAAAGCCAAGCACAAAGGTGGGAGTTGTCGAGGCCAAGAGCATACTGAGCACATCCCTGCCAAGCGAGTCTGTACCTAATAAATGGACACTATCCGGGGACGCTGGGTGTGGGATCAAGGCGCCATCAAAACCCGTGTAAGGATCAAAGAGCCGTCGCTCCCAAATGGTGTTCATCAGGATGGGGTGAGCGATAGCCATCAAGGCGAAAATGGCGATCAATGCCAGACCCAGAATCGCCAGACGATCTTGGACAAATATCCCCCATCCTAATTTGAAACGCTTCCAGGCCAGTACCAAGCGAATTTTGAATCGATCCCACTTAGAGAGGGCGGTGTATCGAGGTTTTGTAATCGTGGTCATAACAAGATTTGTGACTAATCATCCAGACAGAGGATCTATCGAAAAATGGGTGTGCGCAGGGGGCGCAGCCTCCTGCGCACACCCATTTTTCGGGCAAATCCGTTCCATACTCAACCTGCGTTATCATCAAAGCGGATGCGCGGATCGAGATAGGCTGCCAGGACATCCAGAAACAGGCGTACTACCAGAGCAAGCACGCCAATCATCAGCAACACGCCCATCACCGTAGGGATATCTTGCCAGTACATGGCGCTGAACATCATGCCGCCCATCCCGGGCCAGTTGACCGAATCCTCGATGATCACAATTCCCGCCAGCAGAAAAGGCAGTGAGATGAACAGGCGGCTGAGTACGGGCAACAGGGCGTTGCGAGCGGCGTGCCGTTCGCGGATGGCGGTCTCGGGCAACCCTTTGGCTTGCGCAGTCTTGATATATTCTTCCTTTAATACCTCGGTCATGCTGGACTGCATGATGATCATTGTGTCGCCAAAACTGAGCAGGATGTAGGTCAGCAGCGGCAAAGCCGCCGAACTCAAGATATCGAAGGCGTATGGATGGACGCCATCCCGATACCACAGGCCTAGCACCACCCCACCCACGACCAGCACCTGTGCCCACCAGGGCATGCGCCACTTGAGATAGCGGCGCATCAAAAAGGACAAGATCAAAACAACAATGGAAACAATCAAAGTCGTCTTAAAGACGATCAAGGCTACCTCGCGCGGGCGCAACTCCGTGCCGATCCACAACATGCGGCTGATGTTAGGAAATGCCAGGGCATTGATGCCGCCACCCTGGCCGCGGGAGACATCCGCCTGGCGGCCGAAGAAATAGGCTACCAGCCAGGCTAACCAGGGCGGAAAGGCCGTGAACAAGGAAATGCCGCTCAGTGTGGTTGCGCCTGTGAGCACCCCCGCCCCGCGCCAGGCAGTCCACTTGCCCAGCACCATGCCAATGCCAAAGGCAATCAGCGTTCCAGGGATGAAGACCAGCAGCGTGGGAGGCAGCACGATCTCGATCACCGCCGATACCGGGAATCCCCATCCCGATAGACCCAGATCACCTCGAAATACACCCGTGATCCACTGCCAATATTGTTGATAGACTGGCAGATCCAATCCCAGGCTGGCTCGCAAACGGTCGCGTTCAGCCCGGTTCAGGAACATAGCGAACTGGTCCACAAAATCTCCCGGCATGACCCACTGGATGACGAAGAACATCAAAGAGAGGAACAGCACCAGCTTGATCAGGCTGGCAAAGAACTGTTTGATCAGATACTTAGTCACTAAACGGTACTCCAGATTAACTCACGAATTTAAAAATAACACCTTCTTGCCCCCCTAGCCCCCAACATTGGGGGGAATTATTGGGCATCTCCCCCCAGAATTGGGGGGCTGTGGGGGTTTTCTATGAAAAACGCTCTCCATCTGCGTAATTCCTGTTACTAAATTAGATCATCAGTTTTGATCGGCAAATGCCGTACACGTATCCCAATAGCATCAAATATAGCGTTGGCCACTGCTGGGGCTACAGTAGGCACGCCCATTTCGCCCATTCCCGAGGGGTTGTCCGAACTCTCGATGATATGAACTTCTACAACCGGCATTTCATCGATCTGCAGAATGGGACAGTCGTGGAAATTGCTCTCCAAGATGCGGCCATCCTCTAAGGTCACACCGGCCTTCAGCGCTGCAGTCAGACCAAATGCTATCCCACCTTCGATTTGTGCGGCGACGTTGTCGGGGTTGACCGCCACACCGCAGTCCACTGCGCAAACCACACGGTGTACGCGCACTTGGCCACCCTCTTTGACTTCCACTTCGGCGACCATGGCCACATGGGTGACATTGAAAGTAGCAAAATATGCCAGACCGCGCCCCCAATTCTCTGGGAGCGGTTCACCCCAATCCGATTTCTCGCCAACCAATTCAATGACAGCTCGCCCACGCCCAGAAAAGATCTCCAAACGATAATCAAGCGGGTCGCGTCCAGCGGCAATTGCCATTTCGTCGATGAAACACTCTCTGACGTAAGCCTGCGGGTGGTTGAATACTGACCTCCAAGCCCCTGTAGGTATGATATATTCACCGTCATAAGCGCGTACACTGGGACGCGTGACTGCCCCCGGATCGCCACTGGCATATTGATAGCTGAGCGGGTGGTAGTAGTCATGCTGCATATCATCTTCACGCGTCCAGAACACTTTCACTGGCGCGCCAACTGCCTGAGATACTCTGGCAGCCTCGACAGCATAGTCTGCCTCCAGACGACGCCCGAAACCTCCGCCTAACAATGGCACATGTATGGTGATCTTTTCATCCGGCAATCTCACCACGCGCTGCACTCTGGTTTTTACTTGCTGCGGGTTTTGTGTTGGGGCCCAAACTTCACATGAGTCGGCGCGCATATCGGCGACGCAATTCATCGGCTCCATGGTGACATGCGCCTGGTATGGGAACTCATAGACCGCGTCAATGCGACCGTCTCCAGCCGAACCCACCTCTGGCGCGCTTTCCGCCAACCCATCTCGAATGGACTGGCTGCTCAGAGTAGCGCCATCGCCCTCATCCCAGGTGATCTGCAGGGCCTGGCGTCCTTTGATCGCCGCCCAGGTGTTCTCTGCGACCACGGCGACATCCCCATCAAGCTCATGTACCGAGTGGACGCCCTGCACCAGGAGAGTCTCGGTATCATCGTAGCTGGCTACAGAGCCTCCAAATACTGGGCAACGCGCGATGGTGGCATACAGCATACCAGGGAGTTTGATATCTGATCCATATTGGGCTGCCCCGGTGACGATGTCTGGGGCGTCCCAGTGGTCTACCCCGCTGCCGATGATCTGAAATTCGGACTCAGGTTTGAGTGGTACTGACCAGATTTCAGGTGGTTCTACTTCCGAGGCTGACCCAGCTAATTCTCCATAAGAGAGTTGCTGCTGCCCGTCCGGGTGGATCACAAAACCGGAAGCCGTGCGGCAGTCTTCGGCATTGACCTCCCATTGACCTGCTGCGGCACTCTTGAGCATCTCGCGCGCCACAGCTCCCGCACCGCGCAACGTACCATAGTAACTGCTGATGCTGGCGCTACCGCCCGTAACCTGGTCGCCATAAATGGGATCGGCATGGGCCTGCTCGATGCGCACAGAGTCCCAGGAGGCATCTAGTTCATCTGCCAGGATCATGGCGATGGCGGTACGAATCCCTTGGCCCATCTCCGAGCGAAAGGCGGTCACGGTAACAGTGCCATCGCTATCGATCTTGAGATAGATATTCGGTTCGAGTGTGCCTTGAGGCAGTTCTGTGGGACGTGGTTCATCTGTAGGGGTTGCAGAAGCCCCCACAATTTCAGGTTCTGAGCAACCACTCAAATAGATGCCAATCACTAAGTTTGCACTGGCGGTACCCATAACCTTCAGGAAATCTCGTCGGTTGAGTCTGGTTCCCTTCATGATGCCACCCCCTCGGCTGCAGTGTGGATGGCCCGGCGGATACGCTGGTATGTGCCACAGCGGCAGAGAACGTTCCGCATGGCTGCATCGATATCATCATCGCTGGGGTTGGGGTTGCTCTCTAGGAGCGCGGCTGCGTTCATTATTTGACCAGGCTGGCAATACCCGCACTGGGTGACATGCTCCTTCAGCCAGGCCTGCTGGACGGGATGCTCACCTGACTCAGAAAGCCCTTCGATGGTGGTGATCTCAGCTCCAACGGCCTCCGAAACCGGTGTGAGACAGGAGCGCATTGCCTGGCCATCGATGAGCACAGTGCAAGAGCCGCACAAGCCCATTCCGCAGCCGTACTTGGTGCCCGTCAGACTGAGGGTATCTCGCAAAACCCACAACAGGGGCGTGTCTTCATCGACATCGACATTAAATTCTTGCTGGTTTATAGATAAAATTAATTCGGGCATGGTAAGCTCCTATTACAATAGACCTTTAGGGTTTTGCGAATCCCTAAAGGTCTCTAAAGACTTACTTGTTTTTTATACCCTAAGTGGGTTTAAATAGTTCAATTTGGTACCAAACTGTTCGTTAGTGGATGACAAATAGATATAAAGTCGTTTCAAATTCATCACCAGTGAAAGCCCACTGATTACTCGACGATGAGCGAACTTCCAGCCACTCCGCCTCGATTTCGAGATCTGCGCCAGGAGAATCATTCGGAAGCACCAGCCATATGCGCTGCGCCGAATCTACTTGTTCTCGCATCAAGGCTAATGAAATATCATCCAACGCAACTTCTGGATTTCGGCTGGCCTCATATTCCGATAATTGACCTGGGGATGGATAATGAAATGGCAGGGCTGTCCACTGCGTCTGGGGATCAGCCCAATTCATCCAATAATACCACCCAGGTGTGCCATAGGCTTTGATGATTACATGATCATTGGGAATGATATTCTCAGCGATTTTATCACCGGCTGCAGCCAGGTCGGTGCGGCTGAAGTGATAGGTTTGGTCGCCGGCATAAATGACTACTAGCATAGCTGTCAGACCAATGGTCAGTACCAGACAGCCCACAGGTAGCCATGCTGATTTTATCTTGAATAACCCCAATAGCAATATGGCAATAATTCCCCCAAATCCAAGCGCTATGGGTAAGGATTGAATCCCTATCCGAACCGCCGCCAGATCCCAAGAGCCACCTGATAGTATCCATTTGATATGCCAGAAAACGGGCGAGTGTTTGAAGGTCCACAATGAAAGCATTTCCAATTCAGTGGGGTTGATGTCACTAAGCCGTGTGTAAAACTCCCTCAATGGTGGCAGCACCCCGATCACCTGCACCAGCATGGAGATCAAACTCAGGATCAAAAGCCGCAACCGGCCAGCGCGCGTATGGAGCCATGCATCCACAACAGGGGCGGCAGTCACCACTAAGAGAGGTATGGCGGGCAGCATAAAGCGCAGTCCCCAATTAATATGCCCCCACCACTCGCCGTCGTAGAACAGCGCTTGGAAAACAATCAATAATAGCGCATATAACCAGGTTGGCCACGCCACATCGCGGTTTTTCACCAATCCAAGAACGGATAGCAACAGAATTGGCGAATAGATAAATATGCTTTTCCCTGGGCTGAGAAGGGGACCAGCTAAGGCTTCGAAGAATTGCGGGTGTGGTGTGGTGAAGAAAAACTCCATTAGCGTTTGATAATAAGCCAATGAATACCTGGCAAATATGCCATCAGGGGGCAATAATTTAACCCACAAGTAAAGCCCTAGAAGGATGCTGCAACCCCAAAAGAGAATGCTTTGCCACTGGACGCGAAGAATGGCGAGCAAAGATCCTTGCGGGTTGCGTTGATACCTAGCGGTCACAATAAATATCAGGAGCACAGGCAGCGCAATGCTGATGGTATTCTTTGTAAGAACCCCCGCTGCAGCGCAAATCAATAAGGCCAATATCCAACGCCAAGAGATGCGCGCACTCTTCGAGAGGACTAACCCACTTGCCCACGCCCCTGTTAAAAACATCATCGCCAGGGAATCGCGAAAGAATGTCTTGGCGTAGGGCCAAGCCGCGGTCCCTAGACCAAAAAGCAAGGCACTAAGAAAAGCTGTAGATTTAGAATAGCCCAGGAATATTAACATCCCCGAGATGATTACCGCGGTGAAGGCGGTCACCCAGATATTGAGCAAAAATAAAGTTTGCACGCGACCCACACCTAAGAGCGCTGCCAGCCTCGCCAATACAGAGCCGGCCAGAGTTTGACCTGGCTCGATATTGACTCCCTGCGCGGCGTATATGGGAGCCAGATTTGCCAGGGCATATACACGGCTGTTTCCGTAAACGCGGCGATCATTGACCCAGTCATCGAAAGCCAGACTCAAGCAGCGCGAGGCTAGAATGTGCTCATCGTCAGAGATAAAGGTCCCAGAATATGTCAGTGTGTAGACGGCGAGGAGCAACACTAGCAACGTCAAAGTAAGATAGATATTTGAGCGACCCTCGATTTTGTTTCGAAGACTCATTTTCTCGCCCTAAACCAATTAGTTTTGGTCAGAGAAAGCGCAATGCCTTGCAGCCACATCCATATATAGGCCGGAACATGGGGTAAATCACGAGTAAATGATTTTCGTTCTGGGAGTAGGCTCAATCCTACCAGGAAATAAAGCAGGCTAGATAACAGATAGGCCCATAAAACAAGGGACAACCACGCATAACGCCAGAGTAGCAAGGCGGCCAGCAGGCTGAACGTCAGCAGAAGCCATTTTGGTTTCAGGAACATCGAACTCAGCAAGCTCCAACCTGCTGGTCCTTTTAGCAGAATTTTGATAACTTCTTGCCGGTATCTCCATAGTGCCTGCCATTGGCCACGATACCAGCGCGCTCTTTGCCGTGCGGCCGCCGCGGCAGTTCCAGGTTTGGGATCTCCAACGATGGCATCTTCGATGCGTTTTATGGGTACCCCTCTGGCGGTTAGGATCAGACTCAAGGCTATGTCTTCAACTTTACTATCAAGTTGTCCGGCAATTTCGATTAGAGTCTCGGTTTTTATCACCATACCTGTACCGCGCAACCGTACCGGCCATCCAAGCATTGTGCGAATCTTGTCCGAGAGACATTGGTCAAGCAATTCGGATAGTGCTGCCAGCTTGCCAATGGGCGCGCTATCCTCGTATAGGGGGTTCACAAAACATTGCCAAGCCCGCTCATTTGTTGAGATACGGCTTTTGATAGTGTGCATGAAATCGACTGGGATAATGCTGTCGGCATCCAAGATCGTGAGCATCGCATATTGGCGCAGATCGTGCACATATTTCTGGACGAACCAGGCTAGGGCATCCCCTTTACTGTTGTTTGACATCTCATTGCGGATTATGACCTGCGCTCCTGCTTCCCGAGCCTTGGCAGGTGTATCATCCGTACAGTTATCCGCCACGACGAATAGGGCATCCCCCGGCATAAGCGCCGCATGCGCCGACTTGACTGTTTTATGGATCAAATCTGCTTCGTTATTTGCCAATATTATTAGGGCGACAGCATCGGCTAGAAAGCTTTCTCTATTCAAAAATACCTACACTTTTGATCGGGTGACCGGGCGGCGCATCCGACGGAAGTTATCCTGAATCTGCCGCCAGAGGAGCCTCCAACGGGCAGAGATGTAATATTGCGCTTCGATTAGATCTGTTTTCCGAGAAGCGTTCTTTGGATGGAACATCGCCGCTAACTTTAGTAGAGAACTACCAATTTGTCGAAAACTGCTCCCTATGGTTGTCTCGACGGGAAGATGAAGAGCCATTTGAGCTTGATATTGGACAAACAACCCAGATCGAAGAGTATGCTTGAGATGCTCGAGGGTGAAGCGTCTCGGCTCCACCTGGTGGATCACATTCGCCTGAGGTAGTATGGCAACCTGATAGCCTAGCTTCTTGATCAGGCTGGCGGCGACGATCTCCTCACCACCGCTGAAATCGGTACCACGGCGGCCATATTTGCTTCGGAAACCACCAATTCGTAGCAATGCTTCTCGGCGCGCGCACCAATTCGCGCCCCAGGGAAATTCCCACCAATCATGCACGACAGTAAATTGGGTATTACCAGTGATCCACTGACTCCAATAGCGCGCCCACTCCGTTTTCCAAGGGATATGCAGCTGCCCCGGGAGATTGACCATAATATGCCCCCCGATGACCCCGGCATCTGGGTTCTCTATAAAGGCTTCCACATAGTGCTCCAACAGGTCATGCTCAGCAATGCTATCATCATCTAGAAAGAGGATGATTTCACCTCTCGCTTCAGATATTCCGGCATTTCGGGCATGGGAGAGGCCCAAAATGGGGCAACTAAGCAATTTCAAATGGTCGGGATATTTACGAAACTTCTCAGCTCTTATCTCGTCGATTAGTGCGACTATATTGACCTCAAGAGGGTTGTTGTTCACGACCAAGACCTCGTAATCCTTTTGAGGGAGTGATTGATCAGCTATGGCGGTCAGGACGTCCACCAAACTTTGTTCGGGTTGGTGGGTGCAGATGATCACCGATAACTTGTATTGCGCCTGGCGCACTTGGGCGATTTCGGCTTCGATCAATTCTATATGCCTGGAACGTACGCGGATATCTATTGCAGTGAAAAGTGCGGCAATATCCTCCGATACCAACCAGCCCTGACGATCCCATTTTGTTCTTGGGGCAGGTGCCTCAGATCCAAGCGCCAAACAGATATCCCATTCTTCAGCCGGGTTTTTGGGGAGGTTCTCATCGGAGAGACTTAATAACACTTTGAATGTATTTCGGGGCAATTCAATATCAGGGGACGAAACTGCAGTGGGATGCGTTATGATTTTCAAGTATTGATAAGGGGTCCATAAACGCGGCTGTTTGGCGGGATCCAGGTTTTCGAGTTTCACTACGCTGTGTTCGGCACCAAAAATATAAGTTTTAAGTGTATCGATTAAGGCTTGCGCCCGGGGAGTAGACTCACCAACATCGATGATCCAAACCAGAGGAGTCAAAAAGAAATCACGCCGGAAATCATCGAAAATCATCAGATCCTTACGATGCTGTGTGATGCCCAATTCCTCATCCAAATGGGTAAGCGAGCCGGCATGGAAGCGGTATTCATAGATCGGTTCATCGAAATCAGTATGTATCAGCGTCAGGAGGCTGTTTACACGCATCCAGTAATCATAATCTTCACGGGTATAACGCATGGCGGAGTAATCACCCAATAACCAGGCCACGCGTGCGCGGTAAAGAAAAGCGCCGCCGATAAAGTTATTCGGCCAGGTATTGAGTTCGACGGTATCTTTTGGCAAATATATATGCTCACTACCTGCGGGTTGCTGATAACCTGCATACCAATCCGAGCCGCGCAGGGGTGCACCATTCTCTCCAATAATGTCGAAATTGGCATACACCATATCCATTTCAGGATGTCTTTGCAGGCATTCCACCATCTTTGCTATAGAACCTACCTTGAAACGATTATCGTGGCTCGTCCAGGTGAGATACTCACCTTGCGCCATTCGAAAACCATAGGAGAGCGCCCGGGGCAATTTTTGGTTTTCCTGGTGAACGACGCGGATGCGGCGATCCCTGCGTGCATAGTCGTCCAATATTTCCCCTGTCCGGTCTTGAGAGCCATCGTTGATAAGGATCAACTCAAAATTACCATAGGATTGGCTCAATACGCTGTCTATCGCCTCAGAGACCAGATCAGCCCCGTTATAGACCGGCAGGACTATGGAAACCAGATCCTTTTGGGATGGAGTGCAAATGGCGTGTAAATCTGAAGGATAAACCGCGTTTCTGGCGCGCTTATAGCTGTCGAATGCGAAGGCGGGCAGCGACATCCTGAGTTTGGGTTTATCCAGCAGATTTCTCAACAGCCTCTCTCTTTGGGAACCGTGGGGGATAAGGGAAAGGCGAATTTGCCATAAAGCCCAGAGCAGCTTCCAACCGCGGCTGCCCTTGATTTCGGCTAATTGCGAATCGAGGAAGTATATGGATGAGTCCCTTTCCTCAACCCTGGCGTTGAGCGAGGTAATGGACGAATCTCTTTCAGCTATTCTGGAGTTGAGCTCGTCAATCTGCTTCTTTTTTTCCTTGATCTGCATGTCATGCGTATGGATGGCATGGTTATAGGCGACTGTTAGGTTTTCGAGCTCTGCTTGCGAGTCAGCGATGATCTGATCGCGCTGCGTGAGCTCATGATTCAATTTAGATATATCTAATTGCAGGCTAGCGATGACCTGATCGCGCCATTCGGATTCTCTTTGCAATTGTGCTTTGAGTTCTTCAATCTCCTCTGCGTGCTCTTTAAGTTCGTTTTCTAGATAATCATGTCTTGCTCGCAGATCGCGGATATTTTCGGCCAGCAGATCGGCTTGTTCCTGCTTTTCGGCAAAGGATTGCGCAAGGGACAGTGCGGATTGTTTCAGCAAATCAACTGCGTCTGGCCTCATGTGATGTTGAGCAGGCTGAGGTTGCCTGAGCACGTCAATCGCTAATTGAGAATTCTGAAGTGCTTTCACATCTAATTGAAAACATACTTTGCGCATCTGATCAGTCAGCTTTTCCCGATCCCGGTAGGCATCATCCAATCGACCAACCAGAGCCTGGCTGCTTAGCTCATTCAGTTCCACAGTGTAATCTTCCATATCTGCCTGAGCCATAATGTTTTTGACCTTGGGGTCATAAATCAAGCCAACAACTGGCACATGATTCTTGATGGCAAAGATTAGTGAGTGGAGCCGCATCCCTAACAATAGGTCGCAGTGCGCTATTAAGCCTGCTTTTTCCGCCGGTGTTTGGGCATCATCAATGAACAGGGTCTTCTCGGCGTTTCGCATTCGTACTTGCACACGCTTTGATACTGCCAAATCATCTAACAGCGCCTCCTCCCGCTCTTGAAAGGGAATAAAGATCGCGTAGCCAGCATAGAGATCAAGAAAATGGTCAAGGGCTTCAGCGACCTTACTCTCCCAATAATCTGGGTTTACGGCAACATCCCAATTTCTTAACGAAACACCTAATATGGGCCGATTATCGAATTTGGTCTCGAGTAAAAAGGGTGAAAACTCAAATCCAAAGGCAGGGTCAGTGGTTATGTGCACGCCTTCAATTTCAACGCCTAGAGAGTGAAGGAGTTGCTTGGATTCCGCGTCGCGCACGGTAATCAGAGCAGCTTGTTCCGCAATAGCACGTGTATAGAATTTCCCTGCTTCGCTGAGTAAAGGACCAATGCCAACCGCATAAAGAACCAGTGGCTTGCTACTGATTGAAGCTATGAGGGCAATACTGGCATAGAACGCAATGCCAGTGTGATTTAGTGTCAATAGTGAGGCGCGGTCAAACCCCCAATAATCATGGAATAACCCGCCGCCACCCAGGATTACCAGATCGCAACCTGTCATACGCTTGATGATCTGGGGTACATTATTCCATGAAACCGCACTCACCTGGTGCGATTTTTTTGTACTTTTAGGATCACCTGATACGACAACAATCTCGACGTTTTGAAGGATTCCACGCAAATCTTGTACCATGGCAGCGAGAATGGCTTCATCGCCGGTATTGCCGAAACCGTAATACCCTGCGATCATAATAGTTTTCGAAGCGATATTCATTGGGTAAGGCTTTTCTGATACCGACCGCAGCCCATGCAATGCTGCCCGTCGGCTAGGGACAGCCAGCCACCTCCGCATGAATCGCATATCCCCATACCAGGGTCTTCTGATCCGGTAAGGGTTTTCTGCAAGACCCAATCCCAATGCTCTTCCCAGGCCTTGGCGATAGTTGCCCAATCTAATGGGTAGCTGATTGCATTTTGTCGAATAGTGCTGCAATAATCTGGATTTTGCGTTAGTTCCAGTATCAGTTGAGCTGCAAGGGAGAGAGTGGCCTCATCCAAGTAGTTCCCCTCAATGATAAACCCGTTACTACCATGCTGTACGATCTCGGGGTAAGCACCAATATTACTGGCCAGAACAATACATCCTGCCCGCATCGCTTCGATCACTACCATGCCAAAAGGTTCTTCCCTGGCCTGTAAATTCAAACTGAAGCCGCAGATCGACATCCTGTGTGCCAACTCGCGTTGCCCAACCTGCCCGTTATCAAAAACACCTGGCTCTACTCTGATGGGCTGCTCTGCCTCTCCCCACAAACGATGGCCACCGAAAATCTGCAATGAATAACGTTGATCTCGTTGGCGTAAGAGACGAAGAACGCTGATGGCAGCATCCAGACCCTTCGATGGATGACCAGCGTATAGGATGGCAAAGGGATCGCGGTATGAACCCTGATTATTGAGGTAGTGATCATTTGCGACCCCGCGGTGGGTGACAAATATTTTATTTGCATCTACCCCCCAACGATTCTCGACCAATCCGCGCACGAAGTTGCTCAAGGCATAAACGAAATCAAACTCTACCAAGGGAAAACCAACTGGCGGCTCTACGCCGTGGATCATCAAAATTTTCAGATTGGCGTCGATTTCTACCTCGCGCAACGGGCCTAGATCAAGAGCGCCGCTGGTGCTGGCGATGAAAATATCGCTCTCAACCTGCTTTAGTCGGCTGAAGTGATGGTAATGTACACCGTTGATGGTTTCATCATTAGGGCAGTGGTTATACATAGTAACCTCATGGCCGCGCTCCGCGATTGCATGAGTCATGCGGATGCGCGCCACAATACCACCTCCCACGCCATTTTCGTCTAGCGTATGTAAGTTGTAGCAGATGTGCTTGTCCGGGCAGTAAAGCGCTACGGAATACTTCATTGTGGCAGCGACAAATTTTTAGCTTTTGCGATCATATAAGCTCCCCAGGCGCGACTGACAAGATCGTCTGGGCAAAAAAGCGGTTTTCCTCCTTGTGACCCGCATGCTGGTAGCAATCCATCCAGATAAGCCTGTTCAGCCCACTTGGTACCCCAATAGTTCACATCATTCATGTCAGCAAGCAGAGTTCCACTTGCAGCCGGTGGGGAGTAGTTCACGCCGTGCATCATGCGTAAAGCAAATACACTAGCCTCCACTCGTGGTAGCTCCCTCCGTGGGCAATACATCAAGGGATTTGTCTGACAGCCTGCAGTGAGCCCTTCATTCCACATGCCCTCGGCCCATTTTTCCGCCCAGGAGATATCAGATGGGCTCCAATCATCTGCAAAGGTATCCCATGGTTCAGCGGGTGGACTATACGCTGTCCCGCTATACCCACGCAGCATAAATACTGCAGACATGCCCCTGTTCATAATCTGATCAGGGCAATATTGAAGAGGATTTGTGCTGCAACCGGCAGTGTACCCCCCATCATAAAGTGCCTCGATATATGCCCAATGTTGGTGGGTAAAAGGCACATCCCCAAAAGTAGATTGCTCGAAAGTAGCTGTGACCGATTTAACCCCATTCATACTGATCTGCACCGGGTTGGTTGTGCCGCTGGCATCACCGCTCCAACTGGTAAAACGGTAGTAATCAGATGCCTTGTTCGCAGTAAGCGTTACTGAGCTATTATAGTAATACAAGGAATTGCTATCGCAACTCGGCGACGGGTTGGCACCGATATTACCCCCGGCGCCGGGGTTAGCACTCGTTGTCAATGAAAAACAAAGCGCACCTTCAACCTGGATGCGTGGCTTGGTGACCCCGTTGCGCGAGTCAGTTATCGAGACACCAGTGCTGGTCAGAGATGCCAGGATTTGATCAACAGAAGCCCCTGGCCGGTTCGACTTCAACACAGCCCAAGCGCCAGTAACGTGAGGCGCAGCCATGGAGGTGCCGCTCTTCGTGCCATAGCCTCCAGGCACGGATGAATTAATTGAAGAACCAGGTGCCCATAAGGTCAGGAATGAGGCGCTATTTGAATAACTGGCGACCGAATCCGATTTTGTCGTTGCCCCAACGCTGATTGCCGATGAAATGCAGGCAGGCGCGCTGAGGGAATCCGAGTAATATGAATTTCCAGATGAGATCACTGTTGCGATGCCCACGCTGCGGAGCGTATCAATCGCTGCTTTCATCGAGGGATTAGCGCTATCGCAGGAACTCGTATTGTAGTATCGACCCCCGCCCAGACTCAAATTAACGGCGGCAATATTATAAGTGTTGCGTAGCGCATAAATTCGTTCTATTGCAAGAATCTGATCAGATGTCCAACTCATAACACAGGGTGCTGAATACGGGAAACAATCCAGAGCCGAATCAAAGCGAGAAAATACCTGAATGGCGATGATGTTTGCTCCTTTGGCAACTCCTGAAAAGCTCCCTCCAGCACCGGCAGCGATCCCTGCAACATGAGTACCATGATCACAGCCCGATAGAGACGCTGAACAATTGACTCCAGCTCCGCTGCCAATCTGTTCGTCTAAACCATTTGGGCAAAGTGTTGTAGATGAAGCATTGGTTGTCGAATAACAGGCTTCTGATACGATCCGTCCAGAGAAGAAGGAATGAGAATTATCTACACCCGTATCCAAAATTGCTACAGTTTGCCCTGACCCTGAAAATCCTGCTGTCCAGGCGTCATCTGTACCTATCAGGGGAATCGTCTGAGAAAGTGTCGGTAATAAGGGAATATCCTCTTCGAGTGATGAAAATTGTGGCAATGTGACCAGAAGCTCCAATGCAGCAGCATCTATCTCCATAACGATATACGGAATCCGCTCAAATGTCCGAGTATTTGAAATATTGAATTGTGATAGAAGTTGAAGCAGTTCGTTTTGAGCACTCCGAATGGCTCTTTTCTGTACCAGTAATGCATTCTCATTATTCATATTCCCCTCGGGACGGAAGGATATTTGCAACCTTACAATCACTCGTACTTTCCCCTCCAGTTGCGCTTTCGCTAATAAATCCCCAAATCCCAACAGCGCAGCTTGCGAGGTTGGAGTTATGGAAACTGTAGGCGTCAGGCTCTGTGTGGATGTTGGGGTTATGCTTGCAGTGAGCGTTGTCGTGGGTGTGAGTGTTGTCGAGGGCGTGGGCGTTGTTGATGGCGTAAGCGTTATTGTGGAAGTTTGAGATGGCGATGGGGTTGTCGATGCTGTGAGTGATGGTGAAGGAGTGAACGTAGCAATTTGAGTCAGTGTGACTGTAAAGGTCAAAGTGGGCGATAATGTTGGAGTCGCCGATGGTGTGAAAGAAGGTGTGGATGAGGCAGCAAGGGTAAACGACGGACTTGGAGACGGCGTGGCCGTTGCCAGGTCCGTCGCTGAGGGTGAACTCGTTTGTGTGGGCGAGGTTGTTTGTGTAAACGTGCTCGACTCTGTTGGAGTTTCACTTGGCGTGTGCTCAGATGTCGCAGTGGGAGTTTCACTAGGCGCGGTCTCAGATGTCGAGGTTGGAGTTTCAGTCGGTGGTGAGAGTATGTCGGTAACAGTAGGGGTTGCGCTTGTTGTAGGGGTGTTCGTGACAATATCTTGAGCGTTTACACCAACCCGAGGTAGAAATAACGCTATAAGTAGCAAAAGTGATATCGCGAACGAGTACAACAGCTTCCTCAGATTTACCATATTCCTCGTACATTATTTGCGATACAAATTACCAGTATTTTCTAATTTTATCCTAATTTGCAAAGTTATATCTCATTACTAGACCAAAAGTACCAGGGAAATTATTTTCAAATATGTCAGGTAGTCCCCTCATTCAATTAATCTTACTGTTATAATAACGCCATAGTTAGATTTTTTTTGTATATCGAAACCCCATTTCTGTGAAGGATTGGGAAAATGAACCAGCGATTCCTCAAAAAATCCACACCCATCTTGTTGATTGCTCTAACGATTGCCGCTTGCACGCTTTCTCTTCCTACACCTCCTCCCCTAGCTGAAACTGCAACATTCATAACACCAGAAACATCAACACCAGAAATGGACGCCACCATTTCAATTCATCTAGAAACACCAAGCCCAACCGCTGATACACTCTCAAGAATCGAACCAGAAATCATTTTGTCCAGCTATCGACTCCCAGATGGCTCGGAATTATATAACCATCCTGGTACAGAGATTGAAATCACAAAACTCTCTGGATTCACTGCTGACAGTACCGGGCATGAAATCACTCTTAAGCAGGGCCAAGTCCTTATCATCTCTAGATTGCCTGTAGGTGAATGGTTTACTGTTGTGAGTTCAAATGGGCATATCGCTCGAGTGAAGGGGTCAATTATATTGGTAGATTTTAATACCCAGGTTGGCCTGTTCACAGTAGTCTGCATAGAGGGGATTTGTGAGTTGGGCCTTGATATCCAACAGCTTTTGGCATTATCCGCCAGCGATCGTGGTTGGTTTGATGCCGATGGCAATTTCTTGGGCCCCTTTGACGTAAATCTGGATGACTTACGCATGATATATGGAGAGCTAATCCCCGTGGGGCCTCCTGTATCTCTAGATCTATTTACAGAAACACCCTCCCCTACGCCAACACCCTCCCCTACGTCTACACCTTCCCCTACGCCAGATCTCGCTGCCTCAGCCACCGCCGCCTGTGAGCAATTCCAGGTTGAATTTCCAGGGACTCCATGCCCATAGGCCAGCCTAAAAGTCGCTTCAACCAGGTCATTGCGATTCTCCTCTTTGCCTGGACTTGTCTGGTTTTTACAGTAACAGGGCTATGGCTACTGAATCGGCGAAACTCTCCACCACAATTAGCTCAACGAAATACAGGTTCCACGGAAACATCGGAGGATGTCGAAAGCCCTTCGGCAACTCTTGAAGAGACCATTCCAACGGGGATTCTTGGTCCTGCTGCTCTCCCGACTGCAACGAATGTCGACTTGTTTCCTTTGGGAACTACGCCCTCTGGGAAAATCGTCTTTACTTGCTTCATCGAGGGCTTCGACGAGATTTGCCTGATGAATGCAGATGGTAGCCAACAAAGGCGTTTGACGGACAACCTATCGACAGACTTCTATGCCTCGCTTTCCCCCGATGGGCGGACGATTGTGTTCTCCTCCCGCAGGGATGGTCGTTTCGAGATCTACAGTATGGACGTCGATGGAAACAACCCACAGAGATTGACCCGAGATATCGGCGCGGCCTTTGCCCCCGCAGTCTCGCCCGATGGCAGCACGATCTTATTCGCCAACGATATCGGGCCCAACCAGACGCTTTGGCTGGTGGATATTGATGGCCGTAACCCCCGTCAATTAACCGAATCCCCCTACGATGACATAGACCCCACCTGGTCCCCAGATGGTAGTATGATCGCCTTTGCCTCTTCGCGCAGCGGTGAACGCCAGATTTATTTGATGAACCCCGATGGCGCGGGCATCCAGCAGGTGACCGATCTGCCAGAAGAGATGGGCGGACGGCATTCCTGGTCCGCAGATGGCCAGCAAATCGCTTTCTATGCCGGTCCCAGGGGTGATCATGATATTTTCATCATCAACATCGATGGGACAGGCTTGCAGCAGCTTACCGATGGCGGCGACAACCTGGCGCCCAGTTTCTCGCCCTACGGACAATGGATTACTTTCACTTCCTACAGACATGGCAATAACGAGATCTACATCATGCGGCCCGATGGCAGCCAGGTTCAACGCCTGACAGACAACACCCGCCCAGATTGGCAGCCGAGATGGGGTCCGTAAGGTTCGAATGTGAGATAGCATCCAAGCGTAGTTCGACAATGTCACTATCGCAAGAACTTCCGAAAATAGGGGGGGGGGGGGGGCCCCCCCCCCCAACACCACCCCCTATTTTCGGGCTTCTCGGTAGACGGAGACCAGAAATATAATGCCAGTCAGTATTATCATCCCTGCGCTGAACGAAGAAGATAGTCTGGGCTTTGTGCTCTCCAGCATTCCTCAAGCGCATGTAAATGAGATCATCGTTGTCGACGGCGGCTCTACGGACCAGACTGTTGCTATTGCCGAAACCGCCGGGGCGCGGGTGATCCAGGAACCGCGCCGTGGTTACGGTCGCGCCTGTGCCACGGGAGTCGAGGTGGCACACGGGGAGATCGTCGTTTTCCTGGATGCCGATGGTGCTGATGATCCAACAAATCTCATTGCGCTGGTTGAGCCTATCATAAATGAGGGCATCGATATGGTGCTTGGTTCGCGGCTGGCCGGTCAGATAGAGGCTGGAGCCATGCCCTGGCAGCAATATTTTGGCAACTGGCTCTCGGCGCGGTTGATCCACTTGCTTTATGGGCTAGCGATCACCGACCTGAGTCCCTTCCGTGCGGTTAGAAAATCCAAACTAACCGACCTGGGAATGACCGAGATGACCTATGGCTGGCCTACGGAGATGATCGTCAAGGCTGCCAAAGCGGGATGGCAGATCAAAGAGATCCCGGTCAACTATCGCGCCCGCTACGGCGGCCACTCCAAGATCAGTGGAACCTTGCGCGGCACTCTGCTAGCGACCTATTACATCATTACAACAATTCTTAAGAACTTTTGAGAATTTCATCATGTCAGATAAAGCACTCATCATCATGGCCAAGGAGCCCAAAGTCGGCTCGACCAAGACACGCCTCTGCCCACCGCTGACATACCAGGAGGCAGCGCGGCTCTACGAAGCATTGCTGCTTGATACCATTGATGCGACCTCACAGCTCAATGGGATCGACCTGGCGATTGCCATCACACCCCCAGACTCTCAAGATTACTTCGAAGATATCTCTCCACCTGGGACGCTACTAATACCAGTCATCTGCGAAGACATCGGGGATTGTTTGAACCAGGTTCTGACCCTACTACTCGATCGTGGCTACAGTAAAGCGATGGCCTTAAATGGGGATGGGCCGACTCTGCCTGGCGAATATATCCATCAGGCATTTGATCTGCTGGATGATCATGATCTGGTCTTTGGTCCTTCGGAAGACGGGGGCTACTATTTAGTCGGCTTGAAAGAAGCCACTTCTGAAATCTTTAAGGGGATCGAGTGGAGCACCCATCAAGTATTAGAGCAAAGCCTGGCGATATGCCAAAGATTGGGTCTGAAAGTAGGCTTTTCGCCAATTTGGTATGATGTTGATACTGAGGAGGATATCGACCGCCTGCGAGCTGAGCTGGAGAGGATCCCCTGCGACGGTTTGATTCATTGTCGCCGTTATTTTGATGATTGCTAAGTTACTCACTGCATTCCGCAGCCTTGGGGGGATATCTTTCGTTTCTGGAGTGATCATCCTTGCCAGCTTGCAGGTGCTGCCATCCCTGCCCAGTTTGCGGGGTCCCTATACGACCACTTTCCTGGCCTATTTTCTGGTCGCAGGGATAGTTTACGCTATCGCCGTACACCGCCTGCGAAGAGACCAACTGCCTTTAAAGCTCATTTGGGTTTTTGCGATACTCTTCAGGCTGGTCATGCTACTTACCTTTCCAACCTTATCCGACGATGTCTACCGTTATGCCTGGGATGGGCACTTGCTCAACCAGGGTCTAAATCCCTATGCTCAGCCAGTCTCCGACCCTTCGCTGGATGCATACAATATCCATTTGCGCGCCCTGGTCAACCATGACTGGATGGCCTCGCCCTATTTACCGGTTGCCCAATTGGTATTCGCCTTCGCCATGTGGATTGCTCCCCAAAGCATCCTGGCGTTTCAGGTTACTGCCACTGTTTTTGACCTGCTCAGCGGCTGGCTGGTGATGAACCTGCTGAAAACCTTCCAGTTGCCACGCCGAAACCTCCTGCTCTATTTGTGGAATCCTTTGGTGATCGTGGAATTTTCTCATGGTGCACATGTGGACTCCCTGATGATCTTTTTGATGTTAGCGGCTTTTTGGTTCCTGGCCCGTTGGGGAGGGAATGCGTTCCACCGCCGAGCGGTGGAACGAGTGAAAGAAAACTTGCAGCACTGCTCTGCGGTGCTGCACAGGCTGCGACGCTCTGCGTCGACGAAAAGAATCGGGCTGTATGCCTCTGCAAGCATCCTGGCTGCAGCTACGCTCACAAAACCGATCCCCCTGCTGCTTGCCCCTGTGTTCCTGCGGCGCTGGCGCTGGAAGGGCATCCTGGCATATATAGGGTTGATCCTTTTACTGCTAACGATATTCGCCGTCGGTGGGGGATGGGGGCTCTTTGGAGAACTCGATGGCACAGGCATTTTTGGGGCCACGCGCATCTATCTTCAATGGTGGAATTACAACGGCAGCATCTACCATTGGTTGGAAGTCTTATTATCAGGCTACCAGACCCCTGGCGCGGTTCCCGTGGAAATCGTGGGGGATACACCCATCCTGGTGGCCAAAGCCATAACGACTGGCATGCTTGGGGTGGCGATACTCTTATCAGGCTGGCTGGCATGGCGAAATGATGACGATCTGCTCGGCTTGCTGCGTCTGGCTGTGATCCCTCTGGGGGCGTATCTCCTGCTCACACCTACTCTGCACCCCTGGTACCTGACCCTGATCATCCCCTTCCTTCCCTTCCTCCAGACTCAAAAGACTACACATGCCTTCATTTGGCCCTGGGTATATCTGTCCATCGCTGTAACGTTCTCTTATCTGACTTATTACGATCCTGAGAATTTGCGTGAATACACCCAGGTGCGCTTGCTCGAATATATCCCCACCTACCTGATATTGGTATTAGCGCTGCTGCGGTCGTTCGGGCTGCGTAAGAAAAGCAGCACCACGGTCGTCTAAATTGAAATTTCAGAAGCTAAACTTTTGTGCTCCTTACGGAGTGCTTCGCAAAAAGTTTAGCTTCTCAGATATTAAGGAAAACCCTATGACCATCGGATTAGCAATTGTCGCCGGTCTCAGCTTGGGATATGCTCTGGAAAGAGGCGATCTATGCTTTCACAGCACCTTGCGAGGATTATTCCGAATCCCGAAACAGCTTGATCTCTTCCGCGCATATACCCTGGCGCTGTTGATCGCCACTCCAGCGGTTTACGTGATGCGTTCCTTTGGCTGGATCGATCCCTGGATACCACCCTTTTCCTGGGGTGCCAATATTTTTGGCGGGCTGCTCTTTGGTGTTGGCATGGTAGTGGCTGCTTCTTGCATCACAGGCTTGTTCTACAAATTAGGGCACGGCATGCTGGGCACGCTGGTGGGATTGGCGACCTGGGCCGTGGGCGATATCTTGGTCTATCGCGGGCCATTGGCTGGGTTGAGAGAGACTCTTTCTGCCGGTGGACAATCACTCACCCTGGGAGAACTTCTCGGCCCTGCAGCCTGGTTCGTCTTGCCTGTGGTTGGGCTGGTTGCCGCGTTTTGGCTTTGGCGTGCCCCTAAAGAGACGCGCCGCGCACGTGGTAAATTGTGGGGCTGGCTACCTCTGGGGATCGCAGTTGGGGTGATCATCAGCGCAAGCTGGCTGCTAGCCAAAGCTGGGGGCACAGATTATCCCTACGGCACATCCTATGTCCCTACAGGGATTTACCTGGCTCTGTTCGAAAATGGAGCCGATCGTTCTTTGCCAGCTTCCCCATGGATCCCCATTGCGCTACTTAGCCTGATCCCCGGCGCCTTGATTGCCGCTATACGAGCGAAAACGCTCTGGGTGCGTGGTGAGACCGCAAAACGTTATCTCGAGTTGGCCGCGGGTGGCTTTCTGATGGGTGTAGGTGCGGCCTTCGCGGGGGGCTGCAACCTGGGGCACTCGCTGGTGGGTGTGCCGCTACTCTCGCTGGGCAGCATCGCTACGACCGTTTCCATGGCTGCAGGAGTTTACCTGGCTGCCCGGATTGCAAAAATATTGGATCGCTGATTGCGCTGAGGGGCTGATTTTTCTGAGATGTTCAGCGTAATCATAATATCTGCGCAATCAGTGTTCCAAATTACTTAAACAATGTTAATACAATTAGTGTATAACTGAACTCATGATCGACATTTTGCTCGTAAACCCCGTATTTCTCAGTCACAATGAAGCCGAACGCGAATTGATGAATCCTTACTTCCCGTTGGGACTGCTTTACCTGGCGGCCTTCATTCGGGAGGGCGGCTTCAGCGTGGAGATCTTCGACGGCACATTCCTGGATGGATTGAGTGATTTTGATGCTGCCCTGGAAAGATTATCGCCGCGCATCGTGGGCATCACAGCGGTCAAACCCAATCGTGAGATCGCCCTGAGAGTTGCTGAAAAAGCCCATGCTTTTGGAGCGCACGTCATCCTCGGTGGACCAGATCCAACCTATGCACCTGAAACCTACCTGGCGTCTCCAGCTGTCGATATCGTTGTGCATCACGAGGGCGAGTTGACGTTGCTGGATCTTCTGCAGACCATACATGCTGATGGAGATGTAAGCCAAATCGATGGGATCGCTTTTCGAGACGAAAACGGCGGTGTGATGATCAATCCCCGGCGAGATTTCATTCTCAATTTGGACGAGCTACCGCTGCCAGCGCGCGATCTGATCGATATGGACAAATACCTGCAGGTCTGGCGCGAGCATAACGGCTATGCCTCGCTGACCATATCTGTGGCGCGCGGCTGCCCCTTTGGTTGCCAGTGGTGCCAGGACGCAGTCCATGGAGCTGATCTACGCCAGCGCTCACCCGAAAGTGTGGTGGCGGAGGTCAAAGCTCTCATGCAAGACTATGACATTGACCGCCTGCGGGTGATCGATGACGTCGACGGTCTCGACCGCGAGTGGATCGTTTCCTGGGCCGAATTGGCCGAATCGCAGGATGCCGTGCTGCCGTTTGAAGCCCTCAACGACCTTCAGCGCCAGGATGTTCCCATGCTGGATGTGCGCGACAGCCTCTGACAGAAGCGCAATGTATATTTTCCCACCGTGAGTGGGAACCTGCATGCACCACCTGTAGATTAGTTTTCGTGGCAGGTGACAGTCACTTGAGAAGTGACTGTCACCTGCCACTTCTATATTGATCGTATGCCAAAACCCAATTTCTTCACTTCTGGATCACCCTATCTCAACCATCCACTACTCACGCCTGAGCGGACCGCAAAGGAGATCGACTTCGTAATTCAACACGCAGGTGTAGAGCCTGGTGCGTCGATCTTGGACGTGGGCTGTGGCTTCGGGCGCCATAGCATCGCATTGGCCCAGCGGGGCTATCAGGTCGTGGGCATCGACTCCTCGGAAGCGATGATCGCGGCCGCTCGAGATCGCTCTAAGGCTGGCCAGGTCAGCCCGACCTTCATTCAGGTGCGTGCAGAAGAGTTCACCTCTGTAGAGAAATTCGATGCCGCTATTTGTCTGTTCACTACCCTTGGTCAAATCGATGCGAGCGGTGAAAACACAGGCCTGGTAAGTCGAGTTACGACTTCCTTACGGGCCGATGGGATATTTATCGTCGAGGTGCCCAATCATCTCTGGGTAGCTGAAAACCTGAAATCAAACGAACGCTTTGGGGATGAGACAAATTACACTGAAATCTCTCGTAAGTACAACCAGGAAACTAAAATCGTTACGGAGCAGTTCAAGCTGGTATCACCAGAAGGCAGAAATGATTTTTACCTGCGCTACCGCCTCTATAGCCAGAAGGAATTAGGCGGACTCTTAAGTGAAGCAAACTTCAATATAAGAGCCATTTTTGGGGATTATGATGGCAATCCTTATACGTATTACAGCCCCACCATTATCCTGGTTGCTCAAAGAGCGAGTCATTAAGTTGACAATGTAAATTTTCAGACGAGAAGACCGGAAATAGGGTGTGGCTGGAGTGCTCCGCACCCTATTTCCGGAAGTTCTCGAGAATGTGACACTGTCGAAGTAATTTGGCGGTCTAGTAAGAATTCCGCTGGCAAGATCATCAAGTTCAAGTAGCGGATCAGCTGGTGGGACCAGCACTACGCGCAAAATTCGAATCTAATAATAGGTGTTCAATGAAAAAAATATTACTCTTGTCTCTAACGCTTCTTTTCTTGCTGTCGGCATGTTCAGCAGTTGCTGACAGTGGAGATTCAGCCGTAAACTCAGCGGAGGTACAGCCCTTTGTCATCGGCGCAATCCCTGATCAAGATCCTGAGAAACTTCAACGACGTTTCGGTCTCTTAGCGGACTATCTAACCAGCGCGCTTGGCGTTCCGGTAGAATACAAACCTGTTACAGATTATGCTGCCTCGGTGACAGCCTTCCGGGTTGGCGATCTGGATATGGTCTGGTTTGGTGGTTTGACGGGTGTTCAGGCCAGGTTGCAGGTGGAAAATGCCCAGGCGCTCATCCAGCGGGAAGGGGATGACCAGTTCCATAGCGTGTTCATCGCCAGTGTGGATAGCGGTATTCAACCCTTTGATGATATTGCTGGGTTAGCTGCACTAAAAGCACATACATTTACCTTTGGCAGCGAATCGTCTACTTCGGGTCGCCTGATGCCTCAGTATTATCTGGGTCAGGCCGGCGTTTCACTGGATGATTTCAAAGGCGAGGCCGGATTCTCTGGCTCCCATGATGTCACTATCGATCTGGTTGAAGCAGGAAGCTACGAGGTTGGTGCGCTGAACGAAAAGGTCTGGTTATCGCGTGTTGAGGCTGGTGATGTAGATCTGGATAAGGTTCAGCTTATCTGGCGTACTCCCCCATTCTATGACTACCATTGGGTTGTCCGCCCAGATGTCACCGAGCGCTATGGTGAGGATTTTATCCAACGCGTAACAGATGCCTTCCTGGCTTTGGACATCGATGATCCAGCGCATAAAGAAATTCTCGATCTCTTCAGCGCGCAGCGATTCATCGTCACAGAGAACGATAATTATCTGCAAATCGAGATTGTCGCCCGCGAGATTGGCAAAATTCAGTAGCGCATGCAACCCATTTTCGAACTTACCGCAGTAAGCCAACGCTTTGGCTCGTTCCCAGCGCTGATGGATATCAACATCACGATCAGCGCTGGGGAACGCGTGGCTTTGGTAGGCCCTAGTGGGGCTGGTAAAAGCACACTGATCCGGCTGCTGAATGGCACGATATTCCCAACAGAAGGCTCACTGCGAGCATTGGGTCAAGATATCATTCGTCTGAACCCCAGGATGTTGCGCCAGCTCCAAGGGCAGATTGGAACGATTTACCAACAGTTCCATTTGGTCGATACCATGCGAGTGATCCACAATGTCAATGCTGGTCACCTGGGAAATTGGTCTACTCCCAAAGCATTACTTTCCCTGGTTTGGCCGCGGGATGTCGGCATCGCAGCTGAGGCACTCACGCAAGTTGGCATCCCAGAAAAACTTTACGAACCGACTTACCAGCTTTCGGGTGGACAGCAGCAACGCGTTGCAATTGCGCGAGTTTTAGTACAAAATCCAAAGGTCATCCTGGCCGATGAGCCGATTTCCAATCTTGATCCCGAGCGCGGTCGTGAGATTATAGACCTGCTACTCAAGTTGAGCGCTGACAGAAACACAACCCTGATCGCCAGTCTTCATGCTGTTGAGTACGCACTCAGCCTTTTCCAGCGCATCATCGGTCTGCGGGAGGGCAGAATTTTGTTCGATGTTCCTGCTGCTGAAGTTTCGGATGAAATGATCCAGCAGTTATACCAGATTACCCCAACCATTTGATCTCGAATATGCAAACCACGCTTTCTGAATCAAGGCCACATCCTTCAAACCGGCGGCCAGCGTTCATCGATCGACGAGCACTATGGGGGCTTGTATTCATCGTGAGCGTTCTTTGGGCTTTAGGCCAAGCAGGCCTGTTTCGTTCCGAGGTAGTAAACCTGGGTGGATGGTCATTGGTGGCAAGATTCCTTGAAGCGCTGATCCACCCCGAACTGAGTCTGAGCTTCCTGCTGCTCGTTCTGGATGCCACGCTAACAACGCTGGCTTATGCGATCGGCGGTATATTCATCAGCACCCTATTGGGGCTGTTTGGGGGTATCTTGGCTTCAGAGACATGGTGGGTGTCTGTTTACCCACGACGGGTCGCCCGGGGTTCAGGCCTTGGGGGCAAAGCTCCCTGGTTGGTTATCCGTTCAGGGTTGGCCATCCCGCGCGCCATCCATGAAGTCATCTGGGGATTGTTCTTCATCAATATCATCGGCCTGGATCCTTTGTCTGCGATCCTGGCGATTGCGATTCCATTTGGCGCGATCACCGCCAAAGTGTTTTCAGAAATCCTTGATGAAACGCCTTCCGAACCGCTTTTCGCGTTACTCAATAGCGGTGTATCCCCCTTAAGAGCCTTCGTGTATGCACTGCTCCCACGCGCCTTCGCCGATCTGATATCTTACAGCTTTTATCGTTTCGAATGTGCCATCCGCTCTGCCGCAGTCTTGGGTTTGATCGGTGCTGGAGGCCTGGGATATGAAATCTTCCTCAGCTTGCAAACCTTGAAGTACGACCAAATCTGGACGTTATTACTGGCCCTATTTTTGCTTAATGGGCTGGCAGATCTCTGGAGTTCTGCATTACGCAGCCGAATTGGTTTGAGAAATCGTTGTTCCGGTGATTGTGCTGACTCTCCTACGATCAGATCTACCTCTACTGGCACCCCGATTACCAGTGATCCCCTTATAAAATCATCAATTCGAGCGGCGGTCATTCTCGTTCCCCTGGCATTTATCTATATCGCCCCAGATTTTGGAAAAGTGTTCTCGACACGGTCCATCTCCAACTTAGTTCATGTTGCCCAGATTTCTTGGCCGCCTGCTTTTGGGGCGTTGACGATCCAGGATTGGATCATGAATATAGGGATCACAGTCTCGATGTCTTTATTGGCAGTTGCCTTTGCAGGATTGATTTCCCCCCTCTTGGCCTTTCCCGCAGCACTAACATCTAAATCATTAGGTGGAGCTTCCGGATGGCGAGGGCTGAGGAGCTTTCTATTTCTTTTGGCGCGCGGATTTCTGCTAATCGCACGTTCGATTCCCGCTCCCATATGGGCATTGATATTTCTATTCCTGTTCTTCCCTGGGATTTTGCCGGGCGCATTGGCCTTAGCCTATATTTCGCACCTTAAGAATCGAATAGAGAGATAAAACTAGCGGAA
>CAZUSV010000056.1:0-29071 GCA_964622645.1 uncultured Anaerolineales bacterium
TATTGGATGACTTTGCTCTCTATTCGGTTTTTAATGTGCGAAATTTAGGCTTAGGTCTGATGGCTCTACCTCGTCTGCTAACTGGCTTTACACCCAGTCCTATAACGAAAAAGATGGCAACCGCCAAAAGTGGCGCGATAACGTAGATTACCATCCGGCGGGAATCGGCCTCTACGCCAAGTGGTCCTGGTGCTGGCCTGTCAATCGGCGCATTATCTACAACCGTGCCTCAGTAGACCAGGATGGTAATCCGTGGGACCCTACTGACTTTGTCATACGCTGGACAGGACCGGAGACCAAGTGGCAGGGAGATATTCCTGACGGAGGCTGGGCGCCAATGAATATGGAAGGTGCCCGGTATGCTTTCATCATGAAGCCTGAAGGCCACGCCCACATCTTTGGGCCAGGCAGGGTTGATGGGCCGTTTCCTGAACACTATGAGCCTTTAGAAAGCCCCATCATCCATCCACTCTCGAGCACCCAGCACAACCCGGTTATCACAGTATGGCGACCGGAGGAGATTGGCACGAACGAAGAATATCCTATTGTGGCTACTACTTACCGGATAACTGAACATTGGCAGGCAGGACAGATGACCCGCAACTTGCCCTGGTTGGTCGAACTCATGCCACAGATGTTTGTCGAGATGAGTGAAGAACTGGCTGATGAGCTGGGAGTCGAGCACGCCGAATTGGTCACGGTTGAATCCAAACGGGGTTCGATTCAGGGCGTTGCTGTTATCACCAAACGTTTTAAACCACTGCAGTTGAATGGTAAAACAGTCCATCAAATAGGTCTCCCATGGCATTGGGGTTTCCGGGGCCTTAGCGTTGGTAACAGCGCCAATAAACTCAGCCCTCACGTGGGGGATGCCAATACGATGATCCCCGAGTTTAAAGCGTTCCTGGTTCAGGTAAAGAAAGGAGGCGTGGTATGAGTAACGCCGTTTTGGTCGACCTCGTCAGGTGTATGGGTTGTCGTAGTTGCCAGGTTGCCTGCAAAGCCTGGAATGATAATCCTGGAGAGATCACACTTTGCCTGGGGTGCTATGATAACCCCTCACACTTATCCGCCGATACCTGGAGCCTGATCCGATTTAATGAAGTTGACCATGATGGTGAGCTCCATTGGGTATTTGTGAAGCTACAATGTAGGCACTGTGAACATCCGGGCTGTGTTTTAGTCTGCCCAGTGGGAGCTTTAGAGAAGACTCCTGAAGGGCCAGTAATCCACCATGAGGGTAAGTGTATCGGTTGTCGGTCTTGCCAGAAAGGCTGCCCCTTTGGCGTGCCAAGTTTCGAGCGGGAAGTGACGATCGGGCCGATGTACAAGTGCACTTTCTGCGAAGATCGTCTGGCTGAGG
Organism: uncultured Anaerolineales bacterium; assembly: GCA_964622645.1. Taxonomy (GTDB): domain Bacteria; phylum Chloroflexota; class Anaerolineae; order Anaerolineales; family UBA11858; genus NIOZ-UU35. Next base: position 1,364 of record CAZUSV010000056.1, read on the forward strand.
GTATCGAACCTGCCTGCGTTAAAGCCTGCTCGACCGAAGCTCTGGAATTTGGTGAACGGGATAACCTCATCACGGAAGCCAGCGCGCGTATGACGACGCGACCACACAAATACACTGACCACATCTATGGCGAAGATGAGGTAGGGGGTACATCCTGGATGTATCTCTCTCCCGTTCCCTTTGACAGGCTGGGATTTCCCAAGCTGGGAGATGAGCCGATCGCGGCAAATGCCGGTGCTTAATTTTTGCGAGGGTGAATGAGGACAAACAACAACCAGGAGATTCTGGCTCAATTGCGAGCAGTGAGAGAAATGGACTCTGAACTCACGGAGATAATTGATCTGCACCATGATCTGCTCGAAGCACAGATGCAAGCATCCATTCCCCCGCTAGCCATGACGCTCAGCGTAGAAGAGGCGCAAACACGCAGCCGGCAGGGAATGCCGTTGCTTCGTCCCTCTGAAATCAAGTTGGACTGGGACGCATTTTTCGATCTTTACAGGCAGATATGCCACATTGTCGTCCGTCACTATCCTGACCTGACAGAACAGTTCGAGGAGATCCTGGCACTAGTAGAAGACGATCGAGATAAAGTGCAAGCCCGAGTCATAAGTTACATCGAAGATGGAAATCTGGCGGTAACAAATGAGGCGTTACAAGCGCAAGAAGAGCTTCAAGCCTTTGTCATTTATCACGCACTGAATCCCTTTTTCTGGACTTATGCAGAGACCCTTTCCCCTTTGATTGAGCAAAAGTCGTGGCAACGAGGTTGGTGTCCCATCTGCGGGGGGGAACCGGGCCTGGCTTTCCTGGATGGCGAATCAGGCTCACGACACCTTATCTGCTCACGATGCGAATGCCAGTGGCTTTATCCACGAATCAAGTGTCCTTTCTGCAATAATAGCGAACCGGCCAAGCTATCTTACTTTCCTTTTGAAGAAGGGAAGTACCGCCTTTACATCTGTCAGGGTTGCCGCAGATACCTGAAAGCTATTGACCTGCGCAAATCGGGCCAGCGGGTTCTCTTCCCTGTGGAGCGAATTACGACGGCGACGATGGACGTAGCTGCCCAAAAAGAAGGCTACCGGTAGCAATTATTCCCTGTGCTGGCTACTTAGCTCAACCAAGGGTTCAATTACATAATTTTTATCCTGGTCAGGGGATCTGCGATCCGTTGAATTTTGAATATGAAGATTATCAGCGCTTCCAGCAAATGCAGGAGGTTGAGGTCATGGCGCGCTTTGATCAAGTTTGGGCGCGTCTCGATGAGTTAAACGCAGAATTCAGCGATGATGAAATCGCTGCTGAAATCAGAGAGGCGCGTCAAGGTTGATTTATGCGTGTAGTCATCGATATCCAGTGTTTTCGTCCCAGATCGAGATGTGACTGCCTGCCCTGGCACTACGGATAGACCTAGCAGTTGATGTATTGTTGTTTGTCGGGGGGATTGCCGTTGCTGTCTACCGGGCCACTCAATAAATCCTGGTGCCGCGGGTATTGCTTGTCATAATTACTGCAACAGCAATTGTAGCGCTCAGTGGAATTGGTGCTGCCCCCACACTAGGCATTGCATTGAGCGGCATGATTGTGATGTTGTTGATAGAACAGCGGTCGATTAAGCCCATTTAAGCTTTGGCAATTCTCTCTTCCAGAACCACTTGTATAATTCTTAGTGTAAAGCAGTTAGAAAGGTTTGAGTGCATCAAGCCCCCATTTCCTTCAATCTTGGAGGGTATAGGGGCAATTGTGTAACTCCTGAGATTATTGGATCCATGACAATAATAGCTGATTTTGCTTCATGCCAGGGCCATACTTTCCTAGACCTGATAGTTTTTTCGTTGCTCTGTTGAAAGGATTACTAACCTGAAACCTCGAAATCCAGAGCTGTGCACCTTGCGGAAGTTTGCGACGTTAATTGTACAGGGACGAATTCTACTTCACAAGGAATGGAGTAATGGCCTCCTTGCGCAGGCAGTAGGTCGAGGCTGCGGCCGGTAGCGAGGACAAAGGATCTTTCTACGCTGAAGTCATTCTCTGGAAATTCGCCTAAATTGTAACGTAACGGGCCTTCACTGCTTTTGGGCGTAATAAATGCGCTGACAAATTCGTCATGATGCAGCGCTTCATAAGTTTCTGCCCTATAGTCAGGATCATCTGTGTCCCCGGCCTCTTCGAGCAATCCGATGCGCGTATCTACATCCTGATCTCCTTCGGGAGAAATGTGGATATCGTTCACGTCGAGCACCAAGGTTACGTCCTCAGCAGTCCAGCCCTCCTCCATGTACGCTGTCACCGTCACTTGCACAGTAACCTCATCGGATTTATGAATTCTCTCTCCTTCTTCCATTATTTCCCAGGATACCTCAAAGTTTATTTCCATTGTCTTTCTCCTTAATTAATAACTGAGTTCGCGATGCGTTTATTTCCTACCGGCTTCCATACACTGCTTCATCACCAGACAGCTAGCCGCAAATCCAATATAGCCTAGTGATTTGAATTCGCTAATTGATCAACATAATCGAGAATTGTTAGATAATTGGCGTTCCGAGTAGTAGAAGTTAATTCTTCACTTTTATCCTTGGGCGTGAATTCTAAAAACCAGCCCAATATTTGTGGTCCGGGCATGGTTATAGTTATCACAGTGTCTTGTGATTTTGTATGCAGCGACGAATGATCGCCATGTGATGAAGAAGAGGATGATGCACTAAAACATAGAAAACCACCCCCTACGGCTGAGGCGCTGTCCATCACACTATGCAATCCATCCAGGCTGCTTTCGGTGGCCTTAAAAGAGATGGTAACGTCTTTAGCCACAACAAAAGCAACTGGAAAACAGGGCAAAATAGCATTGTTATGTTTAGTTGTATCCGACCAAATACCTGCAGTCGAAGGGAGCGAACCTGAGGAAACAAGCGTTTTTGAAAGTCTGGAGGCATTATTGGATAGCTTAAACACGCCTGGATCAAACCAGCCTCTTCGAACATCCACTTTGGCTGCCTTAAGACCGATCTTAATTTCTGTATCCTTTTCTAGGGCGTTGTCTTTTGTGACACTGCTGGAGGAAGAACTGCTGCCACTGGCGCTGCCGAAGAAAAGATCTACACTCCAACTCATCTGTGAAAAATGCGTGTCTTCTGAGTGGCCCTTATCCATTTCATTGCTGTGAAATGAAAATTGCAAATCCATAAATCTATCGTCAGCTACAGATTTGCTGCTTGATGGAACTCGGAGTATTCTATTTACTGCCTGCGTGATTTCAGCAAGAGTCTGTTGAGCAGTTTTCGCAGTGTCAATGCTAGCAACGTCAACCTTCAAAGCTGTTATCGCTGAATCAGTAGCAGTATCGATGGTTGCAGCAGGGTTAGTAGTTGTAGGGCTAGTATTAAAAGCCTCAACCACAGTATCATGAGCTGCATTGGGACTTTTTGCCGCTACTGCAGCAGCCTTTACAGCGTTTTGGATATCCTTTTTTATATCAGCAGATATATCATAAGCAGGCTGGATTGGGGGTGGATTATGGGTTATTGAAGCGACCAGCTCATCTCCCATATTTTGAATATCGTCCAACTGAGATTCAAGCCGCTTTTTCAGAGCATCCAAACCCTCAAATTTTCCAGATTTTGCTCCGGCCAGTTTTGCACCGGCCGACGCCACAGCCTCTAATGATGATTGCAGGTTTGATTGTGCTGCAATCAAAGCTTTTTGTCCCTCAGCAACCGCTGTCACTGCGTGTTTTTTTACATTCTCTTTTTCCTCAGCAGTGTTCGCTGCAGAATAATCAAGGTATGCGTCCACAGCCGTTTTTGCATTATCCGTATAAGTCGTTAATAATCCATTCTGAGCAGCAAGATAACTTTTTTGATTTGTATCAAAAGTATCGGCAGCCGCCCTGATATCATCATCTGTGGACATTGTACTCATCAAAGCCTGTACTTGAGCTATACTGGCCTGTAAAGCCTGGCTTCTGGCTGCAATTGATTTCTTGATGAAATCAGGGTCTTTTAAGAGATCTACCGGGTTGAGGTCACTTTTTAATGCTAAAAACCAGTCGTCAGGCGATAAATCAACCGGGTAATAAAACCCTCCGTTTTCAGATTCGTAGCGGTTATCCCTGACGATGTTGCTTGCCTCATGGAATTCACCACCGGGCCCGGATTCTAGAGCACCTAGAATGGCATTCATATCAGCGGGAGCAAAAGCGGTCACCATTTTTCCAAATGTGGCGTCAACTTTAGCCAGTTCGCCTTGAGCCACCTCTGCATACCAATCATGAAACCCTTGCATTGCTTCCTGCTGGGTTAATTGGTTCGCGGTCACTTGAGTCGCGAATTCCTTTTTTTTGTCAATTTTTTTGGTTTCCCATTCTTGCAATGCCTGTACCCAACCGTCGAATAACTCAAAATAATACCCCTCTCGAGTTCCGGAATATTGCCTGCCGTTTAATGTGGTTTCATCAGGAACCGGCCCACTTATGAAATCTCTCATTTTACTTTTCATCTTTGCCATCATGGGATTAAATGTCGGTACCAGCACACTCAACGCCTGGATATATTGAGATGAAACTCGCTGCCCGTTCGAACTCCCGGTGACTTTGGCAATATCAAACATCTGGTCTACAAGTTTTGATTCAGCTTCCTTAACAATATCTGGTTTTGGTTGCTCCGGATCGAAAGCAAATGTTTTTGCATCCAGGGTTGTTCCGGGCATCAACATGGTGAATACCTGGTTTGGATTTGTACCGCCAAACACTTCCATAAGTTTGTCGTAAATTTGTTCAATTGCGCTTGCCATGGCTTTGCTCCTTATTTTTTTAGAGAGTATCGTAAACTATGATTAGCCTATAAATTGATCGCTATTCCATAAAATTGGATCTAGTTATTCATTCTTTGAATATTGCAGGATGGAGCGGGAGCCATCGCCACGATTTTCAAAGTTGAAATAATTGCACTTTCTTTTCTTGCATGAAGCTAAATGATTTTCATAAGTAGTGACCCTAATCGTAAATCTCATGTCGTTATTACGATAGACACAAATCAATCTACTTTTTAGCAGTTTCGCTACAAAAATTTGTAATTGGCGGGAATAGTGATTTTCGACTCACCGCTCAAGGAACTGTTTCAGCGCACGACTATTTGCTGATAGCGCAGCTTCAAATATCTGCTCGGCTTCACTCATGGGAAGTCCCTCCGGCTCGAAGGTTGCCGACCAAATATGATTATGACGTGATAAAAAATCACACATCAATCCTCATTGGGTGAAAGCTCATCATTGGTTGGTGGTATTACAAGATACTCATCTATACATTTGCCAAGTATGAGTGAAATTCGGACACGTCGCTTGATCTGGTGCTGGTATCATGCCTGCCTTAGTTGGAAGACTGACGCTGAACGACATTAATGATTTCTTCAAGTATCTCTTGATCCGATAGCCCTGAGCCAGCAAAATACCCTTTGAGTTCGGCCCAGCGAGTTCCGTCAAATGTTCCAATGTCTTTTAGGGGGTTCGGCCAAATCCAGGCGCTGGTATGCATTTTGTGGATTTTTCCCGTTGTCTGGACTTTATCAATTGCACCAAGCAATTCCAAAACAAAGGCACAAGATTTACAAGGCGGGGAAGTTATTTCGATTTTTTCGATCGTGCTGAAATCCGATTCTTGTTCAATATAAGCTGCCAGCGCATTCAATTCTGCGTGTGTCGATTTTTGAGCGCTATACTCTCCCTCGGATACCGCTTTGTCACTACCTTCAAATACCTTGGCCTTGCAATTCATATATTCCACTTTATTCGTCGCAAGATCAGTCGATATTTCTTTATTACACCTGTTTTCAATACTTTTTACTTCCTCAAGCACCTTGTCTTTCCCGGCCTTTTTTTTTGCCGGGTTCTTTCTGCTTCTTTCCATTGTCATTGGAATATCTCCTTAAATATGAATTATTGTTTTCTAAGGCGTTTAGTATCTACTTTTTGTTGTGCAACTTCAAATTTAAGTTCTTCGTTTATTGCTCAACTTTCGAGATGCCGCTTCAGCGCCAGGCAGTTGGCCACCAGCACACCTTCCATCAGATCGACCGCTTCGCTCGGTGGAATGCCCACGGGCTGGAAGCTCGCCGACCAGGTCAGCTCGGCCTGGTTCGGACCCAGGTCACGCAGCCTCATCGTGGTCAGGCAGTTGCCAAAGGGCGTATCGCTCTGCAGGGTGTAGCTCATCTGGTAGGTGGCCGGTTTTAGCATTTCCAGGCGCTCGACGATCGTACTGCCGTCGGCGTAGGTCAGCGTGCGCTGTGCGCCCACCCCTGCGCCCTCAATTGTGCAGTTGATCACACCAGCCAGGTAGTCGCCGGCTGCGCCGAAGTCGCTGATCACCTGCCAGATTGCCTCAGCCGATACATCGATCGTGATCCTGCTGGAAGCCTGGGTCATTTTGGTATATTCACAAACTGCACCTTAAATACGCCTGCCGTCAATGGCAAGGCGCATGGGGCGGATCTAAAGTTGGTTATAAAGGTTCCCTTCAAGGCATGATACACCTGTCCCGGGCGCGTTGATAGACAAGAATTGGCCTGCTTTGGAGGCGGTTTTGCTACAATAATTTGTAATTGGGTGTTTCACTAGCGGACATTTTTCGTACCTGGAGAGAATTGGACACGGATTTCACGGATTCTACGGATTTTTTTTCAGGCTATTCGCAAACAGGCATTGCATTTTCATCCGAAGCGCAGGTAGCGATGAGGTAAGAACGGCTTTCATGCACGCAATAATAAGAAATCCGTGTTTATCCGTGGGTCCACTGAAAAAAGCCAAAGAAGAGAGGTCCGTGCGGCATATATGGGGGTGTGTGCCGCGCACACACCCCCATATATGCCGCACGGTATCCTGCTCACGTAGTTTTTTCAGTAGAGTCATCCGTGTCCAATAAAAAAATGTCCGGTAGTGAAATTTGCAACAAGCCAACGCGGTTGGCTGGCTACCCCTTATGTTGTTATCAAGTTGGCATTGTCAAACTACTTAGTGAGCGTCCAACAATAACTTGGCGAATTAGACCCTAAGGGTTTTCGCCAACATTTCGAAAATCCAGCGTCATCTCCAGGAAAATTTCCTTAGTCAGCTCGAAAACACACGGAAACCCTTAGAAAGCGTCTGAAAAGTAAATTCTACCAGCCAGACCCCAGGGATTTTGTCCATCATTCAGTTCAAAAAAATGTTTCGCAGCCTGTTGTTTCAGTGGCAAAAGCATCCTTCTGGAAATCCCTGGGGTCTTTTCAGACAGTTTCTTAGGGTCTGGCCGGTGAAGATGTGAACTTATTCTCGGACAGTTACTTAGTAAACTGTATAGAAAATAATTTGACATTTTTGCTGTGACCGGTCTGGCCGAAGGCCCGTCTTCGACGCCGACCGAGTTACCCCGACAGGTCGCGCCAACGGCGGGCCGACCGGCCTAAGCTGCGAAAGGAAAAATTACAGAAACTTTGTTTACAAGGTACTTAGTACAGCGTAAACAAAGTAACTGAAAGTTATCCTATCTTGGCTTAGGCCGGTCTCCTGACCGAGCGGCGGTTTTGCTACAATAATTTGTAAATGGGGGAATAAACGGTATGTGGAATGGCGTGGGGGATTAGTTTGGTGGTTCATCCAATGTGGCCCAGCCCTGGCGCAGGGCATACAGGGCGGCCTGGGTACGGTTGGTCACGTGCAGCTTCTGGTAGATGGTGCGCAGCCGGTTGGCCACGGTGTAAACGGAGTAGTTCAGCGCCTGGGCGATGGCCTGGTTTTCCACGCCCTGGGCTACCAGGCGTAATACTGCCATCTCGCTCTCCGTCAGCGGTACGACCTGTGGGGATTCGGGCACAGGCAGGTGGAACTCGCTCAGCACGCGGGCGGCGATGATGGGGTCGATCAGGTAGTCGCCCCGGTGCACGGCCTCGATGGCCGCGATCAGCTCCCAGGCGTCTACGCTCTTGAGCAGATAACCACGCGCCCCTACCCGGATGGCGTCGAGCATGAACTGCTCCCGGCGATACATGGTCACGGCGATAATGCGGGCAGTAGGGGTCTCTTTCATGATCTGGCGAATGGCCTCGGTGCCGTCCATATCCGGCATGATGATGTCCATCAGGATCACGTCCGGCTGCGTGGTGCTGGCCAGCTTGACTGCTTCAGCGCCATTCTCGGCTTCGGCCAGCACAGTAAAGCCACCCAGCCGCTCACAGAGCTGGCGCAAGCCCTGGCGTACCAGGGTGTGATCATCGGCAATCAGGATATTAATCGCTGGCATGGTTGACCTCCGTTGCGGCCGGCGGCAAGCTGATGACCAGCTCCGTGCCCTGATCGATGGCGCTGCGAATATCCAATTTGCCGCCCAGGCTCAAGATGCGCTCACGCATCTGGCGCAGACCGAAACGGTTGTCACGGTGGACTACGTCGAGTTGCTGTGGTTCAAAACCGCGGCCGTTATCGCGCAGCAGGACCCGGACTCTGCCGTCCTCAGCCACCGTCAGCCGCACCAGCACCAAACTGGCGCGCGCATGTTGGCCGATATTGTTCAGTCCTTCCTGGATGATGCGGAACAGGGGTAATTCGTAGTCTGGGGGTAGGGAGTTTTGTTCCCCAGACACATCCAACTGCGCTGCCAGTTGGTTCTGGTCGCCAAAGTCGGCCACCAGTTGCCTCAGCGCCGGCCAAAAGCCCAGTGACTCCAGGTCTAATGGACGCAGGGCGAAGATGACCCGGCGGATGTCAGCGATGGCGTCCGTGAGCAGGGTCTGAAGTTCGCCCAGTGCAGCGCGCATGTCTGGGGGGGTCGTATCAGACAGGTGATGCCATAAAGCCGATTTGAAGTGCAGCGCGGCCAGGTTTTGGGCTACACCGTCGTGAATCTCTTGGGCGATGCGCAGGCGCTCGCGGGTGATGGCATCCGCCTCGCTGCGACGCTGACTTTCGGCCGTGATGTCTTCAACCGTGACGATCATCTGGCTATCATCTGTCGGGTCGGGCGCGGCGATGAGGCGTACAGGAAAGCGCGTGCCATCCCGGCGCCGGTGGCTGGCCTCGTCCCTCACGATCTGGCCTTGTTGGACGCGCTGCACGGTGGCCAGGGCGGCCGCTTTGGCCTCTTCGGCCACCAGGTGGTCGGCCGGCATCCCCGCTAATTCGTCAGCCCGGTAGCCGTACACCAGTTCCGCCTGCCGGTTTATCTCCAGGATGGTGGCCGGGTTTGTGGTTATGTCGATGACGAAGATGCAAATGGGGGCGTGCTCGAACAGATGGCGGTAACGTTGTCCGCTGGTCTGGCTGTTGCTGTTGGCCTGGTTGTTTAACATGTTGAGAATGGACCTATCTAAGAACCTATCTGAATATTGCTAAGGCCGGTCTCCAGACCGAGTCGAACACGATCGGGAGACCGGTTCTAGCGAATTTTCGGATAGATACTACGTATACCTGCTGGGGTCTGGCAACGGCAGAAATGAATATCTGTTATTTTAATTATACACTCTCACAATAATAGGTTCAATAAAAACCACAAGGGGCTCTAGGAATTCCCGCGGTAATGTCCAGATTTGGGAGCACGCCGCATGCCCCCAAATCTGGGAGCTACCCCGGCGATTTCTTGAGAGCCAACCACAACATTAATCAGGGCCAAGGTTTGGAACCGAGAAGCACCCCTTTTGCAATCGGCACGCCGAATGCTGAAATCAACACACCCGATGGACGTATTTTGATACCCAACACGCGCTTGACGGAAGGGCATATAAAGGTTTATAACCAGTAAATAGAATGAATCTGCTCTCTGTCATTCAACTTATCCTGGTGAAGAAACAAGCATGCCTGTAGATCTTGAAAAATTGCGCGCCTGCGCTGGATTGGGACCTGTGCTCATCCTCACCCATAACAATCCAGACCCGGATTCCCTGGCATCGGGGAAAGCACTGTCAGTATTGCTTAGAAAGGCCTGGGGGATTTCCAGTCGCCTGGTCTACAGCGGCCTGGTTGCCCGATCAGAAAACCGGGCCATGCTTGATCTCTTGACTCCCGAATGGGAACACGATGTTGCGCTGTCGAGTCTGGAAGGTTATTCAGCAATTGCCCTGGTGGACACGCAACCTGGCGCAGGCAACAACAACCTGCCGGAAGACCTGATTCCCCAAATTGTCATCGACCATCACCACCCTATCAGAGCGGGGCTTACTCTTGCCCCTTACACACAAGTACGACCCGATGTCGGCGCTACAGTCACATTACTGTACCAATATCTCGAGGCTGCAGGAATTACCCCAGACCCGGTATTAGCAACAGCCATGTTCTATGGACTGAAGACGGACACGCGCGGTTTATCCCGTGGAGATTCTCCCCTGGACAGAACGGTTTACCTGAAATTGCTAGAGCATATGGATCGGGAGTTATTGATTCAAGTCGAACAAGCCGGACAATCCCGGGCGTATTTCAATGCCTTAGGCCAGTGCTTACAAACCACACGGATTTTTGGAGCAGCTGTTATGGCTTATCTGGGAAGGGTGCCGCGCCCAGACTTAGGCGCCGAAATGGCCGACTTGCTTATCCGATTGGAGAATGCCAGAGCCGTCCTGTGCATAGGCTACCATGAGCAGATTTTTCATCTCTCGCTGCGCACAAAATCGCTCAAGCAGGATGCCGGGGTGTTGGTTCAACAACTCGTCATTCCACCTGGAAAAGCCGGCGGGCATGGCACGATGGCCGGAGGGCAAATCCCGGCCGCATTCGATCAGGCTGAAGAGATCGTCGCTGAATTGAAGCAGCGTTTTCTGACTTTGATGGGCGAATCGATGACCAAGGAAGAGGCGTTGTTGCTGGATTTGTGAAGAAATATTATCGGCTGGAATTATTTGCTCTATAGGAATTCCCGGGGAACAAAGGTGCAGCATGACTCTTGAAATTGGCATTGTACTGGCTATCCTAACCGGCGCGGTCATCCTCTTCATCACCGAGTGGGTACGCATGGACGTGGTTGCCCTGATGGTGCTGGGAGGCCTGGCAGTTGTTGGTCTGGTCACGCCAGCAGAAGCGCTCTCGGGATTCAGCAACCCTGCCGTGGTTACTGTCTGGGCGGTGTTGATCCTCAGCGGGGGACTGGCGCGCACCGGGGTGGCTGGGCTGATCGGGCGGCGCCTGCTCAGGCTGGCCGGGGATAGTGAGATGCGCTTGCTGGTCATCATCATGCTGACGGTGGGCATCCTGTCTGGTTTTATGAATGATATTGGCGTGGCCTCCTTGTTTTTGCCTGTCGTGATTGACATCGCCCGCCGAACCAAACAGCCCCCTTCGAAACTACTAATGCCGCTGGCCTTTGCCGCTTTGTTAGGAGGTTTGAACACCCTGATTGGCACGCCGCCCAACATCCTGATCAGCGAGGCGCTCAGGGAAGCGGGTTTGCGCCCCTTCCAGATGTTCGATTACACCCCGGTAGGTGTGGCAGTTCTGATCGCAGGCACTGCCTTTATGGCCCTGGTGGGACATCGGCTGCTACCCAGCCGCGACCCGGCGCGCGAGTTTTCTTCGGAGCGCGCTAAGGATTTTGAATCATTGTATAAGTTGCACGATCGTATGGTGCTTCTGCACCTACCCGAAGGGTCGATCTTAGATGGGGTAACACTGGCCGAAAGCCGCCTGGGATCTGTACTGGGGCTGAACGTGGTGGCAGTGATCCGGGATGGGCACACGCAGCTTTCCCCAGAGTCAGCTTTTGCGCTGCAGGCAGGCGACCGTCTGCTGGTAGAAGGCCGTCTTGAGCAATTCGATGAACTGCATCAGGCTAACCACCTTGTGCTTGAAGAAGAGGGTTTTCGGGTGGAGCGCCTGGTCTCCGCGGATGTCGAAATTGTCGAAGCCCAACTTTCTCCCGGTTCGAGTCTGATCGGGCAGACCCTGCGCCAGATTGGCTTTCGTCACAGCTACTCTGTTGTTGTGCTGGCCATCCTGCGAGAGGGCGTTCCGTTCCGCACCAATCTCGAAACGATCCCATTATTAGGAGATGATGTTTTGCTGATTCAGGGCCGCCGTGAGCACCTGGATGATCTGAGGAATGATCCCGATTTAACTGTAGCCTCGCCTGATTCACTGGCCGACTATCGTCTCGAAGAGCGCTTGATGGTGGTGCATGTGCCGGGCGATTCCACCCTGGTGGGGAAATCGCTGCTCGAAAGCCACCTGGGAGATTCCTATGGCCTGGGTGTCATGGGAATTATCCGAGCGGGGCAGACCCACCTGATGCCTTCCCCCGAAGAAGTCTTTCAAGCTGATGACATGCTGCTGGTCAAGGGAAAGCAGAGCGACTTGATGCTGGTCGAGGGGCTGCAGAGCCTAGAGATCGATCGCCAGCCCCTGCCAGACTTGGGGGATCTGGAGTCAGAAGAAATCGGCATGGTGGAAACTGTGCTTTCGCCCTTTTCGACGCTGGCTGGGAAGACCCTCCGAGAACTGAACTTCCGCTTCAAGTACGGTTTGAGCGTGCTGGCTATCTGGCGTGAAGGGCGCGCTTACCGCTCAGATTTACGCGACAAGCCGCTGCGTTTTGGCGATGCGCTCTTGTTGTATGGCCCTCGGGCGCGGTTGAGAATGCTGGGTAGGGAGCCAGACTTTCTGGTGCTCACCGAGGAGGCCCAGGAGCCTCCTCGCCAGGAGAAGATCCCCATGGCCTTGCTCGTCATGGGTATCGTCCTGGTGCCTGCTATCTTTGATTGGCTGCCGATTGCCATCTCGGCCATCATCGGTGTTGCGTTGATGATCTTGTCGAAATGCCTGACGATGGAAGAAGCCTACCGCTTCATCAACTGGAAGGCAATCTTCTTGATCGCCGGTATGTTGCCCTTGGGCATCGCCATGGAGCAGACGGGCGCGGCCAAATTCCTGGCGGATGGCATGGTCGGACTGATCGGCGGGATGGGGTCGCTGGCAGTGATGGGGGGCTTTTTCATCCTGGCGGCGCTGACCTCGCAGTTCATGCCCAACCCAGCAGTAGCCGTCTTGTTGGCTCCCATCGCCCTGAGCACCGCCGCGGACCTGAGTATTTCGCCTTATCCTTTGATGATGGCGGTGGCTGTGTCCGCTTCAGCGGCCTTCCTCAGCCCAGTGGGCCACTCGGCCAATGTGCTCGTTATGGGGCCGGGCGGCTATCGCTTCTCAGATTATCTGAAAGTGGGCATTCCCCTGACCCTGGTGGTGCTGGCTGTGGTGTTGGTCGTCATGCCGATTTTCTGGCCCTTTTAAATGCTGGATCAATACGTTCCTTCGCCCCTGATGACAACCCAAATGGTGCGAATCATGATGAACAGATCTAAGTTCAATGACCAGTTTTTGATATAAATTTCGTCTAGCGCTGCTCGCTGTCGAAAGGAGAGCAGGTTACGTCCCGAAACCTGCCATAAGCCGGTTATGCCTGGATGCAAGCGCTGATAGATCAGAAAATTGGGCCCGTACGCCGCCCGTTGGTGCAGCAGAATCGGTCGTGGCCCCACCAGGCTCATATCTCCCTTGATGACATTCAACAATTGCGGTAACTCGTCGAGGCTGGTGCGCCGCAGAAAGCGCCCAATCGATGTCTGTCGGGGGTCGTCGTAGATCTTTTGTAATTCAGAAAAACTCCTCTGCAGGTGCGGGTCACCTTCGAGCAGGTCCCCCAACAATTCTTCCGCGCCGGACACCATGCTGCGAAACTTATACATCTCAAATGGTTGGCCATCTTTCCCCAGGCGCTTTTGTCGGAAGAGCACTGGGCCTGGGGAGGTGATCTTGATCAATATGGCGATGATGACCAAGAGCGGTAAGCCAAAAATGAGACCAAGCGTTGCTCCAATCAGATCGCAGATGCGCTTGAGTTCCCTGTTCTTCAAAGTAGGGTTGATTGCCTCGATGGCAACCTGGAGTTCGCTCATCGCTGTCCCTGTAAGCCCTGATACTCGCGTTCAACCAGCTTGGCGAAGCGGCGTTTGAAGCGTGCCTTGGAAAAACGCTCGGCGTTGCGGCGGATATTGTGCTCCTGAAATTGGGATCGGTTGTCTTCGAAGGCTTTTAAGGCATGCCTCAAGCTGTTGCTGTTCTGTTGGGGGTAGAATAAGCCAGTTTCACCGTGAACGACCGTTTCGCAGGCACCGCCTTTGCCAAATGCGATCACAGGACAACCGGCAGCCTGCGCTTCCACCAAAGCAAGCCCAAAATCCTCCTCAGCGATATGAACCAAAGCTTTCGCCCGCCCCATCAATTCAGCGACGATATGATCGGGTTGCTGCCCCAGCACTTGCACGTTTTCAGCGGCTTGTTCCTTGATCTCGTCTATTTGCTCGCCCTGGCCAACAACCATCAGCGGATAATCCAGCTGGTTGAAAGCCTCAACGACCAGGGAGACCTTTTTGTGGGGCACCATCCGGGAGACCATCAGATAATAATCTTCTCGCGGGTGCAAGGGGTGGAATCGAGACAAATCCACCGGGGGGTAGATGACCTCGGCGTCTCGCCGATAGGCGCGCCAAATCAGGCTTGCCCCCCATTTGGAAGAGGCCACAAATCGGTCGACGCGCGCTGCGGCAGCTTGATCCCAGATGCGGATATAGTGCAAAATGATCTGCGCCAGCCATCTCCGGGGGCCAGCGCGGTATCCCTTTTGACGCAGGAACTGGTGATAATAGTGCCAGGCCTGGCGCATGGGGGTATACATATAGCTGATGTGGACCTGATCGGGTCGCGTCAATACGCCATGCGCCACCGCATAACTGAAAGATAGGATCAGCGCATAGTTGTTGAGATCGAATTGCTCGATCGCCAGAGGGAATAGGGGCAAATAAGTGCGGTGGTGTTTACGCGCGCCGGGTAAGCGATCGATGAAGGATGTATTTATCTCGTGTTCCTCCAGGAATGAACCCCGTAAACGATCACGATTGCAAACCAGCGTGGAAATTGGGGCTGAAGGGTACAGCTCCAACACGGTTTGCAAAACTCGCTCGGCCCCACCCAGAAATGGCAGAGCGTCCTGTACCAAAGTGACTTCAGGCGTTTCTGGCATGCTGAATTATTTCTCCATCTCTGCTTGCAACACGTTCCAAACACCCCCAGCGGTATTCTCCCAGGAGAAGGTTTGGGCACGCTGATATCCACGTTCCCCCAATTCCTGGCGTAACTCGACATCGCTGACAACCACAGCAATCGCTTGGCAGATCGCATCTACTTCATAAGGATCAAAGAAATAGCCCGCATCAGCAACCACCTCTGGCAGTGCGCCGCGATTGGAGACGATGACTGGCGTCCGGCATGCCATAGCTTCCAAAGGGGTCAGCCCAAATCCCTCGCAAAAGGAAGCCGAGATAAAGGCCATCGCCCCGGAGTAAAGCGCTGGCAGATCTCGCTCTTCGACGTATCCTAACCAGCGCACGTTTTGGAAATCGTCTGGTTCTTCAATCCGGCCAAAAGCGCTGCCTTTGGTTCCCGTGATGACCAGGCATAGATCTTCGCTTTGTGGGGTTAACTGGCGCCAGGCCGCTAACAAGCCCTGCAGGTTTTTGCGCGGCGCTAGTGATCCAACGCTGAGCAGGTATCGCGGGGGGAGCTGGTGCTTTTGCAGGACGCGCTGCTTTTCGGCTTGCGGGACGGGACGGAATTGGGTTGTATCCACACCACAAGGGACAACATGGATCTTCTCCGCGGGAAGCTGGAAAGCGTTTTGAATGCTTCGTTTGGAGAAATGCGAGTCAGTGATGATCGCCTTCGTGCGCCGGATCAGTCGTGGCATAACCATGCGATACCAGTATGCAAATCTGGCATCAAACCACCCTGGCTGTTCGATGAAACTTAAATCGTGCAGGCTGAGCACCTGTCGGCGATGTCCTAGCGGACCAATATTGGCGGGTGACCAGAGCAATTCATCGGCTTTTATGTGCCAGGGCAGAATGAGCTGCTCCCAAATGTGGCCCCAAATCCCCAACAACTTTCTCTCAGGCGCCACAAGTCTGGTATTCTCGCCCAGGCGTGCGCTGACTTCAAGTCCATAGCGCTCTACACCGGTGACCTGGCGGGTAAGAAAGCGGGCGTTAACTGCTACGGTAGCATCCATCGAAGATTAATTATAGACTAAAGTAGTCAAACATGTAATATTATTGTGATAAAATTCTTCAATTCGGTTATCAGCATGTTGTAAAGTCATGGCGAATTCCCAATTATTCCGCTGGTCTAGAACTCATTTGATAGAAGCCTTTTTGAGCTTGGGCGATTATTTCAAAGATCGCCTCAGTCTGGCGAACCTCTTGGCGCGTTTTTCGCAATTTTCTCTTGGGCTAACCATCATCCTGATCCCCTTTCGCTACCGTGTTGTGCTACAACAAAGACCCACGCCGCCACTGTACGCCGATTACACCGACTTCTTGTTCTTCGCCAGTGATCTTTTCGCCCTGACAACATTGCTTTTATGGGGCATTCATCTGGCGCTGGCCCGCAAACGGGTCAAACCGGGCCCACTTTTCTTGACGATTCCCCTGGTCGCACTGACCGGATTGGGCTTTGTCAGCACTCTTTTCTCCCTCGATGCTCCCCTTTCGCTGTATAACGCTATCCGTCTACTCCTGGTGGGAGGGCTTTATTTCTATCTGGTCAACCAGCCCTGGTCATTGCGAGGTATATTTCTGCCTGTGGGGATTCAATTGCTCATCCAGGCTGTGGTGGCCGTTACCCAATTCTTACGGCAACGCTCTTTGGGACTAACCGCATTGGATGAGTATGCTTTAGATCCGGCCTGGAATGGTGTCAGCGTTGTTTCATGGGGAGAATCGCGGCTGTTGCGAGCCTATGGCCTGACGGATCATCCCAATATTTTGGGGGGCTGCCTGGCATTCGGATTGTTGATCCTGGTGACATGGTATTTACAAACCAGCCCTGGGTGGCGCGTCCCCCTCAGCGGACTATTCGCCTTGAGCGCAACCGCCTTGTTAGTGACGTTTTCACGCGCTGCCTGGTTAGCGCTGGGGATCGGCTTTAGCCTATTTATCCTGAGCTTATTGCGCACCAGGCAATTCGCAGCCATTCAAAAGCTGCTGCTTCTGCTGGCCACTGGCCTGCTGGTTTGCGCGCCGTTCATCTGGCAAACTACTGACTATTTAGGCGTGCGCCTCAACTGGGACGAGTCCTTTCGTCAGGTGCCTCAGGAAACACAGGCGTTGGGTGAGCGTCAATTGCTGAACCGCGCTGCAAACGAGATCTTTGTCGAGAACGCCCTGAGCGGGGTTGGCCTGGGCGCTTCTCCCCATGCTTTGCGAGAGAATTATCCCCAACTGCCTGTTTACTACCAACCTGCCCACTTCACGCTATTGGTTGCTGCCGTTGAGACAGGAATATTCGGGGCCCTCTTTTATGCCCTGCTGATGATTGCCCCCTGGTTAATGATCTGGCTGAATCGAAAGCGACTGGATTTTAGCTTGGAGTTCATCGGGGTTAGCGGACTCTTGCTAGCAGTTACGCTGGTAGGTTTCTTTGATTACTATACCTGGCTTTTAGCCCCGGGTCGTTTGTGGCAATGGCTGGCCTGGGGATTGTGGGCTAAAGTTTATCAGGCTTCATTGCATTCAGAACTTAGTGAGCGTCTCAAGATACTTCCCGATTTAGAAGCTAAACTTCTCTGAGAAGTTTAGTACAGCGTAAACTAAGTAACCGTTAGTTTTTATTTTGCAGCTCAGGCCGGTCTCCAGACCGTGCCGGGGTGACTCGGTCGGGAGACCGGTCACAGCGGAATTTGCACTTACTTTCTTTACAATGTATTTAGCTTCTTGATGGATTTTATTTACAAATCACTCCTTAGATTCGGCTTGACAGAATACCCAGCGAGGCACAATGTTTGATGTAATCCTGATCCCCATCGCGCTGATTTACTTGATTGTGGTTAGTTCCCTGTTTGTTTACGGAGTTAATTTCTTCTATATGGCCTACCTGACCTGGCGCAAACGCGGGGAGGGGCCCACAGCCTCTCCACCGGGCACCTGGCCGCAGGTTACGGTGCAGATCCCGATTTACAACGAGATGTACGTCGCTGAGCGCGTGATCTGTGCAGCTGCGCAGTTGGATTATCCGGGGGATTTATTGGAGATCCAGGTGTTGGATGACTCAACCGATGAAACCGTGCAGATCGTCAGATCCCTGGTCGAGCGTCTCCAGGCGCGCGGTGTAGACATCGTTCATCTCCACCGCCAGGATCGCCGCGGCTATAAAGCGGGAGCCCTGGCGCTGGGCACGCAACGCGCCAAAGGAGAATTCCTGGCCATCTTCGACGCAGATTTTCTCCCTCAGCCCGAATTCCTCAAACAGACTGTGCCCTATTTTCAAGATCGCGAAATTGGCTTCGTGCAAGCTCGCTGGGGACATGTCAACAGCAAATTCTCCCTGATCACCCAACTGCAATCCCTGGCAATCGACGCCCACTTTATGGTCGAACAATTCGCGCGCAGCCGCGGCGGCTATTGGTTCAACTTCAACGGCACTGCCGGGGTGTGGCGCAAAGCTACCATCATCGACGCTGGTGGGTGGAAATCAGAGACCCTCACCGAAGACCTGGATCTATCCTATCGAGCTTTTCTGCGTGGGTGGCGTGCGCACTACGTGCGGGATGTGGAAGTCCCCGCCGAACTTCCTGTCAGCTTCAGCGCCTATCGCCAACAACAACACCGCTGGGCATGCGGCAGCCTGGAGTGCGCTCGCAATCTCTTGCCTGCAGTATGGAATAGTTCGATACCGCTATCCACCAAGTTAGCAGCGACCCTGCACCTGACGGGCTACTCGGTTCACCTGCTGTTGTTTGCGCTGGTCCTGCTTTACCCTATTGTGGTCTTACTCTCACAGCAGTACCCGGCCTTGATCTCGCTGTTTGGGATCGCTTTCATCTTCAATGCCACCGCCCTGGCCCCGACCACTTTTTTCATCGTGGCGCAAAAGCAGCTTGGTTGGCATTGGTGGCAAAAACTGCCCGGGATCCTGTTCATCACCGCCTTTGGTTCGGGGATGATGGTCAACACTTTGCGTGCCGCAGTGCAGGCATTCTCTAATCGAGAGGGTGTCTTCAAGCGCACCCCGAAATTTGGCATCGTACATAAAGGACAGAAATGGGTGGGACAACGTTACCAACTCAAATTTGATCCTATTGTAGCGCTCGAGTTTGCCTTGGCCTTGTTCAACCTGGGAACCGTGATCCTGGCGATACGGGCTAACAATTGGGTGATCGCCCTCTATGCCAGCATCTTCTGTATTGGGCTGTTCTTCACCTCAGGCCTGAGCGTTTTCCAGGCGGTAGCGATCCTGCGCGGCAACCGCCAGCTTTCCCGGCAGAATATCAAAGAGCCTAAAGGCCTTTCCACGCCGCCTTAGATCTTAGTGAGTGTCTAATATTACAGCGCAAGGTTGACTTTTATATCACTCTTCAAGCTCGCTAAGGCCGGTCGTCCGAAGGCCCGCCGTTGGCGCGACCGAGCCGTGTCATTGCGAGGCAGCAGTATCGCCGAAGCAATCTCCCAGCCTTCCAGGAGACTGCCACGCTCCGTGAACTCCGCTCGCAGTGACACGGCTTAGTAGTTACGATGATTACTTAGTTGTGTCTCTAGTGAAATTATGACCAATCCAAAGCGTACCCTCGAACAAGCCATCCTCAAAACCTTGGCCTATGCCGATGTTTTTGATTTCGCCCTCACCCTCGAGGAAATTCATCGTTACCTGATCCAGGTTCCGGCTTCTTGCATGCAGGTAAGTGATGCCCTCAAAGGTCGCTTCCTGGAATCTCGAATACAGGGAACCCCCGACGGGTATTTCACACTGCCAGGACGGGAAGGCAATGCCCAAATCCGCAGCCAGCGCACACAAGCAACCAAACTACTCTGGCCGCAGGCATGCGCATACGGCGAGAAGATAGCCCGTTTACCATTTGTGCGTATGGTGGCCCTCACCGGCGCCTTAGCAGTTGGCAATGGGGTTCCGGATAGCGATATCGATTATTTGATCGTGACTGAAAAGGGACGTTTATGGACCTGCCGGGCGCTGCTGATCGCCTGGATGGTGCGACCGGCTGCGCGGCGCGGCCTGGAGTTGTGCCCCAATTATTTTGTCAGCGAAGACTCTCTGGCGTTCACAGACCACAACCTCTACACTGCCCATGAATTGACCCAAATGGTGCCGCTCTCAGGCTGGCAGGTTTACCAAAGAATGCGCGCTCAAAACCCCTGGAGTGATCATTATTTACCCAACGCCCAGGGTCCACCGCGCAGTGCAGCCCCGCAAGTTCGCACTTCCAATGGCGCCTCTTACCGCAAACTGGTCGAGACCGCCATACGCATGCCCCCCGGTAATTGGTTCGAAGGTTGGGAAATGCGGCGTAAGATTAAACGCTTTTCCGAGCAGACCAGCGCTGGCGAGGCCATGTTCGGCGCAGACTACTGCAAAGGTCATTTCGAGGATCACGCCCAGCGCACGTTGAACGCCTATGCAGCGCGTCTGGAACAGGTGGATCTGCCCCCAGTGGCTCCAGAATTCTCGCTGGATGGAGGTATTCGATGACCAAAATCCTCTTCGGCCAGTCCTATTATCTGCGCTTTGACCCCAAGCTTTGGGGGGCCAGGCAGCCTTATCCACCCTTGGGCACCCTGTACGCGGCCAGCTTCATGCGCCAGCGTGGCTATCAGGTGGCGCTGTTCGATGCGGTGTTGGCCGAGTCCGAGCGCGATTGGGCCCAGGCCCTTGACCGTGAAAAGCCTGATATCGCCGTGATCTACGAAGATAACTTCAACTACCTCTCCAAGATGTGTTTATTGCGTATGCGAGAAGCCGCTTTCGAGATGATCGCCATGGCGCGGGGACGTGAATGCCCGGTGATCGTTTGCGGGTCGGATGCTACTGACCACGTCGAGGACTACCTGCACGCAGGCGCGGATTTCGTGCTCATAGGGGAAGGTGAGCAAACCCTGGGGGAATTGGTCGATCGGCTGTCTGGGAGGTCGCGGGCGCCCTTCGAGCAGATCCTGGGATTGGCATACACACTCGAGGGTGAACCAGCTCAAGGAACAGCCAGCACCCCCCAAGGTTGGCAGGCTACGCCCTCCCGCCCAGAGATGCGCGCGCTGGACGCGCTGCCCTTTCCGGCCTGGGATCTGGTGGATGTCCCACGCTATAAAGATGTCTGGGTTCGGCATCACGGCTATTTCTCGATGAACATGGTCACCACGCGCGGCTGTCCCTTCCACTGCAATTGGTGCGCCAAACCGATTTGGGGGCAGCGCTACAACGTGCGCAGCCCGCAGAATGTGGTCGCCGAGCTTAAGTGGCTGCGGGATACCTATGCGCCTGATCACATCTGGTTTGCCGATGACATCATGGGATTGAAACCCGGTTGGCTGGCTGCGTTTGCTGCAGAGCTCGAGCAGCAGGGCGTGCATGTGCCTTTCAAGTGCCTCAGCCGGGTGGATTTGTTGCTGCGCCCCGGCGATATCGAGGCCCTGCAGCGTGCCGGCGCCCAGATCGTCTGGGTAGGAGCCGAATCTGGTTCGCAGAAGATCCTCAACGCCATGGAGAAAGGCACCCGTGTCGAGCAGATCCATGCTGCCGCACAGCGCCTGCAAGCAGCGGGCATCCAGGTGGGGTTCTTCCTGCAATTCGGCTACCCAGGTGAGACTCTGGAGGACATCGAGGATACCATCCGGATGGTGCGCGATTGTATGCCGGACGATATCGGTATTTCGGTCTCTTATCCGCTGCCTGGCACCCCATTTCACCAGCGGGTCGCAGACCAGTTGGGTCTCAAGCAGAACTGGTATGATTCGCAGGACCTGGCCATGCTCTATGAAGGCCCTTTCCCAACGGATTTCTACCGCCAGTTGCACAGCACCATTCATAAAGAGTATCGCCTGCGCCTATTTTTGCGTGAACTAAAAAAGGCACTGCGCAGTTTGACTTTCAGGCCCCGCCTTTTAGCGAAGCTGGTCAGAGCACTGTATTACGCGCTTGGATTACCTGTGGCGCGATTCCGGCTGAAGCGGCTGGCGACCCAGACTCACCGGGGTGTTATCACTCTGGAAGGGAGTATGAGCCTGGAGAAAGCTGCCCAGCCGACTCCTCAGGATTGATATGAATCCCCAGCCATCTCCCCCAATAGACAATATCGCCGAGGCCTTCTCGCGCACGGCGGACCGCTACGATGGTTTCACCCAGGATCACCCCAACCTCAGCCGCATGCGCCACAAGGTGTACGATCACCTGCTCCGTCACCTGCCGGGGGGTGTGCGCGTCTTGGAACTCAACGCCGGGACGGGCATCGATGCAGTCCATCTCGCCCAACAAGGATTCCGCGTCCACGCCACCGAGATTGCCCCAGGCATGCTGGCCAATCTGCAGGCCAAGGTTGCCAGCTTGGATTTGGCTGACTCGATCTGCTTCCAGGCCTGCTCTTTCACAGCTTTGGACCAGGTTCAGGGAGGTCCCTATGAGGCCGTTTTTTCCAACCTGGGAGGGCTCAACTGCCTGGCTGATTTGCGCATAGTCACTGGCCAGTTGCCGGGGATATTGTCCCCTGGTGGAACGGTTACCTGGGTGCTGATGCCGCCAGTCTGCCTGTGGGAGCTGGCCATGGCTTTTACGGGTGAATTCAAATACGCCTTCCGCCGTCTATCCCGGGAGGGCACGATCGCCCATCTGGAAGGGCAGTATTTCCCTGTGTACTATTTCACCCCACGCCAGGTGATGGCTGCCTTTGGGCCTGAGTTCAGTCTCGTGGATCTCGAAGGCCTATCTGTGTTTGCCCCACCTGCCGACCGCCGCAACCTCACCCGGCGTCACCCCAAACTCTATCGCTGGCTGTGTTGGTTGGATGATCGCCTGTCCAGCCTGCCGCCATGGCGCAGTTGGGGAGATTTTTTCATCCTCACCATGCGGTATGAGCCATCAGTAAATGGCTGAAATGGTTTGTCCGCTAAATAACATAATCCTGCGGGAGGTTCATTGGAAAAGGAGTCCGAAATCTCCTGATTTCGGAGCAGCACGGCCGGGCAATGTTCTTTTCCGACGTCAGGAGACGTCGACTCCTGTGCGTAGTCATTTACCATGCCAGAGCTACCCTTTACGTTCATCTGTCCCCGCTGCCGCAGTCCCCTGCAAAGAATAGAGGCGGGGTTATATCGCTGCGCCTCTGATGGGTTGACCTTCCCTCGCCAGGACGGCATCTGGCGCTTCTTGCTCCCGGAGCGCGCCGCCTATTTCGAGGATTTCATCCACGATTACGAAACCATCCGCCGGGCGGAGGGTCGCGGTGCCGAGCAGGCCGCTTACTACCGGGCGCTGCCCTATGATGACCTGAGTGGAAAATTTAAGGGAGATTGGCGCATCCGTGCTCGCAGTTTTGGGACCTTGGTCAAACGCATCCTCAGGCCTTTGGAAAAGCAAGCTGCTAAACCCTTGCGCATCCTCGATCTGGGGGCCGGTAACGGGTGGCTCTCCAATCGTCTGGCAGAGCGCGGTCACCATCTCGCCGCCGTAGATCTGACAGTCAATGACTTCGATGGCCTCGGCGCGCAGCGCTTTTACCAGACGGAATTCACCTCTGTCCAGGCTGAGTTCGATACCCTGCCCTTTCAGCAGGCGACTGTCGATCTGGTCATCTTCAACGCCGCCTTCCACTATGCCACGGATTACCTGCATACCTTGCAAGAAAGCTCAAGGGTCTTGAGCAGCGCAGGGGTAGTGGCGATCATGGATACACCAGTATATCAGCATCCCAGCAGTGGGGAAGCGATGGTTCGCCAGCGGGAGGCCCAATTCGAGGCGCAATACGGCTTTGCCTCCAATGCCTTGCCCAGTGAGAACTTCCTGACCTATCAGCGCCTGGATGCGTTGGCTGCCACGCTGGACTTGAAGTGGAAAAAACTCACACCCTTTTACGGTTTGCGCTGGGCTTTGCGTCCCTGGACGGCGCGCCTGCGCGGCAGTCGCCAGCCGGCAAAATTCCACCTATTGGTTGGGTGGCGTTGACCACAAATGGCGATTTTCGCGTTCTTGGCTTCCTGGAAAACCTTATAATTGTTAATATTTTGTAAGTATTTTGTATAGTAAGGTATAGTCAGCGCTGCTCATGTCGTCAAAAAGCTGAAAAATTAACTCTAAATGATTAGAATTACGCACATGAGTCTACTAAAAAGAAAATTACAAAACCGCGGAGACACAGAGTTCGCAGAGCAAAAATACGAAAGAGAGATTCAAAAATATAATCAATTTGTAAATGCTTCTTCGAATTTCTCGAAAAATACTTAAAAAATCTCTGCGCTCTCAGTGTCTCTGCGGTGAAATTGACTTTTTTCCGTTGACTTACATAAGCAACAGCGTGTATGGTCAAAAAAATCTAAACGAAAGGGAATCGAAATATGAAATGGTCTTGGAAAATTGGTAGGTTTGCAGGAATCGATGTATACCTTCATACAACGTTTTTATTGCTGATTGGTTGGATTGCCCTCACCAGCTGGCTGCAGGAAAATAGCCTGGTGGCGGTTGTTACCGGTGTAGGCTTCATCCTGGCACTATTTGGCAGTGTTGTGCTGCATGAATATGGGCACGCCCTGACCGCCAGGAGATTTGGTGTGAAGACCCGTGATATTACCCTGTATCCCATTGGTGGTGTCGCCAAACTAGAGCGCATTCCAGAAGACCCTAAACAAGAGCTTTGGGTTGCCTTTGCTGGCCCGGCAGTCAATCTTGTGATTGCTTTACTGCTCTTTATCTGGCTATTGTTAACAAGGACCCTGGAGCCGCTCAGCAGCATCAGCATCACGGGTGGATCATTCGTAGAGCGCTTGCTGGTGACCAATCTGATCCTGGTTGGTTTCAACCTAATCCCAGCCTTCCCTATGGATGGTGGACGGGTATTACGCGCCCTGCTGGCGCTGAGGTTAGAATATTCGACTGCAACCCAGATCGCGGCCTCGGTTGGACAGGGATTAGCATTCCTGTTTGGTTTCATTGGGTTGTTCTCCAATCCCTTCCTGGTGTTCATTGCGCTATTCGTCTGGATTGGTGCACAGGGCGAGGCTCGGATGGTAACTTTGAAGTCAGCGCTGAATGGGATCCCCGTGGGTCGGGCGATGCTGACAAATTTCGATGTCTTGTCGCAGGACGACCAGCTTTCGACTGTGGTTGATTATGTCCTGGCCGGAGATCAGAAGGATTTCCCTGTGGTCGCTGATGGGCAGGTGGTTGGTATTCTGACGCAGTCGGCTCTGTTGGACGGGTTACGCAAGAACGGGGAGTCGGCATTGGTTGGAAGCGCAATGAGCACAGATTTCCAAACCGCTGACTCGCACGAGATGCTGGAGAGCGCATTTGCCCGGTTGCAGAATTGCGAATGCCATACCTTGCCAATCTTGCACCATGACCAGCTTGTGGGCCTGGTGACGATGGACAATATCGGTGAATTTATCCGCATCCAATCGATGCTCGGCACAAAGAGCTCTTTTGCCGGAAGTTAAATGGGAGATCCTGCTTAGGAACCGTTCGTAAATAACTTCCCGATTTAGAAGCTAAACTTCTTTGAGAAGTTTAGCTTCTTGATGAATAAGTTTGTAGTGATGACTTCAGTCATCCTGACCACTTGCCAAGGGCACGCCTTCGGCGAGTGGTCACTACGAGCCTAAACCACTAACAACTACTAACTACAGTGTATAGAGTTAATTTCAATATTCGCTTAGGCCGGTCTCCCCACCGAGCCGAGCCGGCACGGGCGGGAGACCGGCCTAAGCTGCAAATGCTACTATAAGTAATTTTCTTTACACTGTGCTTACGAGGATAGCCGGCCATCCTCCAGATAGAGAACTCTGTCGGCAATATCCCGGATGCGCTCATCGTGGGTGACGATAACCACCGAGCGGTCATCCTGGCGGGCCAGATCGGAGAACAATTCCATCACCCCACGGCCAATCTTCGAGTCCAGGTTGCCGGTTGGTTCGTCGGCCAGGATCAGGGGCGGGTCATTGGACAGGGCGCGGGCGATGGCCACGCGTTGCTTTTCGCCGCCCGATAGGCTGGCTGGCAAGAAGGTCGCCCTTTCACCTAAGCCGACGATATCCAGCAAATTGTCCGCCTTCTGTCTGGCGGCTTTGCCTTTTAGTCCGCCAATGTTGAGGGCGATCTCTACATTTTCACGGGCTGTCAAGGCTTGGAGCAGGTTGAACGCCTGGAAGACGAAGCCAATCTGTTGCCGGCGCAGTTGGGGCAATGCTCTTTCAGGCAGCTTGGTTACCACCACTTCGCTCAGCCATATCTGGCCCTGCGTCGGGCGCAGGATGCAGCCCATCATCGAGAGTAAAGTGGTCTTCCCCGACCCGCTCGGCCCCATCAAGAGCACAATCTCGCCGCGCTGGATGGTCAGGCTGACCTCGTCCACGGCCACCACTTTCACCCGACCGTGGCCGAATTCTTTTCTCAGACTTTCGATCCTGATAATTGGTTCTGCCATCGTCTCAGCCTTTGAAAACTAACATCGGGTCGATGCGGGCCACTTTGCGGATGGCAAACGTGGAGGCAGCCGCACTCATCCCCAGAACGACGATCAGGGTGACGACCATAGCCACGGGTGGCAATGCAAAAGACATCCCCGCACTACGCTCGTAGACCCAACCCAGTCCTAGACCACCTGCTATACCCAGTAGATAGCCAATCACGGTCAGGATGAAGGCTTGTTGTAGCACGATGCTGTATACCTTGCGGTTTGAGGCCCCAATGGCTTTGAGCACGCCAAACTCGCGCAGGCGCTCCATTGTAGCGGTGTAGAGCGTGATCCCCACCATCGTTAGTCCCACCAGGAATCCCAGGGCCACCATCGCCCCGCTCATGAAGCCCGCCGGGGTGCCCACCAGCCAGGCATCCCGGAAGCGCTCGTACGCGTCTGCGCGGGCAAGGGCCTGAACCTCCTCGTCCAGGCGGGAGACCTGGGTGATGATCTCATTGACCTGCGCCTCGGGGTCAGTCTGCGCCAGCACAGCACTGGTTTGATCTCCCCACTTGAGCAATTGTTGGGCGGTTTCGATAGATGCGTAGACATAGGGCATACCCAGCATCCAGACCGCGCCCTGGCAGAACCCGACCACCTTGACTTCCTGGTCACCGATTTCGATGATATCCCCCACTTGAATTGGACCCAGCTTTGTCCATGCGGATTCGTCCAGGATGATGGTCATCTCTCGCGCTAGATCCCCGATTTGCCCCGCAGTCAACTTTGCCGGACCGCCGATCCCTTTCTCTGGATCGAAGCCTACCAGGTAGATCTGCTTGGGTTTATCCTCTTCTACATTGGCAGTTTGCTGACCGATGATCAGGTTGGCACTTTGTTTTATGCCAGAAATATGCTGCACCCGTCGGGCGATGAAATCGTCAAAGGGCGGCAGGTTGAAGAAATCGGAATTCTCCGAGATCACCCACAGATTGGCATTGCTCGTGTCCACCAGGTAGACGGCGTAATCCAGGGTGCCTACCATCATGCCCATAGCGAAGATCATCAAAATCACGGCGAAGAGGATACCCCCCAATCCCATCACCAGGCGGGTCTTGTCGTGGAGCAGATTTTTACGGGCGATAGAAACCGTCATCTGTTATGTGAAAATAATAGGTCACTACTTCGACAATGTCAACTTGGCGAGAACTTCCGAAAATAAGGGGGTTTTGGGGGGGGGGGGGGGGGCCCGACCCCCCACGCCC
>CAZUSV010000057.1:0-28828 GCA_964622645.1 uncultured Anaerolineales bacterium
ACAACCGCTTAGCAGGCGGCCCCAATCAGCCACTCTGGCACCTCCCCGGGTTAATGTTCAATTGTTAATGGTGAATGGTAAATTGTAAATGGTGGTTGTCGCTGTTGTAATATAATTAACCATTAACGATTATCAATTCACCATTAACCATTACCTTGGCGGAGGGAGTGGGATTCGAACCCACGATGGATTGCTCCATACCGGTTTTCAAGACCGGCGCCTTCGTCCACTCGGCCATCCCTCCGGGTCGTGGGTCGAGAGGACCCCTCCCAAGCGGCCTGGATTCTACCATAGGAGACATTGGCGGGCAATGATACAACTTCCCGCGTGGTCTTGTCGATATAAAGTTGATTCATTACAATACGTGCGGAATACCAAAATCACGCTCAATATCAAGGAAATAAATGTCTCTACACTGGTATGTTTTGCGCAGTAAGCCTAGAAAAGAAGAAGTTGTTTGGCGACAATTGCAGGAAAAAGGTTTCGAGAATTATTACCCGCGCATCAGAGTACACCCTGTTAATCCACGGGCGCGTAAAGTCAAACCCTATTTCCCAGGTTATTTATTTGTAAGAGCAGATCTGGAACACCTGGGTATCTCGGTTTTCAAATGGATGCCCCATACGCTAGGTTTTGTCTCATTCGATGGAGAGCCAGCCTCGGTGCCAGGTCACCTTGTCCAAGAATTGCAAAAGCGCATTCTGGAGATCAATGAAGCGGGTGGTGAGGTGCTTGAGGGCTTGAAACCAGGGGATAAAGTCCGTATTCATGAAGGGCCTTTTTCTGGGTATGGGGCCGTCTTCGATACGCGACTGCCTGGCGAGGAGCGAGTGCGAGTTTTGCTGAAATTGATCAATGATAAGCGTCAGATTCCAGTCGAATTGCGCACCTCGCAAATCCGAAAGTTGGACAAGTAATTCAGCACTATGTCAGTTCTGGCGGTGATCCCTGCACGCGGCGGCTCCAAGAGTATCCCCAATAAAAATATTGTCGAGGTAAGTGGAAAGCCTCTGATTGCCTGGACAATCGAAGCATCCCTCAAATCCAAATCGATTGATCGATTGATCGTCTCCACAGACAGCAAACAGATCGCCGAAGTCGCTACTGATTATGGAGCTGAAGTCCCCTTCGAGAGACCTGATGAACTGGCAGCCGATGATACACCTGGGATAGAGCCGATCATTCATGCAGCGCATTGGCTCGAAGAAAACGCAGAGTACCGTTCAGAGTATGTAATGTGCTTGTCACCCACAACTCCTCTCCGCACAGCTGCTGATATCGACACATCGATAGAAATGATCCGAGATAAAGATATCGATGCGGTTGTCAGCGTTGTGCTGGCAAAACACCACCCAAACTGGATGAAATTAATCGATCCACATGGATTTATGTCAAGCTATATTATTAAGGAAGAATTGATTGATAGGCGACAAGATTTGCCGTCCGTCTATGCTCTCAATGGCTCAATTTATCTTGCCAAAAGAGAATTGTTGTTAGGGGAAAAAACCTGGTATACAGCCAAAACATATGCCTACGTGATGCCCGAGGAAAGATCGATTGATGTCGACAACCCATGGGATTTGAAGCTGGTGAACTTGATATTGCGGGATATCGGTGGCCAATGAAATCAATCACGATTGGTGATAAATTAGTGGGTACTGGCCAGCCCTGTTTCATCATTGCGGAAGCTGGTGTCAATCACAATGGGGATATCGAGTTGGCAAAGCGATTGATCGATATTGCTGTCGAGGTCGGGGCTGATGCGGTGAAGTTCCAAACCTTCAAGGCTGAAGAACTTGTCAGCATCTCAGCACCCAAAGCCGACTACCAGTTGCAAACCACGGATGGATCAGAATCTCAATTGGCGATGCTCCGCCGATTGGAACTCTCTTTGAAGATGCATAAAGATCTCATTTCATACTGTGAAAATCTCGGGATCCTCTTCATATCCACTCCATTTGATCCGGACAGTGCTGATTTACTGGTAGATTTAGGTTTGCCAGTCTTCAAGATTCCATCTGGAGAGATCACCAACCATAAACTATTGGAGCATGTCGCTCACAAAGGACTGCCCATCATTTTGTCTACAGGGATGTCAAACTTGACGGAAGTCGGGCAGGCTGTTGGTTGGATCAAAGATATGGGGAATGATGAGATCATATTGCTGCACTGTGTTTCGAATTACCCCGCAAGCCCCAGCGATAGCAACCTCAGAGCGATGGGCACAATGCGAACTGCATTTCAGGTACCAGTTGGCTATTCCGATCACACTCCTGGAATTGAAGTATCTCTGGCCGCGGTTGCTCTGGGGGCCAGTGTGATCGAAAAGCATTTTACGCTGGATAAAAATTTGCCTGGGCCGGATCATCGAGCTTCATTAGAACCTAAAGAACTGGATTCTCTCGTTCAGGGAATCCGGGTTGTGGAGGCTTGCTTGGGACATGGTCGCAAAGAGCCTGCTGTGAGTGAGGCCAATACGGCTGCAGTTGCTCGCAGAAGTTTGGTTGCCGAAGTCGATATCCCGGCTGGTACTAAACTGGCTGAGAAGCACATAGCTCTAAAACGTCCTGGAACTGGATTACCTCCATCCATGTATTCGCATTTGATTGGGCTTACACTGCGCGAAGATATCTCCGCGGGCACATTATTTTCGATGGAGATGTTCTCGTGAGGAAAATAGCCGTTGTCACAGTCGGTCGCTCGGATTATGGGATCTACCGACCAATTTTGCGTAGAATTCAGGCTGATCCCGATTTGCAGTTGCGGTTGATCGTCGCCGGAATGCATCTTTCTCCAGAATTTGGTTTGACCTCAAGAATCATCGAGAGGGATGGTTTCGAGATCGATGATCGGGTCGAAATGCTGCTTTCTTCCGATTCTCCAGAGGGAATTGCCAAATCCATTGGATTGGGCGTAATCGGTTTTTCCCAGGTCTATGCAAAATCAAGACCAGATATTCTGGTGGTTCTGGGGGACCGTTTCGAAATGTATGCTGCAGCATTAGGCGCCTTGCCCTTTAAAATTCCGGTTGCCCATATCCACGGAGGTGAGGTCACCCAGGGAGCAATCGATGATGCGCTGCGGCATTCTATAACCAAACTGAGTCATCTGCATTTTGTTTCTACCCAAGAATATGCCAATAGAGTGAACCAGTTGGGCGAAGAAATGTGGCGAGTGATTGTGTCAGGTGCTCCCGGCCTGGATAACCTGCATTCAGAAAAACTGCTTAGTCGGGAAGAGTTGTCCTCGAATCTTGGATTGCAGATTTCCGATTCCCGTTTCTTGATCGTAACATATCATCCTGTAACCCTCGAATTCGAACAAACAGAGTGGCAGGTTTCTGAATTGTTAGCTGCCCTGGATGCAGTCAGTAAACGGATTGTATTTACGATGCCAAATGCAGACACATCTGGGCGTACTATCCGTGAGAAGATCATGAATTACGTTGATGACCACCCTAATTCCCAGGTAGTTGAAAATTTGGGCACGCAAGGATACTTCAGTTTGATGAAGTTTGCAACAGCAATGGTTGGCAACTCTTCGAGCGGGATCATCGAGGCAGCCTCCTTCGATCTCCCGGTTGTGAACATTGGGACACGCCAGGCTGGCAGAGTACGCGGCGGAAATGTGATCGATGTGGATTATCCCAGGGATAGTATTGCAGATGGGATTCGCAAAGCAACCGATCCGCAATTTCGTGCAGATCTTCAAGGGATTCAGAATCCTTATGGGGATGGAACCGCATCTGAGTTAATTTGTGATTCTTTGAAGAGCATACAATTGGGTGATGATTTTGTCATCAAGCGATTTCATGACCTCGAGGCGAAGCCGTAATTCAGCATGAGAATAAAAGTCATCGGCCTGGGGGCAGGTGGGCATGCCAAAGGCGTGATCGAAATATTAGGCGGAGATCAATCCTATGAGATTGTCGGCCTGCTGACCCCCAACCAGGAATCGCACCCGGAACAGGTTTTTGATGTACCCGTAATAGGCAGTGATGAGATGCTGCCGCAGTTGTTCAGGGAGGGTGTTGAACATTTCTTCGTTGGTGTGGGCGGTGTTGGAAATAACCAACCTAGAAAGAAACTTTTTGAACTAGCCCAAAGCTTGAATTTTTCACCTGTGAAGGTCGTTCATCCGCAGGCCATCGTTTCACCTTCTGTGATTATGGGGGATGGCGTAACATTGATGGCGGGGGCGATTATCAATGCTGGAACGCAGTTAGGATCGAATGTGATTATCAACACAGGAGCTTTAATAGAGCATGATTGCATAATCGCAGATCATGTCCATATTGCAACAGGCGCGCAGTTGGCGGGCACAGTGAACGTTGGTGAAGGAGCCCATATTGGGATTGGCGCCATTGTTCGACAAGGAATAACGATTGGGCACCACGCTATTATTGGGGCAGGCGCAGTTGTCGTGAAAGATGTCTCACCAGATACTGTTGTCATAGGTGTGCCTGCCAAACCGATGAAGATGTTGGAGATTGAGAGTTGAATATCCGTATCATCCCTCGACTAGATATCAAGGGCCCAAATCTGGTAAAAGGCATTCATCTCGAAGGGTTGCGGGTCTTGGGCAAACCCGAGGATTTTGCCCGTTTCTACTACCAGAATGGGGCCGATGAACTGATTTACCAGGACGCGGTTGCCAGTTTGTATGGCCGCAATAGTTTGTTAGACATCGTCGAGAAGACTGCCTCGGAGATATTTATCCCCTTGACGGTGGGGGGCGGCCTGCGCAGCGTCGAGGATATCCGCACTGTCTTGCGGGTTGGGGCGGATAAAGTTGCCATAAACACAGCCGCCATCCATCGTCCTGAATTCATTCGCCAAGCTGCCCTGGCGTTTGGTTCATCGACCATTGTGATCTCCATCGAGGCCATCAAAATGCCGGATGGACGCTATGAAGCCCATGTCGATAGCGGGCGCGAAAGCACGGGTGTGGATGCATACGAATGGGCCATCCAGGCGGCCGAATTAGGTGCTGGGGAACTGCTGGTAACCTCCGTAGACCGCGAAGGAACTGGAAATGGTTACGACCTGGAGCTAACCCGGCAAATTGCTGAATCAGTATCTATCCCCGTGATCGCATTGGGCGGAGCGGGAAAACTCGATCATATCTATGAAGTCATCTCGGATGGACGCGCGGATGCGATTAGTGTGGCATCGATGTTGCATTATGAATTCATCCATCAATACCAGGTGCGGGAAGGTGAATACGCTAAGGAAGGCAATATCGAATTTCTACGCGGCAGACGTGGTGAGATGGGACGCAAAAACATCGCCGGTACGACCGTTTACCAGATCAAGGAGTTCCTGGTAGAACGGGGTGTCCATTGCCGCTTACAAAAGGGGGTGGGCGATGAGTGAAAATAATCCTCAAGTTGCTATCGTTGATTTTGGGCTGGGGAACTTATTCAGCGTCAAACAAGCCTGTGAATATGCTGGGATGAATGCGGTGATCACATCCTCTCCCGAGAAGTTATTCGCCGCCGATGCCGTCATTCTGCCTGGGGTCGGTGCCTATGGGGACGCTATGGATTCCTTGCGAAAGTTGGATTTGGTCAGCCCGTTACAGGAAGTTGGCGCTTCGGATAAATGGCTGATTGGCATTTGCCTGGGCTTGCAATTATTGATGACTGAAAGTTATGAGTTCGGTACCCACAAGGGGTTGGGTATCATTGACGGTGTAGTTGTTCCCCTGGAAACGCAAGTGTACCCTGACACCTGGGAAGAGTTTCCCAAAAGTTTGAAAGTCCCTCAGGTTGGTTGGAATCGAATCTGGGGCGCAACTGACACCAGAACGCCCAAACCAGAATCCCCATCTTCATGGAAGGATTCCCCTCTTGCAGATGTTTCTGAGGGGGAGTACATGTATTTTGTTCATTCTTTCTATGTAAAGCCGGAGAATCCCGAATTGGTTCTATCAACTTCCCACTATGGCCAGATCGAGTTTTGTTCCAGCTTGCAGTATAATAACACCTTTGCTTGCCAGTTCCACCCTGAGCGGAGTGGCGTGCAAGGTTTACGAGTCTATAAAACGATCGCCGCTATGGTGAAAAAAAGTTCGGAGTGAGTAAATGCCACAAGAATTAGAATCCTATTACGGCCTGCCAACGGAAGTGCGCTTTTGCCAACGCTGCGTGATGTCCAACCAGCGACCCTCTTCATATCCTGAGTTCAAGCATACCAAGGAACGCATTACCCCTACATTGAATATTGGTGAGGATGGTATCTGTGATGCCTGCCGTTATGCTGAAGTCAAAGAAGATATCGATTGGGAAGCGCGCGAACAGGAATTGGCTAAGCTGTGTGACCAGCACCGCCGCAACGATGGTTACTATGATTGCCTTGTGCCCGGCAGTGGTGGCAAAGATAGTGTCTATGCCTCCCACATATTGAAGTATAAGTATGGCATGCACCCGCTGACCTGCACCTGGCCGCCAATCATGTACACTGATTACGGCTACCAGAATTTCCGGAACTGGATCGAAATTGGAGGGTTCGACAATATATCTTACAACCAGAATGGGAAGGTTATGAAATTGCTCACCCGGTTGGCAATCGAGAACCTTTTGCACCCTTTCCAAACCTTCATTCTCGGGCAAAAGAACCTTGCGCCAAAAGTAGCCTTGCAATATGATATTCCGCTGGTATTCTATGGGGAGAACGAAGCTGAATATGGCAACCCCATTGCGGAAAATACCTCTTCCCTGCGGGATAAATCGTATTTCACGATGAAAAATTTGGACAACATGTACCTGGGCGGGGTTTCGGTGCGAGAATTGCAGGAGAAGTATGATGTCTCCCTGGTAGACTTGATGACGTATTTACCAGCCGATCACAAAGAGATCGAAAAATCTAAGATCGAAATTTACTACCTGGGCTATTACTTGAAATGGATTCCTCAAGAAGCCTATTATTATGCCGTGGAAAACACCAATTTCCAGGCCCGGCCATTCCGCACCCAAGGCACGTATAGCAAATACAATAGTATCGATGATAAGATCGACGATTTACATTACTATACGACGTATATGAAGTTCGGCATTGGCCGGGCTACCTATGATGCCTCTCAAGAAATTCGCAATAAGCATCTCACCCGTGAAGAAGGTGTTGCATTGGTCGAAAGATATGATGGTGAGTTTCCTGACCGGTATTTGCAGGAGATTATGAATTATATAGGTATGGATATGGAGCATTTCCTGGATTTGTGTGATCGAGCCAGATCTCCCCATCTGTGGAACAAGGAAACTGGGGAATGGAAGTTACGTCATCCCATTGGGGAGACTGGATGAAGATATGGAAAGCGATCCTTTGCCATTTGTGTTTAGGTTAGTAAGGTCGATAGATGGTCTTTGATCACTCCGCATTCTGCATCCCTGTGGATAGCGTAGTCAGGGATGCCATCAATGCCCTTAATCTCAATCAGCGGGGAATTGCATTAGTAGTTGACGATGATACGCGCCTGGTTGGCACGATCACGGATGGTGACATTCGGCGTGCCATGTTAGATGAAAAGAATTTGGAGACGCCAGTTGGTGAATTGTTGGCCAAGCGTGTAGATTCGCCATATCCAAAACCTATCACCGTGCAGTTAGGTACAGAGCCATCCGAAATCTTGCGATTGATGAAAGAACATCTTATACAGCAGATCCCCATCCTAGACAAGGATGAAAGGATTGTCGATTTAGTGTCGCTGGAGGACCTGCTGCCTGGGGGAGATTTACCAGTTCAAGCCGTGATCATGGCGGGAGGCTTTGGAACAAGGCTGAGGCCCCTGACGGAAGATTTACCCAAACCCATGTTACCCTTGGGTGATCGGCCAATTATGGAGCGCATCATTGAGCAATTACGCCAGACTGGAATCAATCGAGTGAGTGTGACGACAAATTATTTGGGGGATAAGATTAAAACTCACTTTGGCGACGGGGGTGCTTTTGGGGTTGATATCAGCTATGTGGATGAAGATATACCCTTGGGAACAGCTGGCTCATTGGGATTAATGGATTCTCCTGACGAACCGCTCCTGGTTATCAATGGTGATATTCTCACCCGGATCGATTTTCGCTCGATGCTCAATTACCACCAAAAATACCAGGCTGATCTCACGGTGGCTGTGCGCCAATATGATGTCAATGTCCCCTATGGTGTTGTCGAGGGGGATGGGCCCTATGTCAGGCGCTTACGCGAAAAACCGCGCTACAGCTTCTTTGTGAATGCAGGTATTTATCTATTGGATCCTCCTGTGCATGCTTATATCCAAGGCGATCAAAAACTTGATATGACGGACTTGATCAATATCTTGCTGCAAGATGACCGCACGGTGATCAATTTCCCGGTGATGGAGTATTGGTTGGATATTGGCCAGCCTCCAGATTATCAGCAGGCTCAAGAAGATTTCAAAAATGGCAGAATTTGATTGGACTGGTCGGAAAGTTCTTGTCACAGGCGCTGGCGGCTTCATTGGCAGCCATCTCACGGAGCGCCTGGTCGAGTTAGGCGCGCGAGTGCGTGCATTTGTGCATTACAATTCCTTGGGGAAATGGGGCTGGCTGGATAATTCACCTGTAGTAGATAAAATCGAAGTAATTTCAGGGGATATCGCTGATCGCGACAGTGTCCGAAAAGCTGTGAGCGGTATGGAATATGTCTTTCATCTGGCAGCCTTGATTGGAATACCTTACTCATATCAAGCCCCGTCTTCGTATGTACAGACCAATATTGTCGGAACGCTGAATATTCTACAATCTTCACTCGAAGAAGGTGTCAAGCGGGTACTGCACACCTCGACAAGTGAGACCTATGGCTCCGCTCGTTATGTGCCCATCGACGAAGAGCATCCATTACAGGGTCAATCGCCTTATTCGGCCACAAAGATAGGGGCGGATAAATTGGCCGAATCATTTCACAAATCTTTCGGGTTGCCGGTTTCGATCGTGCGCCCCTTCAATACCTATGGCCCTCGACAGTCAGCCAGGGCGATCATTCCAACGGTGATCACCCAGGGGTTGACTCGATCTGAAATCCGCGTGGGGAATCTCGATCCAACCCGCGATTTGAATTATGTAGCAGATACAGCGGAAGGGTTTCTTTGTATTGCCGCAAATCCCATCGCAATAGGCGAGGTGACCAACCTTGGCACGGGCAAAGAGATCTCGATGCGCGAATTGGTTGAATTGATTGCCAGATTGATCGACAAGAATTTGCCGGTGATTTCTGACGAGGATCGAGTGCGCCCCGAAGCGAGTGAAGTCGATAGATTATGTGCTGATATTGCAAAGGCTGAGAGCCTCGGTTGGAAGCCCAGATATACGCTGGAAGAAGGGTTGTTGAGAACGATCGCCTGGATCAAAGATCATCTCGATTTATATCGGCCAGAGATCTATAACGTTTGAGATATAGAAGACACCACGTTTTGGTGCTTCCCGGATGAAAAACTCTCCAAATCTCCTTTTTGTCCCCCATAGCAGCTCATCTTTTTCAGAAATGCTGTCCATCGCTGTGGCAATCAAGGATCAAGGGAAATATGTGCCCCTTATGCTGATCCATTGGGGGGAGAATCACAGCGCGATCGAAACCTGCCTGGAACGCAATATTGGATATGTCCTTCATCATGTTACAGTACAGAAGACTAACTCGCAATCATCAAATCAGCGAACGGCAGGTCAATCAACAGCAAGAAGCATTGCAAAAAGAATAAAACGTTCCTTTTTCGTTCAATTGATTTATTACCTGTTGATCTTTGCGCGGGAAAAGCGGGCAGCAAAAAGGTTGCTGGCAAAATATTCGCCGGCATGTATTCTCACGGTCGGTGATCGTCATGTAGGAATCGAAACCGCAATAATTGCGCAGGCCAATGATATTGGTATACCTTCGATCATCATCCCCTTTGCGTTGTCTGATCAAATCAGCGCAGTAGCGTACCGCCTGGCGCAGGCGGGTTGGGAATCTACGTACGGGATGAGAAATGTCATCAATCGTTGGTTGACGAAAACCAAACCCGAGTGGGTTCATGCACATGAACAGAATCGGCTGCTGTGGAATTCTCCAGGCTGGATGTTAGCTGCGCATATCTTGGGGATACTCCCGGCCAATCCGTGGAATTTGGGAGGCGGCCGGGCCTGGAAAATGGCGCTTGAGAGTGAACAGGCCCGGGGGATTCTTGTCCGTGAGGGACTCAACCCCAAGAAAGCGGTAGTTGTTGGAAAGCCCCGTTATGATGGTGCTGCTGAAATAAAGGCCGATCTAACACGATGGCGCAAGGAAATCTGTCAGGCCTTAGAACTCGATCCGGAAAAACCTTTATTGCTTTGTTCAG
The DNA here is from genome assembly GCA_964622645.1 of uncultured Anaerolineales bacterium. Taxonomy (GTDB): domain Bacteria; phylum Chloroflexota; class Anaerolineae; order Anaerolineales; family UBA11858; genus NIOZ-UU35. The sequence goes on from CAZUSV010000057.1 coordinate 10,327, forward strand.
TGCCTCAACTTGCTGAACATGATTTATTGCCCTGGGACGAGCATTGGGAAGAAATCAAATTCTTGTTTCAAGGTTTAGCGAGCGCGCATCGTGATCTGAATGTCATCCTCAGCTTGCATCCCAAAAGCGATCTCAACCAATACTTGCCACTCGCCAGCGAGTACGGTCATACAATCGCCACTGCTTACAGCTATGATCAACTCATCCCAATCTGTGATGTTTTCGTGGCCACTTTTTCATCAACCCTAACCCTGGCGATCGTTTCCGAAAAACCATGCCTTGTGATTGATTTTGATTGGTTTGGCTACGATACCTTCGATGATGTCCCTGGGGTTGTCGTGGTAGGCGATCGAGCGCAGTTCGTACCCGCTTTACAAAGGTTGTTTTCTGACCGGAGTTATTACGCTCAATTAGTTGCAGGACTTACCAAATCAGCGCCATATTGGGGGCGCTTTGACGGAAAAGCGACCGATAGGGTGCTGGATTTGATCGATGAATACATTCTCAGAGGAGAGGAAATTCGGAAACTTCCCAAGAGCGAGCAACGTAAGGCGCTGCCTCCGTGGTCTCAATGAGAAAGCAACCGGGTTTCTCGAAGAAACCCGGTTGCTCGTTATTACTCAGAGAGCGTTTCGATTGCAGCTTGTAGAACATTGTCGATCTCGCCCATTGCGCTCTGCTCCGTGACCGGTACAATGATATCTGGAACCACGCCAGTGCCCTCGATGAGTAGCTCGCCCTGTGGGGTTTCGGAGCGACCGGTGGGGAATTGCAGCGACAGGTCGGCGGGGAGATCGTACTGGCCGCGGCCCACTTCTCCAAAAGCACCTGAAGTGGGGAAGTGCCCAACGATGGTTGTATTATCACGATGGGTTAACGCGTAGGTGAAGCCCTCACAGGCGCTGATACAATATGGGCTTACCAGTACTGCAACCGAACCTTCAAAAAGCGCTGGTCCGGGTTTGATGCGACCAGGGGGTTCTTTGTATTCGAATTCACCCAGTAATTCATTGAAGTAAGAGCGCTGGGAGATGGTGATCTCTTCATCATAGAAATATCCGGCAAAGGCACTGGCCAGACCCGAGCTGCCACCTCCATTGACGCGCATATCGATGATCAACCCGGGAACTTCGACCTCGATGAGGCTATTGATATAGTGATCCCACAACTGGGCCGTCAGGTTGTAGTCATCGGAGAAGGTATTGATGCGGATGTATCCCAAGCCTGAGGGTTCGAGCACTTCTCCGACGATAGGAGGACTCAACTCATCCACTCTGAAGGACGGAATCCACTCGAATAAGGAATCATATTCGACTTGGGCTTTGAGGGTGACTGTCTGAATCTCTTCGCCGGGGTTTTTGAGCGTAAGCTCGATTTCAGTATCCTCAGGGACGCGGGTCAGGAAGACAAGTTGTTCAAGGCGTTTATGGTGCTCCGTGGAGTAAGGTCCGAAGAAGGATTCTACCTCGCCGATCGCCTCTCCAATGGCTGAACCATCCCATCGGGTAATCTCAGCACCCTCCTCGACCCCCGCGCGCTCGGCCGGAGTGTCTGGGAGCACATCCTGCACCAGGACGCGGCCATCACTCAATTCGACCAGGATCATCCCAAAGCTGCCGCCATGATTCTCAAAAAATAACTGCCCAATCAGATCGTTGAAGGAGATGCCGATATGCGCATCTGGGATGGCTAGGGTGAAATCTTTCAATGCCCAGTAGAAGTCCTGGTCATTGTTGGCAGCAGCGATATTGGGGGCATGTTCGTTGTATAAGCTATCCCAAGCGATGTTCTTATCGGGCGTGAAGGGATATTCGGTGGAAACCTTTTCGAAGAGCGCCTCGAAGGCCTCGGCATAGCTCAATTCAGAGAAATCGTTGACGGCAATTTCCCCTTCAATGAGGGTGATGGAAGGTTGCGCCTCTTTGTAGACCCTGAAGGGCTCCTGGTCGAGATCGACGATGTTGTACCCTGCTGAGATAGGTGCCGTGGGGTCGTCGGCTGTGAAGAGATGGTCGTCATCCCCGAACCCGGTGGGGAAGCCCTGGGCATCATCCTGTGCCCAAACGATGAGTATGCCGCCGCTGATCTCATAATCGCGATCAGGATCCGTGATCGTGGAGGCGTATGCCGTTGACCATCCGGTACCATCACGCGGCTCCAGGAATGGCCCTCCCCAGGTATTGGACCAGTATGCCACGCTGAAGACCAGCACGCCGGTATCTACTTCGTCATCGTTGTCTACATCGGAGAGCTTACCTTGAGGAATGGTTGGAAGCGCTAATTGATAGGAGAGTTTATCCTCACCAATGATCTCTACGGGTCCGATCGCCTGTCCTTCTAGTGGGAATTCGAATTCTAAATCCCGTTGGATGAAACCGCCCTGATCTTCGAGCATCACAAAGGCTTCAGCAACAGTATCGAGAAAGAATGGAGAAGTGAAGGGAATCTCCCCGGAGATGAGAACAGGTTCATTGGGATGTTCTGAACCAGGCATCACAGGGATGGGGGGTAGTTGCGTATTGGCGACTGTAGGAGATGGAGTAGGGGTTTGGTAAAAGACTTCCGAAACTGCCTGGCAGGCGAGAGCGCTGATCAGGAAAATACCAGCGATACCAATAATAACAATTTTTCGATTCATGTTGTTGCTCCTTTGAATGCTGGGTTATACTAGTGGAAAGCAGCATTTTGGAAGTATCTCATAGGGTAATATCGAGCGCAAGTGTCCAGGGTGTGCCCAAGGATGATCAGTGATGACAAAGATGAATATGACACTATTTGAGCAGATAAAACAGCAGAGGCGTCTCAGTGATGGGGTTATCGAGGCTGTCAAGCCTCACTTCCGGGAAGAGTTTTTCCCTAATCTTGCGCTCGAAGAGATCCAATGTGGCGATATGAGTTCTTTTTGCCGTGGGACGAATAATGATCTGGCTCCGGATGTGGATATTATCTTCCTGAATGTGCCCAATGATGAATCAGAGGGATACAAGGATTGGACTGCAGTGGATGCCCGCGAGTTGACCGGCAAGAAGGAGGGAATATCTTCTCTCGAAGAGTTGAAAGGATACGACCCCCGGCTGGCTGCCTTTATCCCACAGGTTCTACCTATCATAGAGTCTTATTTTGAGATGTCGCCTGGAAGTGCGCGCTTTGAATTTATGCGTACCTGGGGGGGCTATCCTGGTCTAGTATTCAATATCTCCCTTCCGCATACTGGCTATGGAGAAATTTCGTTTGATTTCAACCTTGATTACACTTCTGGTCATTATGGTATCGAGCATAATCGTCGATTTCTCGATTACTTTGAGCGTGTTGTGGATGAGCTTGGATCTGAGGTCGCAGTGAAACTTGTTGAGGATATCAAATTAGTCAAACAGAAGGGTAAAGATTATGCCCGCGATACAGAGGGCTGGGTTGACCGAACGAAAAAATTGTTTGGGTTCATCGTCGAGGGTTTGTTCTGCCAGCGTTTTCCCCCCTATACTTATGCAGAATTGATGGAGCAAATTTTGGCACATGAGTGGGAACAGGATATCGAATTAAAAGAGCACTGGGTTGGGGATCAGCTAAATCAGATTATCGATGCAGGGTACAGTTTCAGCGAACTACTTCATAATATCGTTCGAGAAAATTACTCCCTGCCCAAAGGTTCCTGGGAGAATCTTCTTCAAATTGCCAAAGAATATCAATCGGGTCTCTAGGAAATCCCGTGGTAATATCCAGATTTGGGGGTATGGGGCTAGCGTAGCACGCCCCATACCCCCAAATCTGGGAGCTACCCCGGCGATTCCTAGAGGGCCTATCAATCAACTCTTTAGGAGGCAAAAAATGCGTAACAATCTTGTATTAAAAATATTTCTTGTTCTGGCTAGTGCGGTATTTCTTGTAATTGGGTTAGTCGGCTGTGATGCCCCTGTCGAGACTCCAACCGCTGATGCTGAAGCAACGGTTGGGGCTTCGAAATCCATGACGGCAACTGCCGAGGCGGTATTCCAGGAGGCGGTTGATGAAGCGGTCCAGGCTACAGTAACCGCTATGCCCACGCCAGACGTGGCAGCCTACAGCGATGTAAGTGAGGAAGAGTTGGCTACAGAAATTGATACTGCCGTAAACGAGGCTGAAAATGTATCTGATCAGACAAGTTCAGCAGTAGATCAAGCTGCTGCGGATGGCACCATAACCCAAGAAGAGATCGATGAGATCGAAGCGCTCTTATATGATCTGGAATATGCCATCGCACTGGCAGAGGACCTGATTTACGTTTACGACACCATCTATGGAGATTTAGCGGCAGAGACGTTATACCTGTTACAGGCCATTGAAGACGATCTGGATGAGCTGGCAGCTTTTGCTGTCGAGATGCTTGAGTTGGCTCTAATGGTCGAGGAGGCCCTGGTTCAAGGCATTGAAGTTGCCACGGAAGTCATCGACCAAATTGTGAATGTTGCTGGCAATATCGACGATAAGATCGCCAGCCTGGTTGAGAAGAGGGGAACCTGGAGAGATGCTCTCAATGTGGATTTAGAGAGTCGTGTCGCTGATATTCTCAATATGGTCCCAAATCAGGTGGCTGGCAATCGCAAAGATGCTCTCTTGAGTGCCTTCGATTTTGTCGATTCTGTTCGTGATGCCTTGGGTGATGGGGCGCTTTCCAATGCTGAATTGCTCAATATCGGGCAGCTCAGCGCCAATGCCCGGGCCAGCATTGATGCTGTCGGCGGGATAGCCCTTCAGGGACGTTCGGGAGAAATTGGCAACATCACCTCGCAATTGGCACGCGGCCAGATTCCCCAGGCGAGTAGTGGCTTGGGAGCTTTGGAAGGGGCTTTGGGGAGTAGACCGGGGCGTTAGAATTTGGAGATTAGAGATTGACGATTGGAGATTGACGATTGACGATTGGAGGACGTCTCGTTCCATCCGCTCTGCGGTGGAACGTTTCATCACATACTCTCTGACCACCACCGATCTCCATTCTCTAATCCTTGATTGATTTTTTTGCTTTCTTTAGATTTCGCTTTCGTAAACAGAAGCGATTTGTTTCGAAACTGCACGCCAGCCATATCTCTCTTCGGCATAAGGACGGGCGTTTCGTCGGTAATTCTGGTTTACCTGGGGGTGTTCTATCAGGTAAGCGATTTTGTCAGCCAAATCTTGGGGGTTTTGTGGTTCGAACTGTAATCCTACGTGGCCTTCTTTCACCGTTGATTTCAATCCCCCAACGCGAGATGCAATGACACTGCTCCCACATGCCAGTGCTTCTATTGCTGTCATGCCAAAAGGCTCGTAGTAAGAAGGGATAATCGCCACGTCACCAGCGCTGTAATAGTGATAGAGCAGATCTTGAGGCTTTCCCCCCGTAAAGGTGACCCGGTCAGAGATTTGATACTGGTGGATCGTTTCCAGGTATAGCTTGAATTCCTCAATTTCTTTCTCGAGAACTTCAATCTCATTACCTTTGCAATGAGAGCCTCCTACGATGACGGCTTGGAGTGGTAAATCGGGTTGTTTTTCCAGCAATATGCCAATGGCTTCCAGCAGCGTGTTAATCCCCTTGCGTAGTTCTAAACGGCCCACGTAGGTAACCAGGAATTTATCCTTGGAAACACCGGCGTGTTTCTTGGCCTCAGCCTGGGATTCTGGTCGAAATAGATCTAAGTTGACCCCACAGGGAACGATTTCAATGTGATCCTGATTTGCTTTATATATTTTTATGAGATCCTGCTTTTCTTGCGGTGCCGTGCTGATGATTCGGTTTGATTTTTGGCAAATTTGCTGCTCGATCTCAAACCTTTGCATAGGGCTTGGATCTTTGCTATGCATAGTTTTTCTTTTGACAGCTCCCAAGGAATGGAAAGTCTCGATGAAGGGAATCCCCCACTTTTCTTGCAAGAGTAATGCAACTGCCCCACTGAAGTAATAATGGCCGTGAATGAGCTGATATTCAATTTGATGATCAGCTTGATAGCGCGCAATCCAATCTGCTAACTCGGAAAGAAGCAGGATTGTCTCCTCTTTCGCCATGCACTCAGGAGGGCCTACCTGGACACGAATTACGCGTGCTCCTTCGCGAATATTCTCTATGGGCGGCTGATCAGGTGCTTCCCAGCGTGAAAACACATCGATAGAGAATCCCCATTCACACAGATGACTTGCCAACTCCTTGACGTAGACGTTTTGACCGCCATGGTGTGTTCCTCCCAATGTGGCCAGGGGATCCCCGTGAATGGATATAAAGGCAATATGCGTTGTCATGTCTTCCTCCAATTACATGCATTGCGTCAAACTCTCTTCCACTTGCGGATAAATCACCTTCTTGTCAATTACTGTATCAACGTGACCTACCTGACGAAGTTTCAATGCTGCGATTTCATGAGCGAAGCAGATGCTGAAAGGCCAGTTTTTGCCATCTAGGTATGCCACCAGAAGTCCTGCCCAAAATGCGTCCCCACCACCGATTACACTATCTACCTCGATTAAAGGTAGTGGTCCTACACACTCAACCGACTTGCCATCAGATACGGTGACTACTCCCCCGCTTCGAGTGACGATGACTACCTCTGCGCCCAGATCGTGGAATCTATCTAGACAGGCGATCTCGAGCTCTTTCTCACTCATATTGGGATCAAATAATCTGCGAGCATCCTCTAGGGAGGGCTTTACAACTGTTACATAAGGCATGATTTGCGCAAGTACTTCCCAGGCCTCGATTTTGTCAGGCCAGATGCGGGGGCTGTAATTCGGATCTAGCGATACTAGTTTTCCATGCCGTTTGGCCAGACGAAGGGCACGCCGGATAGCAGAACGAGTGGGTTCTTGGGAAAGTGCAAAACAGGATGTATGCACAATCTGGGTGTTTTGGATCAGCTCTTCCGGGACATCCCTGATATTGAGCAGTACATCAGCACCGCGATTGACTTGAAAATCGGGTACGCCAGTTGTTTTTGTCAGGAACACATTTGTGGTTGGAAGCTCATCGGTGTGGAGTAGGGCTTCAGTGTTCACGCCATGGTATTGGAGTTCTTCGGCTAGAAATTCGCCAAATCGATCTCCGCTGATCTTGGAAAGGATTACAGATTTTGCTCCCAACTTAGCCGCGTAGACAGCCACATTGGCTGGTTGTCCACCAAGATAGCGGGTGAATTCTCTTGCTGTTCTTAAGGAGTTGGCGGGTTCATGAGAAATAAAATCGACAAGCGTTTCACCAATCGCAAGAATATCGTAATCGAGGTAAAGATTCTTAAGCTCTTCGGTTGTCATGTCGTTCTCCGCATTTGGTTCTATGAAATATGGATGAATGGGGAGGTGTTTGTCTCGTTGTAGAGCAGTATCAGGATCTTCCAGGGCGTGCTCGATGACTTTTAGATAGCCCTCGGCAGTGCGTTGCCATAAATAGCGATCTTGAACTCGCTGGTACCCCGCGTCTGCATACTTCTGCCAATGTTCAGAATTCACAACCAGTGAGTATAATGACGCGCTGATTTCATCAAGATCAGTAGGATCAACTAATAAACCGTATTCATTATCTCCTTCTTGTAGACTCTCATTTGGTCCGCCAAACTTAGTCACAATTGCCGGCATTCCAGCAGCCATTGCCTCTAGGGGAGCCAGACCGAAAGGTTCGTATAAGGCTGTCAGCGCAAAAACGGATTGCAGCTTGGCGAAGAAGCGATATCCCGCTGCTAACTGTCCCTGGCCTTGGAGCGCGAACATCGTGATCTGTCCTTTGAGTTTGGCCTGATTGACAATTTCCATCAGGCTATCCAGCACCTCTCGCTCAGTTTCGCCGGCTCTCTGATAATCATTGAGTGGATCTTCGATATTGCCCGTTATGATCACGAGGTTTGCTTTAGTTCTGAGTTCTGAGCTAGATGCGAAGGCCTCGACCAGGGCGCGATGGTTCTTTTTGGGATCCAAGCGACTCGAAGCGACAATGCAAGGTAGCTTCTGGCGCTCAGGCGAAAGATCACGCTTGAGCATTTTTTCGATGTGCGAGTAGACGGCTTTCTCATCGGAATACCCGGCATGGCGGTCGAATATCCTGATGTTGACGCCAGGTGGGACGATTGCAAAGCGCGCATCGTTGGTCCAGTCAACTGCTCCACGGTAGGCGTTGTGGCTGTATTGGCTGTACCGCTCTTGTTTTGTGCTGGTGATATTTACACAAGAGCGGTTCATCGCCAGACGCTCGGCCATAAGGCGTCTACCGAAGAGGTAATGCGCGTCTATCTCTTCAAGGTTCGCCTGTGATACGTTGAGTTTATCCATCTTCTGGGCGCCGAGGGAGTGAGCAGTAAAGGAGAAGGGTATGCCACTCTCTTCTTCAAGAAGCGCGCCGCACATCCCACCGTCACCGTAGTGGGCGGTCATCGCATCCGGTAAGCCACCCTCTTCTTGATAGAATGAAATGATATTGGGAACCCAACCCTGAACCAGGTGAGGCCATAAAAGCTCTTTGCGTAGAAATTCTTTGGGTCCGGCTGGAATCCGAATGATACGCACATCCGGCGCTTCGGGATAGGCATCAAATGGTTCACTGAATTCTGGCCATTCTGGGTCTATGATCTGGCGAGTAAGAATATCCACCTTGTGCCCTAGCTCTGCCATGGCGATGGCTACTTCCTTGACATAGACGAGCTGCCCACCAAAATCTGGATGCTCGGTCCAGTAGCTGTCATTGGGGTCGAAATTCCCCTGGGGGTTGAGAAAAGCGATGTGCATAGTATCCTAAATGAGAAGCTAAACTTCTCTTCCCCTATCGGGGTGCTTCGCAAGAAGTTTAGCATCTTGAACCTTGAAGTTTTTATCTACAATCAAATCCGCCAATGGGCGCAGTGAACGCACAACTTCGTGCTCGCGCTGCAAGACCTGGATACGCCATTCGTTCACTTTTTCCTTGCCACGTACAAGTTGGGCTTTCTTGGTTTCATGGTAGGTCAGGTCGATAAAGACGCGCAGGTCAGCCTCGGCTTGGACAGCGTAGAGACCCTCGATAACCATATAACGTAAACCTTTGAAGCTAGTTTTCAAGAGGTCTTCTTGGTCGGTAAGCAGATCAATGCATGGCATAGTAACATCGTCTTCATCGGCTCTGAATTGAGCTAAATCCCTGTTAATTGTATCCCAATCGTATTCGGTATAGCCAATGCTCTCGACACCGTGCTCCTGACGCCAGGGATTGCGCTCCTGCGGAGAGGTCTTGTAATAATTATCGATGTGCATCACTTTGGCCGGTGTCCCCTGAACTTTGAGCAGGCGGGCGATCTCGTGACCCAACTCCGATTTCCCTGAACCGGATTCGCCACCCACAGCGATGACAATTTTGTCGCCTTCCATTTCATTGACGCGCTCGACAATCGCCTCAGCGGCTTTTTTATGTTTCTTTTCGATGAGCAGAACATCTCCTAACATCAGTTATTTCCTTTCTTTTTACCACCAAGAACACTAAAAACAATTTCTAACCATTGTGTTCCTTAGTGTACTTTGTGGTTAATTCTTTTCAACCTCAATCCATTGATCAGGTTCTAATAGTATTTTCTGATCAGCTACAAATATTGACTTTTCTTTCTTTCCATCTAATTTTACTCTCACCTTGTCTGGAGAAATCTCAAAGAAATACCGATCTCCCTTGAAGCCCAGGCTGAATTGTATGCCCCGCCAGGTCGCAGGCAAACTGGGACTCACAGCAAGATGATCACTGCTCCAGTCAATTCCCGCATAGGCCCTTAGAGCGAATAGCACAGTGCCAGCCATGACCCCAGCATGTATGCCTTCTCTGGTTGTGCCCCCTTGGATATCGATGAAATCACTTTTGAGGGCTTCAGTGTAAAGCTGCCAGCTCAAGTTTTGATCGCCGATGATATTGGCCAGATAGGCATGCACCAGGCGACTGAGCGTCGAGCCGTGTGAGGTGCGGTTCAGGTAGTAGTAGAAATTCTTTCGCAACAAGTCGTCCGGGGGTTGATAGCCTAAGTCTTCAAGTATTCCTTTAATCTCACCCGAGCCAAGCACATAGAAAGTCATCAAGACATCGGCCTGTTTGGATACTTTGAAGGCGTCGGGTGATTGCCCTTCAGCCTTGAGAATGCGGTCCATGCGGTGAATATTCTCATACTTGCTCTGGTAGTAATCCCAGTCTAGCTCTTCTAAATCGAAATATCCAGCATATTGTTCCAGGATGCCCTCTTCAGAAAGTGGGATATTGAGCTTTGTGCTGATATCTTTCCAGCGGGTTAGTTCTTCTTCGGTGAGATTGATCTCGTCCTTCAGGGTTTCTCTTGCAGATGTGCTCATCCAATCCAGCAGATCGAAGGCGCGTTTGAATGCCCAGGCGACCAAGATATTCGTGTAAGTATTATCCTTCAGCCCTCCTTCGCTGGCCCCAGGATATTTCTCATGATACTCATCTGGTCCCATGACGCGGTCGATGCTGTAGCGTCCTGTACCTTCGTCTAATCTGGCTTTGCTGGCCCAAAAGCGGCAGATTTCGAAGAACATCTCTCCAGCGTATTTCTCCAGAAATTCTTGATCTTCGGTGATCCATAAGTATTCCCAGACATTGTATGCTACAGACAGACTAACATGTCGTTGCAGCGAACTGTAATCCGGCCCCCATTCTCCAGACATGGGGTTAAGATGCAGTACCTGGGTCTCCTCGCCCCCCTCGCTGCCGCTTTGCCAGGGGAACATGGCGCCTTGGTAGCCATACTCGTGGGCGTACTTCTGGGCCTGGCTCAACCGCCGGTAGCGGTACATCAAAGCGGATTTAGTAGTCTCGGGAAAGTGGAGATCGAAAAGAGGCAGGATATAGAGATCGTCCCAGAAGATGTGGCCGCGGTAAGCCTCTCCGTGCAACCCCCTGGCAGGGATGCCCGCGTCGAGTTGGGCATTGTGTGGCGTGGCTGTCACCAGGCTGTGATAGATGTGCAGGCGGATCAATTTTTGAGCGATGCGGTCGCCTACGATACGGATGTCAGCTTTATCCCACAACTCTGCCCAGGCCGAAGTGCTGGCTTGCAATAGATCATCGAAAGTCTTTTTATCCCGCAGCGCCTCTTTTGCCTTGGAAAGCGGGTCTTTGGTATCGCCTTGGTTCGATGAATACAAGGCGACGATCTTCTCCATGGTGATGGCGACACCTTTTTGTGCAGCGATCTCAAAAGTAGTTGACACTACTCCAGGATTTGTCTCGACATGGATCTCAGGTGTGGCTTCGCGGCCATTGACACTCACCAGCAAGCGCGCCGCCTCGGCGATCAAGACATGCGATTGGTTGGTTTTGACCAGTAAGAAACTGGTATTCCCGTCACTACCTTCCCGCACCGGCTCTAAGTGCCTGGAATTGAGTTGGCGATAGCGAGGCACGCCGTAGTTGATCAAATCACCATCCAAATCGGAGCGCACGGTGAGGCTTTTTTCGTAGTTCAAGGGAATGATACGGTAGCGTAAGGCCGCCAGATGCGGCTCAGCCATGCTGGCAATGCGCTGCGATTCGATGCGGCTTTCATGCCCGTCCTGATCACGGATGACCATGCTGCGATGCAGCACCCCACTGCGTAGGTCTAAACGTCGGGTAATGTGCAAGATTTCGGTGGTGTTAGGATCAAACCAATCCCCATCACCAATTCTGAAAGATATTGGCAGCCAGTTCGGGCAGTTGACGAAATCTTCATTGAAGACTGAGCGGCTGGCGACAATGGATTCCAGCCGGTTATATAATCCTGCGATATAGGTACCAGGATAATTGGTATCACTGGCCTGGGATTCTTCCAGCGCGCCTCGGGTTCCAAAATAACCATTTCCCACGGTCAGCAGCGTTTCGCGTGTGCCCTCTTTTTCAGGGTCGTAGTCATAATAGCTAATTGACCATCCCTCTTCATACAGGCTTTTGGTCATCCAATCTTCCACTACCTGGATGCTGATCTCAGCCATATCCTCGACCACGATGTCGGCGCCGTTGCGTTTCAGTTCGACGGCATTATCCTCGCGAGCGATGCCGATCACCAAACCAAAGTTGCCATTGCTGCCAGCTTGCACGCCAGAAATGGCATCCTCGACCACCACGGCGCGATCGTAGAACACACCTAAATTGTCGCAGGCGGTGGTGAAGATATCTGGTTCGGGTTTTCCTTTCAAGCCGAGTTCTGCGGAGACGACCCCATCGACACGCGTTTCGATCAGCTCTAACAACCCAACCGCTTCCAGGACCGTTTTGGCGTTTTTGCTTGATGAAGCCACACCAATCCGAACCCCACTGGCACGTAGTTCGTCAATGAAATCGACCGTGCTTTGATAAACATTTACCTTGCCACCCCGAATGGTCTCATTGAAGAGCTCATTTTTGCGGTTCCCTAAGCCACAAACGCTTTTAAGATCAGGGGCATCGCTGGGATCCCCATAAGGTAGATCGATGCCACGCGATTCCAGAAACGAGGCCACCCCTTTGTATCTTGGCTTACCATCGACATAAGGCAGGTAATCGTTTTCGTGGGTGAACTCTCGGAAAGGTGTCTGAGTTCTTTCTGCATGATCTCTCAGGAATTCGTCGAACATCTGCTTCCAGGCCGTGCTGTGGATGGAAGCCGTGTCGGTGATGACACCGTCTAAATCAAATATTACTGCGTCAAAATGAAGTTTTCCCATTACCATAATTCTATAATAATTCCTTCGTTTTCTCTAAGATTAAGTGATCGAAGATTTTCGGTTCCTTCTCGATCCAAAAATGTGGATAGTAAGATTTGACCCTCTCCATCAAGGGAAAGGCGCTGTGAGCCTCCTGCAAAGTTGAGTGCCACTAAGAGGGTTTGTCCTGCTCCCTGGCGCTGATACACGAAACAGCCTTCAGGCATACCGTCGAGAGGCGAATAGTTTCCCTGTTGCAGTGCCGGATTAGATTTGCGTATAGTCAGCAATTGATGATATAGCGTTAGAGATGAAATTGGGTCATTGAGCTGAACCTCTACATTAGCTTCACTCCAATCATCTGCTAGAGGCAGCCATAATTTGGTTACCTCCTCGGGAGCGAATCCGGCGTTTGGTTCCAGCGACCACTGCATCGGTGTGCGGCAGCGGTCCCGTCCCCAACCAGGGACGTTTAGCCCAAAGGGATCGAGCTGATGCTCAACGGGGATATCCACATCGGGCATGCCGATCTCTTCCCCATAATAGATCGTGGGGGTACCGCGCAGTGTTAGCAGCAGCATTGCAGCTACCCGGGCTTGATCCGCACCATAACGAGTGGCAATGCGGCCTTCGTCGTGGTTGCCCAGCACATAATTTGGCCAGGCCCATGCTGGTAAGGCAGCCTCTAGTTCATCAACAGCACCCCGAATGGCACCCGCATCCCAGGGGGTTTTCAAAAGCGAGAAGTTGAAGGGCATGTGAAATTCGAGGCCATTTTGGGGGTTGCCATAGTAGCTGGCCCATTCATCCCATTTGAAGATATGGATTTCGCCAACCGACATGCGCGCTGCTTGCGTGCTGTATTCATCCAGCAGTGCTCGAAAATCACGGTATACCTCATGTACATCGGGATGTCCCTTGTCATGAATATGCTTTTGGGAATCATAATCACCGTGAGGGCGATGGAAAGCCAGACCATCCTGCGATGCAGGTGGGTTATCGCGCATCTCTGGGTCTTTCATGATGAAATGAGCTACATCGACGCGGAAGCCATCCACGCCGCGCTCGAGCCAGAAGCGCAGCACATCGAACATGGCAGCCTTGACTTCGGGGTTGCGCCAGTTGAGATCAGGTTGCTCTTTGAGGAAGGAGTGCAGGTAATACTGGCCAGTGGCTTGGTCCCATTCCCAGGCCGAGCCGCCGAAGACGGCCAGCCAGTTGTTGGGTACAGTGCCCTCACCCACCCCCCCAGCCCCCCTCCCCGCTCTGCGCGCCTCCGGCGTCCCAACTTTGGGAGAGGGAGGGGGGAGTTTGGGGTCGGCCCAAACGTACCAATCGCGTTTGGGGTTGTGGCGCGAGGAGCGTGATTCCTGGAACCAGGGGTGCTGGTCTGATGAGTGGTTGGGAACGAAGTCAATGATGATCTTGATATCGCGCTGGTGGGCTTTCTCCAGCAATTCATCGAAGTCGTCCAACGTTCCAAAGAGAGGATGCACATCGACATAATCAGCCACGTCGTAGCCGAAATCTTTCATTGGCGATGGATAATAAGGGGATAGCCAGATGGCGTCAATGCCGAGGGTATCACCGAGATAATCTAATTTTTCGATGATGCCATGCAGGTCGCCCACTCCGTTACCACTGGTGTCCTTGTAGCTACGGGGGTAGATTTGGTAGACAACACCAGTTTGCCACCAATAGAAGTGGTCAGTGGTCAGTGGTTGGTGGTCAGTCATGAAGAATATCCAATACCTAATATCTGTTTTTTTAGATGGTGATACCGTTCTCGCGGATCACATCGCGATACCAAAACGCACTTTGCTTGGGCGTGCGCTTCAATGTGTCAAGGTCGACGCGTACCAGGCCGAAGCGTTTGCTGAAGCCGCGCTCCCATTCGAAGTTATCGAGGATGCTCCATACGAAGTAGCCATGAACATTGGCTCCTTCTAGTATGGCCTCATGCAGGGCAATGATGTAGGCACGCAGATAGTTGATGCGATCGTAGTCGGCTACAATGCCATCTTCATCGGGAATATCAGGCATAGCGCAGCCATTTTCTGCCAGGTAAACTTTGGGGTTGCTATAATTCTCTTTAATGTTAAGTACTTCGGCTTTCAAGCCCCCTGGATTGATGCCCCAGCCCATTTCTGTGCTCCCCCAACTGGGTGCCGAATAGGGTGTCAGCCGAACTTTGAGCCAGCCTCCGAAGATGTCGAAGTGAACCTGGTCTGTGTTGTAATGGTTCAGCCCCAAATAATCCGCGGAGTGGTGAATGATTTCCAGATCGCTGTGTTCGATGTGGGGACGGTGAGGACCGAGCCATTCCAGGAATGTTTCGGGATATTGGCCTTTGTAGACTGGATCAAGGAAGAAGCTGTGGGTTTCATCGTAGACGCGTTGGGTGGCGGCTTGGTCAGCTTGGCTGTCAGATGCTGGGATGAGGTGGTTCAGGTTGAGCCTGAGGCCAATTTCGCCCTGATATCCTCCTTGACGATAGCGCTGCACCGCTTTGGCATGAGCTAGCAGCAAGTGATATGCAGCCTGATACGCCTGGAGTGCGTCGCAAATCCCAGGGGCGTGGACTCCGGCTCCGTATCCCAGGAATGCGGCTACCCAGGGTTCGTTGATTGTGTCCCACATATGTACGCGATCTGCCAGGTGCTCAAAGGTGAATTGCGCGTAGTCAGCGAACCAGTCTGCGCTGTCTCGGTTGGGCCAGCCCCCTTTTTCCTGAAGTATCTGAGGGAAGCCCCAGTGATGGAGAGTCGCTTTGGGGATAATCCCAGCCTCGAGCAGGGTATCCACCAATCGGTCGTAGAAGTCCAGCCCCTTGGGGTTGACCGAACCGCGCCCCTCAGGCAGGATGCGCGTCCAGGAGATGGAAAATCCATAACAGGGGATTTCCAATTCTTTCATCAAAGCGACATCTTCAGGCATGTGGTGGTAGTGATCGCAGGCCTCATCACCGGTATCACCATTGAGAATGCGGTCTGGCAAGCGCACATAGCGATCCCATACGCTCTCTCCTTTGCCATCTTCGTTCCAGGCGCCTTCGATTTGGTAGGCTGATGCTGCCGTGCCCCAGAGGAAGTTCTTTGGAAATTGAATGGTATTGTTCATTTCTTGTAGCGTGCCAGCAGTTCAAGAACGATACCGGTGACAATCCCGACGACTAATCCTGCCAAACGGGAGTCGGTGAAACCGCTCAATCCGATCACCCATGCCAGGATATTGACCAGGATCCACCAATGAGCGATGGGAACCCAACGGCGCAGGATGTACCATTGAAATCCGCCAGTGGTTAAACCGACTGTCCCAGCAATAAGGGCTGCCGATTGCGGAATGCCAATAGCCATGCTGAATCCCCAACCCAACATCCAACCCCCAGTGCTGAGTGGAATCCACCACCAGGATTCGGGGAACAGCGGACGAAGAACCAACCATTGAGCTACCCCCATGCTAAATCCAGCAACTAGTTCTAGGGGGAGAAAAGAACTACCTATTAACCACCCAAGGGCGGTCGCAGCAACCCATAGCAGCCAAAATTTCCAGTTGAAGGTTGTTCTGTTTTGCATAGCGATGAATCCGAAAAAATAGGGTGTTTGGTGTGCTCGGCACCCAAACACCCTATTTTCTCGTGTATTCGCTTATTTAGCCTTTCACCGAGCCAGCCAGCAGACCGCGCACGAAGAAGCGTTGCAGTGAGAAGAAGACGGCTAGCGGCAGAATCATGGAGATAAATGCACCAGCTGTGAGCAAGTGCCAGTCTGAACCGCGTGAACCGACCATTTCTGCAATGCGCATGGTCAGCACCTGAACATCTGGTTTTGCACCAATGAATACCAGAGCGATCAAGTAGTCATTCCAAACCCATAGGAATTGGAAGATGGCGAAGGAGGCTAGGGCTGGGATCGAGAGCGGCAAGATCAGACGAGAGAAGATGGTGAAGTGCGATGCGCCATCGATGAAGGCCGACTCTAGAATGTCGCGAGGCAATCCCTTGATGTAGTTGAATAGCAGGTATGTGGCTAACGGTAATCCAAAGCCGGTATGGGCTAACCACACAGCCAGGAAGGTGCCGTTCAGATCAAGCCGCACGTAGTCCTGTAGAATGGGGACGAGGGCGATCTGTAGCGGGACGACCATCAGGGCAACCACCATGGTGAAGAGTGGTTTGCGTCCAGGGAAGTTCATCCAGGCAAAACCATAGGCTGCAAATGCTGCGATCAAGATAGGGATCACCGTGGCCGGAATGGAGATCGTCAAGCTGTTTAGGAATGAGCCCGTAAAATCATCACCTTGAACAGTTTTCGTCTCTCCACTGGCGGTTTGTATCTCATATGTTTTGCCTGCGAGCACCTGTCCGTAGTTTTCCAGGGTGAAATCGGAACGCATGGTCCATTTATTTTCTTGAACCTTTACAACTCCGAGGCGCTTGTTGCCGATCCAAGTGACTTTACGTCCATCAGTCGTATCAATGCCGGCCCGTAATTCTTCGAACGTGCCGCTCACGCCAGCGAATTCCATGACGCCATCACGGTCGAGGTCATCTCCAGGCTCATATTCTTCAACTGTGACCCATTCTCGATGGGGCAATATCCACCACCAGCCGGATGTTTGGATATCAAATCTCGATCGGAAGGAGGAGACCAATAAACCGATGGTCGGTATTGTCCAAATCAGTACCAGTATCAAGAGCGAAACATTGACTATGATTTTGCTAAGACGTTGTTTCCTTGCGAAACTATCAGCTTGCGTACTCATTAGAAGGCCTCCTCTTCAGCAAATTGCCGCAGGTTGTAGATCATGACAGGAACAACGGCGATCAACAGTACGATAGCGATGGCAGCGGCTAAGCCCTTGTTGTTGTTTGTAAAGGCCTGGCGATAGAATTGCGTGGCGATAACGTGGCTGGCGAATTGTCCACCGGTCATCACCATAACGATATCGAATATCTTCAGAGTGAATATGATCACAGTAGTACTCACCGTTATGATCGTTCCCATGATGTAGGGGATCATAATGCGGAAGAATATTTGCACTTCGTTGGCGCCATCAACTCGTGAGGCTTCGATAAGCTCATCTGGTATGCCTTTGATGGCAGCTGAGAAGATCACCATGGCATAGCCGGTTTGCAGCCAGATCATGATAATGATCAGGAAAATGTTGTTCCAGGGTTGGTTTAGGGCTGTCCAGGCTTGGGGTTCCTGGCCAAGAGCAACCCATACGGCGTTGAGAAGACCGATTTGGGGATCGGCGACATCTTTTACTTCGTAAATGAAATTCCAGATCACGCCAGCGCCAACCATCGAGATTGCCATAGGCAGGAAGATCAGCGATTTGGCTGCGTTTTCAAAGTTGCTACGATCGGCAAGGACGGCTACCAGCAGGCCAAAGACGATAGCAAGGGTTGCTCCGAATACAATCCATAAGAGATTATTTCGGAAAGCTACAAGCATGGTGCGTTCTGTAAAGACGGATAAATAGTTGGCGAGGCCGATAAATTCAGACCCATCTCGGTTGAAAAGGCTGATCCAGAAGCTTCGGGCAGTCGGGAGGGCCAGATACCAAATCAATATGGCCACGGCGGGACCAACAAAGATAAAAGGTTGCAAGCGCTTTATCCATCTGGTATTGAGTTGTTCGACTAGCCAGTTGGATACCACATAGAGGATGGCTGCTCCTCCAACACCCCATATGATGGCGACTAATGAGACGGCTGTCTTTTCTGCGGTTCCGCTGGGGATTGTGTCGCGGAGCCAGCGAAAACCAACGATCAGTACAGCGAAAGTTGTTACGGGGACGATAAGCGAGATCAGGACACGGCCGAGGATGAGGGCAATCCAGTCGAGAAATCCGCTTGTCCTAACTTGATAATCGGTTGTAG